>JBMDXC010000470.1:0-21222 GCA_048594805.1 Candidatus Entotheonellaceae bacterium | reverse complement strand
GTCACGATTCACATGCCCATGGTGCCGGAACTGCCGGTTACCATGCTGGCCTGCGCCAGACTGGGGGCCATCCACTCCGTCGTCTTTGGCGGCTTCAGCGGGCAGTCCTGCGGCGAACGTATTGCCGACTCGGGCAGCCGTGTGCTGGTTACGATGGACAGCTATTACAGAAACGGCACGCTGCTCGATCATAAAGAAAAGGCCGATGCGGGCCTGCAGACGGCGGAGAAAGAAGGACAGGAGGTCGACAAGGTGCTGGTATGGCGACGGTATCCTGGGCGCTATGGCTCGACGACGCCCATGGTTCACGGGCGTGATTATTTCGTCAACGATGTCTTACAAGATTTCGCCGGGAAACGAGTCGCTCCCGTGCCCATGCCGGCAGAAGCCCCCCTCTTCCTGATGTACACCAGTGGCACCACGGGCCGTCCCAAAGGCTGCCAGCACAGCATCGGAGGATATCTGTCCTATGTGGCTGGTACCTCCAAATTTGTCCAGGACATCCATCCTGAAGATGTCTACTGGTGCATGGCAGATATTGGCTGGATCACGGGGCATTCCTACATCGTGTACGGTCCGCTGGCGCTCGCCGCGACCACGGTGATGTACGAAGGCGTGCCCACCTACCCGGATGCCGGGCGTGCCTGGCGCATTGCCGAGCGTCTCGACGTCAATATCTTCCACACGGCTCCCACGACGATCCGCATGCTGCGCAAAGCCGGGCCGGATGAGCCGCCGAAATATAACTATCGTTTCAAGCACATGACTACGGTGGGTGAGCCCATCGAACCAGAAGTGTGGCTCTGGTACCACAAGGTGGTGGGCAAGGGGCAGGCGGTGATTGTGGATACCTGGTGGCAGACGGAGACGGGTGGCTTTCTCTGTAGCACCATGCCGGCCCTGCAACCGATGAAGCCTGGCAGCGCTGGACCGGCCATGCCGGGTATTCATCCAGTCATCTATGATGAGAACGGCAATGAAATTCCGGCAGGCTCAGGGAAAGCCGGGAACATTTGTATCCGGAACCCGTGGCCAGGAGCTTTCCAAACTATCTGGGGCGATCGGCAGCGTTTTGTCGCAACGTATTATGCCAAGTATTGCCAAAACCCCAACAGTAAGGACTGGCGTGACTGGCCGTATTTCACTGGGGATGGCGCCATGCAGGCGCAAGATGGTTACTACCGCATCTTGGGCCGCGTCGATGATGTGATTAACGTGGCCGGCCATCGTTTAGGCACGAAGGAGCTGGAATCTGCCAGTCTCACCGTCGAGGAAATCGCGGAAGCGGCCGTGGTCCCCGTTGCCGATGATTTACGCGGGCGGGTCCCTGACATGTACGTGTCCCTGAAGCCTGGTATATCTCCCGATAAGGCGGTCGAACAAAAGGTGGTGCGTGCCATTGAGACCATTATCGGTCCGATTGCCAGACCCAAACACGTATATATCGTGCCGGATATGCCCAAAACGCGCTCCGGCAAAATTATGCGCCGTGTCCTGGCGTCGATCTCCAATACGATGAACATTGGCGATGTCACCACCCTGGCCAACCCCGAAGTGGTGGAGGAGATCCGCAAGATGGTGCAGGGTGAAGAGGTCGTCGCGACCAAAGAGGGTCCGGAAGACCTGAGGAACTTTGGTGAGGAACGGTAGTCAGGACGACCGCCGTGGCACTTGATGGGCAGCAGAAGCGGCAATTTCAGCAGCGCTTGAGCCAGTGGTATCGCCGCTATGGGCGTGACTTGCCATGGCGGCGGACCACGGACCCCTACGCCATTCTGGTCTCTGAGGTCATGCTGCAGCAGACGCAGGTAGAGCGCGTGCTGGAATACTACCGGCGTTTTTTAGCGTGGTTCCCAACGGTGGCGGCTCTCGCAGCGGCCTCCGTAGACGACGTGCTCACCGCCTGGCAAGGTTTAGGTTACTATCGCCGGGCGCGCAACCTGCATCTGGCGGCTCAGCAGGTTATGGAACGCCACCAGGGGGTGTTTCCTGACACCTTTGAGGAGGTCGCAGCGCTGCCGGGGGTGGGCCGCTATACGGCTGGCGCGGTGCTGTGTTTTGCCTTTGGCAAGCGTGCTCCCATTCTCGATACAAATGTGCAACGGGTGCTGGAACGCATCTTTGTCCGGCGTCCTGCCGCGAGCCCGCATGCTATGCAGAAGCGCCTGTGGCGCCTCGCCGAGGAGGTGTTACCACCAGGCGCTGAGGCCTGGGTGATCAATCAAGCCATGATGGATCTTGGGGCGACGCTCTGTACCGCCCGTAATCCCCGCTGTACGCAGTGTTGTTTGCAAGTCATCTGCCACGCAGCTCCTGCCTTTACCACGCAACTGGGGCTGTTTCCCTACCCCGAGGCTCCTGAGACAGAGCTGCCCCTGGTCGCGGAGGCGGATGCACCTGTCTACGGCGGTGGCACACCACCACCGGATTTTACCAGGCGGGGCAACGAGTAATACGTGATACAGGGCTTGAGACTTTGCTGAACTGTGGGCAGAATAAAGCGTTCCAACCTGGAAACATTAGCGTGTCAGATGGCCCGATGCTCTGCAGGAACACCCTGCATGTCGAGAGGAGACCGCGAGCGTGTTAGAGTACGATACCAGTTGGCTTGGGAAAGAATTTGATCGCTACAGCTACAGCGTCACCAAAGAAGAAATTGTTGAATTTGCCCAGTCCATTGGCGAAACCAACCCGTTATATACGGACGAGGCGTATGCCAAAACCACACCCTATGGTGGCCTTATTGCCCCCCCGACGTTTTGCGTGGTCTTCCGTAGCTATGTCCGGCTGCCTGATCTCAAGTTGAATTACGGCAAGCGTGGCTTTGATGGTGGTAAGGAGTGTACATTCCTGGCACCGATTCGTCCCGGGGATACGATCACGGGGGTAGACCGCATTGCGCAGGTCTACGAAAAGACAGGACGGAGTGGCAACATGATCTTCATTGTGCGGGAAAGTGAGCTGACCAATCAGCGCGGTGAAAAGGTGGCGGTCGTGCGTCAGAGTCTCATTCGCCGTGACTGAGAGGGGGAGACAAGGTGAACGAGATGGTCGAATATTTCGAAGATATTGACATAGGCGATGAGTTAGCCGAACTCGACATCTGCCCGACCACGGCAGATGTGGTGCGCTTTGTTGATGTAGCGCGCATGCAGAGTGGGCGCTTTACCGATGATGAGTACGCGCGGAAAGAAGGGTTGCCAGGCGCGATCGTCCCTGGGAACATGAGCCTGGGGTTTTTAGCGCGCATGCTCACCGAATTTTTCCCCACTGGCACGCTGAAAGAGCTCACCGCCAACTTCCGTGCTACGGTACCTCACAATACGGCGCTAACCTGTAGCGGTGTCGTAACCGAGAAACAGACCCGCAACGGCGAGCACATTCTTTTCTGTGATGTGATGCTCAGCAATGACGAGGGCGAACGTTATGTCCAGGGCACAGCCCAGGTCGCTCTACCCTCGCGTGCTGCGTAACTTTGTCCTGCTCAGTGGACCACCAGTGGACCATGCTGTATCTCGTAAGTTGTGGTAAATTCCGCACCAGATTGTACACGCTGGCGTAGGCTTGGACCAGGGGAAGTAGCGGCGTCTGACCTGCGGCCATCAGCCTTGCTGGGCTACGGTCTTAGGTGCGCTCATCTCTCACTCCTTACAGAGCTGTGTTAGTGCTGGGTTGTAGTGTCCGTGTTATGTGTATGCCAAAGGCAACGCCCCAGAAGGCAGGGAACCCTCTGGGGCATGGGATAGCGTCGCGCCTTACCTTATTGGTGACCAGCAAAGCGCATCTGTAGAGTGGGGAGCCTGCCCCCTACTCTGGGATAGGGTGCGGACAGTCCCGGTGCAACATCTCCACTTGTTCAGGGTCAGAGAGGTACTGCTGAGCCAGCTCGTATGCATAGCGCGCTATGTCACGGGCATTGATATGTTTGCAAAAACCCTGCGTATTGGTAAAGGCAGAGCAGGAGCATGACTTTGTGTCTATAAAGTAGGTTCGACTGTGTTGCCCGTAATACCATACCTGCGCTGTCCCATCTGGTGAGAGGTCGACCTGGCCGCGCAGCACAAGCATGAGCGCTGCCTTCATGCTGCGTTCTGACACTGGGAAGGTGCGTCGTGCCCAGTCGTAGGCTTCGGCCATAGCCTTGTTCTCTGCACGGGTAATGCAATGCGCCCTGCAAGCTGGATGCTCAATGAGACTCAAGAGCGTGTCGGCTCCCTGGGCGCATGATACTCGCATACTCATGGTTCGTCTCCTCTAGAGTCTATGGCACAAGACGAGCTCGGTGAATTGTACCAAAATTGTCCCCCTAAATACGTTCTTTTTCAATTTATACGCAGTCCTCTCTCGCGAGAGGGTATCAAATATTTGGTACCGGTCTGGGGTGGTCTTGGTCCACAACTTCTAGGCCTAGACCAGACTCAAAGCTCTTGATTTTTCCTCACTGTGCAGGATATCTTGAGGCAGACACGCAACGGCGAGTACATTACTTTTCTGTGGTGTGATGCGCAGTAATGACGAGGGCGAACGTTATGTCCAGGGCATAGCCCAGGTCGCTCTACCCTCGTGCGCTGCGTAATAAGGGCAAATGTGGTGTGCGTCCATGCATATGCGGATAATGCCCTTCACCGCTACCCATTTGCCATGCAAAATCGTGCCGTGGGTCTCCAAAAAACAGTCCCGCAAACGGACCAGATACATGGGGAGAAGCTATGCGCTTTTTCTGCTTTCACCTGATGCCATGGGCCCACCTGCCCGAGGACTTTGCCGAGCGCTACGACAGTGCCTGGGTGACGTGTCCCAACACGCTCTACGACCCGCAGTTAGGCCATCCGCTCTATAACCGCTATCTGGACGAACTCGAACTCGCGGACCAACTCGGCTTTGAGGGCATCTGTGTCAACGAGCACCACCAGAATGCCTATGGCAACATGCCCTCGCCTAACATCATGGCAGCCTGCCTGGCACGCCGTACGACGCAGGCAAAACTCGCCATTCTGGGCAACGTCTTGCCACTCTACGACCATCCCCAACGTGTCGCCGAAGAGCTGGCCATGCTCGACGTGATTACCCAGGGGAGAATTATTTCTGGGATGGTCGTCGGCACGGGCATGGAATATTTCTCGTACAATATCAACCCTACGTATGCGCGCGAACGTTTTCACGAGGCGCACGATCTTATCGTCAAGGCGTGGACGCATGACGGACCGTTTGCCTGGGAAGGCAAGCACTACCGCTTCCGGTACATCAATTTGTGGCCAAAGCCTTACCAGAAGCCGCATCCGCCCATCTGGATTCCAGGCTCCGGCAGCCCGGAGACCATGGAGTGGGTGGCGCAGCAACGCTATACCTACATGGTGCTGCCGACCCTGGCGCCCTTCGAGCTGCGGCGGCAGAGCGCCCAATATTTCCGCGAGTGCTGTGAGCGCGAGGGGTACACGGCGCGCTATGAGCAGATCGGCTGGGGCATTGGCATCTACGTGGCGGAAACTGACGAGCAGGCGCGGCGTGAGTACGAGCCACACTTCTGGTATTACGCCCGTAATCTCTTGAAAACCCCGGCCCCGCTGAGTATCCCCCCGGGCCACACGTCGCTCCCGACGATGCTCACCATGGCAGAGCGCCGCTTACGCTCGCGGCCAGGGAATTTAAGCACCTGGGACGAAGTGGAGCGCGGTGGCTATGTTGTCGTTGGTAGCCCAGAGACGGTGCGACAGCGCCTCGAAGATTATGCCCAGCGCGTCGGTTTTGGGCTGCTCGTGGCCAATTTTTCCGTGGGCAATGTGCCCTCAGAGCTGACCCGCAAAAGCATGACGCTGTTCGCCCAGGAGGTCATGCCGAAGCTCAAACATGTGAATAGCGATGCCTCGGTGGCTGCAGGAGCCGTGGCATGAGCTATCGCGAAGAGACCTTAACGGTACGCGACCGCCCCATCCGTCTGTTGCGGGCTGGCACCGGCCAGCCGCTGCTCTATCTCCACGACACCTTCCACTCTACCTGGACGCGTGTGCACGACGCCCTTGCGGCGCACTATGAGGTCCTCTTCCCGGTGCATCCGGGCTGTGCTGGTTCGGCTGATCTAGACGACATCGATGGCATGGACGATCTGGTGTTTCACTACCTGGATGTATGCGCCACACTCGGGCTGGCACGCCCGGTCCTGCTCGGCCCCTCACTTGGGGGCTGGCTCGCGGCAGAGTGGGCGGTGCGCTACCCGGAGATGCTGCGTGCTCTTGTCCTGGTGGATGCGTTTGGCCTGCGCCTACCTGAAGCTCCTGCCACGGATCTCCTGCGCCTTGATGCCACCCAGATGCGTCAGGTGCTGTTCGCAGATCCCCATGCTGCAGTGGCCCAAGACCTCATCCCCGATGTGCCAGCTCCGGAGTCCCTCGAAGCGCGCTTCCGGGCGCGCCAGACGCTGGCGCGTTTCGCCTGGCAGTTCCCGGATAATCCCAAGCTGCAGCGCTATCTCTACCGCGTCAGGACGCCAACGCTGATTATCTGGGGAGCGCAAGATGGCGTCGTCTCTACGGCCCATGCTCAGGCCTATCTCCGAGGCATTGTGGGGGCTGAGTTAGTGGTCTTGCCGCACTGTGGACACCTGCCGCTGGCCGAGCAGCCAGAGGCGTGTGTGCAGGCGGTACTGCAGTATCTGGCACGCCTAGGGGCGTGAAGCTAGACGACAGCATGAGCCCACGCGCAGCGTGGGTGTGTCAACATCGCTTCCGCTTCGCCACGCCCGCCTGCCTGTATGAGGGTCAAATAGGGAGGTGCCCCGCCACACTGGGTACTGCATATAGCGAGTAGCTGTATACAGCTACCCCCGCCATTCTGGCGGGGGTAGTTAGCCCTATGCAGTAGCCGGATGCAGCACTTAGACAACCGGCTTATGGGGCTGCCTTGCGTGAGAGGACGACTCGGGAGTGGGAGCCCGGCGCAGTCCAGCGAGCCCTGCCAGGCCAAGCAAACCTGCCAGGCCCCACAGGCCTGCAGAGCCGCGATTATAGTTGCTCTCAACGTGCTTCACATCGGGGACTGGAGCATTATCCCGCACTTGGGCAGATGTCGGCAGGGTCAGGGGCATAAGCAGTAAACTCATGGCGAACACGCCCGCCTTTACCCGCCTTAAACAACTCACGCGGTGCATAAAAACCTCCTTTCGAGGACTGATCTCGCACCACAGGCCACTCAGAGCCTTTTTGTACAAGAGCTGCAAAAGACGTGCCGACTTTTCCACTCAGAGATAAAGTCCACCACGCAATCATGCCGAGTCTTGTCCTCACACCAAAAACACCATAGTCCGCATCTCAGAATGAGACAAAGTCTTCAGATTGAGAGGACGATGGCATTACGCCGCCGACCTGGCTATCGCCAGTGAGCCTTCTTCCAGAGAGCTATGTGGCCTTCTTCGCTGCTGGCATCAAATTTGCTTGGATGTTTCAAAGCGTTGCAAAGCGCTGAGCGTACGGCACGAGCAAAACTCATGCGCGCTTCAAAGCCTGGATCAAACCGCTATGCGGTGTAGAGCCGCAATGTAGCATAGAGAATGACCACACGGAGGGGACGTCTATGTCATTACACAATGCTGTAGCCATGATCAAAGAAGATCACCGCCAGGTTGAGAGCTTATATCAAGACTATCAGCGCTTAGATGGGCAGCCTACAGAGCAGCGGCCGGTGGTGGAACACATCTGTGATGCATTAGAAATCCACGCCAAACTGGAGGAAGACATCTTCTACCCAGCCGTACAAGCTCGGGTACTCCAGGGTGGCCCTGATCTGGTTGCAGAGGCCGTTAAAGAGCACCAGGCGATGAAACGTCTGATCGGCCAACTTCAAAACGGTGGCTTGGCGGACGCGGACTATAACAAAACCGTGCACCAGTTAATGCGTGACGTACAACACCATGTACGCGAGGAAGAAGAGGAGATGCTGCCACGGGCTGAGCAAGAGCTTGGCAATAGCCTCGAACAGCTTGGTATACAGATGCAGCAACGCAAGCAAGAGCTGCTGGCTGCGAGGGCTACAGCGGCGCAGCCAGGACAGGGTACCCTGGCCCAGCGTAAGACTGCAGCGGATAAAGATAGCGCTGGTTCGTCTACCATCGAGCAATCGATTGATGTGCATGTGCCCGTCCATGTTGCCTACAACCAGTGGACGCAGTTCGAGGAATTCCCAAGCTTCATGGCAGGTGTGGAGCAGGTCACACAACTGGATGACACGCATCTACATTGGAAGGTGAACATCGGCGGTAAGACAAAAGAATGGCGCGCGGTCATTACGGAACAGATCCCCGACCAGCGCATTGCGTGGACCAATACGACCGGCGCGCGCAACGCCGGGGTCGTGACCTTCCACCGCCTCGGCGACAATCACACGCGCATGATGCTGCAAATCGATTACGAGCCCGAAGGTCTCGCCGAAAATGTCGGGGATATGCTAGGAGTCGTGTCCACACGTATACGGGACAACCTGGAGCGTTTTAAGGTGTTCATCGAGTCTCAAGGCGTAGAGACCGGCGCGTGGCGCGGCACAATCCAGCAGTCAAGAACTTGAGCTGGTGCACCGCTAACGATGTTGGCACACATAGCACGCTGTGCCGCCACTGCCCCGTGAACTGCTGGAATGCGGTGGCTCTGAGGATCGCAGTAAGATGAGCGAGAAACGGCCCGCCTTTATAGAAGTATAAAGGCACGTTTTTTGGCCTCCATCTCCAGAAAGACAGGGGCCTCACGCTCATCCTGACAGCACAGCAGGAGCCCGGAACCACCGCTGACGAGCTTGCATCGTATACCCCTCATAGGACAGGCTGCATGCAGCCTGCCAGTTCACGAAATCTGCCTGTGCCATCGACGACGTCGGCGCATCTGGCCCCACCCACCTGACCGCACAAAGCCCCACGCCACGCCGAGCAGCATACCCACAACGTGCTCCGTATTGGCGACACGTGGAATGATGCCGACGAGGCACAGTCCGAGCCACAGGAGCATAAACGTCACCGTTTGCTCCGAAAGTATGTACCCCGTGCCCACCTGAAAGCGCGTCATCATCCAGATATAGCCGAGCAGCCCATAGACCACGCCGGACATGCCCACAAACAGCGGCCCTGATACGAGATACTGTGCGGTATTACATATGATGGCGAAGACCAGCACCATGACAGCGATAGAGCGACTGGATTCCTGTACCTCAACTTGTCCGCCTAGCTGATAGAGCCAGAGCATATTGAACAGGAGGTGCAACAGTCCGCCATGGAGGAAGATCGGCGTCACCAGGCGCCAGACCTCTCCGGCGCGGATTTCGGGAAAGGCCTTCCCAAGGTAAGAAGAAAAATAGAGCTTGGAGATCACCGGGGTCAACGCTGGCACGTCTGCGAGCAGCGTCACGGCCACGGAAATACCGATGAACAAGCATGTCACAGGGAAAGATGCCAGACGCTGACGACGAAATATCTCTGTACGCACATCGATAGTCCGCGCGCGATCCATTGGCGGACGGCGCTGGAGGAAACGTCGGGCCACACGGGGTTGATGCTCCTTGGCGACATCAAATCGTCGGTCATCCGGCATGGTAAGAAACGTTTCCAACTGCTGGCGGGCGGTGGCGACGCGTTCCTCATCAAACACCCACACGGCATATCCCGTCTCCTCGAGCGGGCGTAATGTGGCCTCGATCTGCTGTGAGGCCAGGAAATGTACAAAACGTTCTGCCTGTTTTTTCTCAGCGATAGTGCCTATGTGTCTCATGGCTTGGATTCCTGGAGAGTGCGCCGCAGACAGGGCAACATCTGCGGCATGCGCAACATCGAGCATGCAATATCTTGCTCTTTGGTGGCCCAGTCTGACACGGTGATGATACCGCTGAGCTTGCCCTGGGTCGAGCGCTGGCAGCTGGAGCGCTGGCTGGGACTGCGGATGGAGGAGCGCTGGCGCTGTAGGGCTTGCTGCGGTTGGAGTGTTTGTCGGGTTTGCTGGGGCTCACGTGCCGGACGGTCCTGAAGGGCTTTTTCCTCTAGACTATACCGCTCGTGCCACAAAGCTGAGCCCCGCGAGAATGGGTGCAGTATGGATGGCAGCCTAAAACACCACCACAGACCGGAGCACTTCGCCCCGTTCCATCTTATGAAACGCCTCCTCGACCTGATCCAGGGTAATGGTTTCCGACACGAACCGGTCGAGGTCGAGCCGGCCTTGTAAATACAGGTCGATCAACATCGGGAAATCGCGTGTGGGGAGACAGTCACCATACCACGACGACTTGAGCGCTCCGCCGCGGCCAAACACCTCTAACAAGGGCAGCTCGATCTTCATCTCTGGACTTGGCACGCCCACCAGCACGACGGTGCCGGCATGGTCACGGGCGTAAAACGCCTGGGTATACGTTTCTGGCTTGCCCACCGCCTCAATAGCGACATTGACACCATGGCCGCTGGTCAGGTCGCGGATTGCCTGCACGGGATCGGTATGCCGTGAGTTGATGGTGTGCGTGGCGCCAAACTGCTTGGCCCACTCGAGTTTCCGGTCGTCCACGTCCACGCCGATGATGGTATGCGCCCCGGCCAGTTTGGCGCCAGCAATGGCAGCATTACCTACACCACCACAGCCGATGACGGCCACCGAGTCGCCACGGCTGACACCAGCCGTGTTGATGGCTGCCCCTAAGCCGGCCATGAGGCCACAGCCCACCAGGCCCGCTGCCTCAGGACGTGCCGCAGGGTTCACCTTCACCGCCTGCCTGGCAGCCACCAGGGTCAACTCCGCGAAGGCCCCAATGCCGATGGCAGCCGACAGCGGCGTGCCGTCCTGGCGGGTCATCTTCTGCTGGGCATTGCGACTAGCAAAACAGTACCATGGCCGCCCACGCAAACAGGAGCGGCATGTCCCGCACGGCGCCCGCCAGGCCAGAATAACAAAATCGCCAGGCGCCACATTGGTGACATTCGGCCCGACTTTCTCCACAATACCGGACGCCTCATGACCGAGCAGAAACGGGAAATCGTTGGTGATGGCGCCTTCGCGATAGTGCAGGTCCGTATGGCACACGCCACATGCCTGGATACGTACGAGCGCCTCGCCTGGCCCTGGGTCAGGCACGAGAATCGTTTCCACCCTGACTGGCGCACCCTTGGCACCAGCGATCACGCCCTTGACTGCATTCGCCATCGTTCTTCCCCCTGAAAAGGCGTTACTCCATGCACGTGCAGAGGCAGCATAGGAAACCCTGCCAGGCGTGTCAAGCCTGGCAGAAAGGCATGTGAAGTGGTTGCGTGCTCATCTCTGCTCAACCCCATGGCGCAATTGTTAAGCCAACGACTGGGCTCTCGCCGCGGCCGTGCCACCGGAGAATGCTGGATACACTATGCCAGCCACGATTGCACCAATAATGGGCGCGACCCAGAAGAGCCAGAGCTGCCCGAGAGCCCAGCCACCAACAAAAATTGCTGGACCGGTGCTGCGGGCAGGGTTCACCGAGACATTGGTGACTGGGATACCAATCAGGTGAATCAACGTCAGCCCCAGACCGATGGCAATCGGCGCGAAGCCCTGCGGCGCGCGCTGGTCAGTGGCGCCGAGGATGATCATCAGGAACATGAATGTCAACACTATTTCCGCTACGAACCCGGCTCCCATTGAATACTTGCCGGGGGAATGCTCGCCAAACCCGTTGGAGGCAAGACCGCTTTGGACCAGGTTGAAGTCGGCCTTGCCGCTGGCAATAAAGTAGATGGCACCCGCCGCAATCACTGCCCCGATCACCTGGGCGATGATGTACGGGAGCACCTCAGAGGCGGGAAAACGTTTCCCGATGCACAGGCCAATGGAGACTGCGGGGTTCAAGTGACAGCCAGAGATATGACCAATGGCATAGGCCATGGTCAGCACAGTGAGGCCGAAGGCCAGGGATACTCCATGGAGCCCGATACCCACGTTGGGGAATGCTGCGGCAAGGACTGCACTACCACAGCCACCGAAGACTAGCCAGAAGGTGCCAATGAGTTCTGCAATGGCTCGTTGTGCGAGTGGCATACGACCCTCCTTTTCAGGCAACAGGTGAATGCTTTGTCAGACAATTACCAGGTAGCAAAATACACCTACATGGGCCCTCCTCGTTCAACGCTGATAAAGTTCCTAAGGCTCCTTAAGGCTCCATCTTCTGGAGCGCAGAGGAGGCAAACCGCAGGTGATTGTACACGAAACGGCACATATTGTATTGTGGCATTTATCTCAATGTGCATTTCATAAGTTCATCGCCCGTAGACAGCCTGGTGGGAGACATACCAAACAGACATGCAGGCACGTGGAGTCTACTCTCCTCACGCCCGTCCGTTGCTCTTCCTGCCATACCGCCCTATAATCCGAGTATGGCAACACTATCGGACCCTGCGACAGGACATCCGACAAAGCCGACTTAGGTCAACAATGAGCCCCGCATGGAGGAGTGACCGCGCATGGATTCTCCTGACATTGTCTGGCGTCCGGATCCGCAGACGGCCTCACGCACCCGTATTGCCCGGTTCATGCAGCAACATGGGTGCGCTTCACTCGAAGCCCTGCAGCAGCGCTCAGTCGAGGATATCGCATGGTACTGGGACGCGGTGTCGCGGGACCTCGGATGGCTCTGGTTCACGCCGTACCAGCAAGTGGTGAACACGTCCCGCGGCGTGCAATGGCCGCGCTGGTTTGTAGGCGGGACGACGAATCTCGCAGCAAACTGTATTGACAAGCACCTGACAGGCTCCCGGCGGGATGCAGTGGCCGTGCTCTCCGAGGCCGAGGATGGCACCGTGCGCACGCTGACCTACGCCGCACTCTCGCAGGAGGTGGGGCGGCTCGCCAACACCCTGCGACGCCTTGGGGTTGGCCCGAGCGACACAGTTGGCGTGTTCCTACCCATGTGTCAGGAAGCGGTCATCGCCGTGCTCGCCATCTCCCGCCTTGGTGCGATCTACACGCCGTGTTTTTCGGGCTATGGCGGGCAGGCAGTGGCGACACGCCTCCAGGACTGCGATGCCAAGATCCTCATCACCGCCGACGCTTTCACCCGCCGTGGCAACCTCATCCCAATGAAACAGACCGCAGATGAGGCGGTGGCCACCTGCCCTACTGTCCAACATGTCGTTGTCCACCAGCGCACCGGCACGAGCATTCCCTGGACTACCGGACGTGATGTCTGGTGGCACGAAGCTGTCAGTGCCGAGTCACCAGTCTGTGAGGCTCTGCCAGTCGAGGCCGATCACCCGGCTCTGATCATCTATACCTCGGGGACCACCGGTCGCCCCAAGGGGACCGTGCTCACCCACGGCGGCTTTGGCATGAAAGCCGCCCACGACTGGGCCTATCTCTTCGATGTCGACGACACGAGCCGGATGTTCTGGGTCACGGATCTGGGCTGGCTCATGGGGCCGCTGCTCATCACTGGCACGCTGCTGCTGGGCGGTACCATGTTGCTCTTCGAGGGTACACCGGACTATCCGCAGCCGAACCGTCTCTGGGCCCTCTGTGCCCGCCATCAGGTGACCCACCTGGGGATTTCTCCAACTGCCGTACGAGCCCTCATGCCGCACGGCGTGGAGTGGGTCATCAAGCACGATCTCTCGGCCCTGCGCATCATTGGGTCAACGGGAGAGCCTTGGAATCCTGAGCCCTACATGTGGCTCTTCGAGCACGTGGGCAGTCGCCGGGCGCCGATCATCAATTATACTGGGGGCACAGAGATCTCTGGGGGCATCCTCGCCTGTTTCCCGAATGCACCCATCAAGCCCTGCTCCTTTTACGGACCGATTCCTGGTATGGCCGCAAACTGCTTTAACGAGGAGGGCCAGCCAGTGCGTGGGGAGGTGGGCGAACTCGTGGTCACTCAGCCCTGGCCTGGGATGACGGCTGGCTTCTGGAAAGACCCCGAGCGCTACCTTGAAACCTACTGGTCGCGCTGGCCGGATGTCTGGGTGCATGGTGACTGGGCGTATATTGACCAGGACGGCTTCTGGTACATCCACGGACGCTCGGATGATACGTTAAAACTGGCTGGGAAGCGTGTGGGGCCGGCCGAGATCGAGTCGGTGCTGGTTGGGCACCCAGCCGTCAATGAGGCGGCAGCCATCGGGGTGCCGCACGATGTCAAGGGAGAATCGGTGATCTGTTTTGCCGTCCTGCGGCCGGGCTTTACGGCGGACGACACCCTGCGCCGCGCCCTCATTGACCGTGTCACCCAGGCCATGGGTCGCGCCATCCGTCCCGACCAGGTGCTCTTTGTGCGCGAGCTGCCCAAGACGCGCAGCGCCAAGATCATGCGCCGCGTCATCCGGGCGACCTATCTTGGTAAGGAACCAGGCGATCTGTCGTCCCTGGAGAACCCTGGCGGCGTGCAGGCCATCACCGAGGCAGTCTAGGCTGCTTTCCCGGGTCCCCGACATGCCAGGAGTATAAGGCCATGACCACTATCCGGCAGAGCCTGGATGACCATCTGCACGCTTTTTGCCACGATACGGCGGCGTATCTTGCTGGCGCCCCTACCGGACCCCTCGCTGGCCTGACGTTTGCCGCCAAGGATATCTTCGACGTGGCCGGCTACATTACTGGCGGCGGCAACCCGGACTGGCAGGCTACCCACGCAGCGGCCACGCGTACGGCCTGGGCCGTGCAGGTGCTGGTTGACGCCGGGGCGACCATGGTAGGCAAAACCATCACCGATGAAATTACGCGCGGCATTTTGGGAGAAAATCCCCATTACGGTACGCCCGTGAATCCGCGCGCCCCGGAACGCGTGCCAGGGGGCTCGTCGAGTGGCTCAGCCTCAGCCGTTGCCGGAGGCCTGGTCGATTTTGCCCTTGGCTCTGATACCGGCGGTTCCGTGCGTGTTCCGGCGAGTTTTTGTGGCCTCTATGGACTGCGTCCCACCCATGGAGGCATGCCGCTTGAGGGCCTCTTGCTGCAGGCGCCAAGTTATGACACCATCGGCTGGTTCGCGCGTGATGCCGATCTCTTCGCCCGCGTTGGCGCTGTGCTCCTCCAGAGCAGTCTGCCAACGACACGCCCCGCCCGTCTGGTCATTGCCGAAGATGCCTTTGAGGTCGCCGACCCTGCAGTCACCCTGGCATTGCGCCCGTTTGTTGACCGTCTGGCTACGCGCATCGGCAATGCGACTCCCGTGCGACTCGCCCCAGAGGGTCTCGCTGCCTGGTCAGACCAGCAGCAGGTGCTGCAAGGCCGTGAGGCCTGGGAGACGGCCCAGGACTGGATCGACCGCGTCAATCCGCGCTTCAGCTTTGAGGTCACAGAACGCTATATTATGGCCCGCTCCTACACCGATGCAGACGTCGCAGCAGCCAGGGCACGACGGGATGTGATTCGGCAGCGTCTGGACACGATACTCGCCGATGGCGCTGTCCTCTGTCTCCCCACTACGCCCACACCAGCACCGCTGCGTGGGGAACGGATGTCAGCACGACGTGACGTGCGGGCGCGGATTAGCATGCTGACCTGCATCGCCGGTACTACTGGCAGGCCGCAGATCAACCTGCCGCTGGCAGCGGTCGGGGGGCTGCCTGTTGGCCTGTCACTGCTTGGGGCGCGCGGCGCCGATGAAGTGCTGCTCGCCTTCGCCCGCGATCTCGCCACAGGGTTGGTGCTTTGATAAAGGGAAGCCTATGAACCTGCAGACTATCACTGACGATGCTCCTGGTACCGCGCTCTTTCCAGAGTATGAGGAGCTGTACGACCTCATTGCACGTGAGGTCACAGGGCTGACAGACGCGCAACTCGACTTCAGGTCTGACCAGTGGGCCTGGGCCGACTGGGGTATCCGGCGCCAGCTCAGCCATATGGCATCGTTGATTTATGGTTGGATCATCGGCCGCCTGGGACAAACATTGTTTCCGAACGGCAACCATGGCATTGCGGATGTGCAGGGGCTCACGGCCTCTGGCTTCGACCGTCGCCTGGATGATCGGCGCTACTGGGACCTGCCCGTCATCCTGCACGCCCTCCAGGACGGTATCGCCCTGATCCAGCGGGTGCTGGCACAACGTAGCGTTGGCTTTCTGCGCAGCCACACGATTGAGCGTGAGGTCGGCGAGCACTGGCGGCTGATGCACCGGGCACACCCGCGCGGTGTTACTCTCGACGCCGCATCCAGCAAGGTAGTGATGACCATCGAGGCAACCTTGCGGCATATCTACTTTGAAGAGACCACTCACCTCTACAACATCCAGCGCCTCAAACGTGCCCAGGGACTCTGCACCATTGTCGAAGTGCCGCGCGTCGGGTACTGGGCGCTGGAGGGCTGGGACCGGAGTGAACCGTCCTGAAGGCTTATCGCACAATTAACCTCACAGACAAACCCGTACTGAGTGTATGGGCAGACCTGGATAAATACGTGTACATTGGTTCTGCATCAGAGGACGAAACACGCACTAGCATCAATAATGATCACTTCCTGCGTTAGGGAATCGCTGGTGGTGGTCTGCGTCCTAACTCTGCGTAAACCTCCAGAATTGGCGTGGCATTCAGAAAGCTATGGAGCAGGCGCGGTGTCTGTATGTTGGTACTCAGTGCCTCTATAACCTGGGCTGCCTGCGTGCACTGTGTCTCGGCTTCCTGGTCCTTGCCAAGACGTATCAGCACTCTGCCAAGGGCAGCCTGGCCTAGCCATACCTCGCGCGGTGTCTGGAGTTGCTCAGCCAATTGCACTGACGCCGTTAACGTTCGTACCGCTGCCTCAAGCTGCCCCCGTGCCGCCAGAATGTCCCCTTGCAGCAACTGGGCACGCGCCATGTGCTTGCGGGAATCAGTCTGGGTGGCCAGCTCCAGGGACTGGGTAGCGTAAGTCCAGGCATCATCGTGACGTCCCTGGGCTAGGGCGAGATCGCCAAAGGCGCGTAAAAGCGCGATATGCCAGCGCCAGCGTACCCAGGTGTCCGCCTCCAGGAGCGCCTCGGCGCGGCGAAAGTACGCTTCAGCTTGTCCATGCTCACCCTGTAAGAGATAGACGAGACCAGTATTTACCAGGGCATGACCACGTGGTTCCGGCCAGGGATAAAGCCGTTGTGCCACCTCATACCCCTCCAGGTAGAGTCGGAGTGCTGTATCGAGATCAAACAGTTCGAGATGGATCCCACCGATATAGTTGGAGACTCGGGCGAGCCAGAAGGTATCCTCCGCCGCAGAGGCATAGCCGTTGAGCTGTCGATACCATCGGAGGGCTTCCTCGTATTTGCCCTGTGCAGCATTGGCGCTGCCGAGGCCGGAGGTAGCACTCCCAATCAGGTGTCCGGCATGCACACGCTGCGCCAACTCGACCCCCTCGCGGAGGTAGGCGAGACCCCCATCGAACAACGCACGCCACTGCAGCAACCTGCCAAGGGAGATCAGGGTCTCTGCTAGCAGCTTCGGGTCGCCAAGCTCCCTGGCCAGGCGTAGCGCCTCCTCAGCGTCGGGCGTCGTTTCGACAAGCTGGCCACGCCCGGTTGAGCGGATATAGGCCCGGTTGGCAAGGCAGAGCGCCTCGCAGGCCCGATTGCCCAAGGCCCGCGCCATGGCCAGTGCCTGCTCAATAGCCGCGATCGCCGGTGCTTCACGGTGATCCCTTCGGTACACCTCACTCAGTCCAACGCGGATGTCGATCTCGCCCCGTCGGTCCTCCGTCTGCCTGATCAGTTCCAACGCCTGCTGATACGCCGCCACTGCCCACTCATATTCCCCAAGGAGCATGAGGACCGCACCATGCTTGGTATGCAAGCGTGCGATGACCCCGGGCTCAGGGGCTAGGGTGAGCTGCGCCGCTGCCTCCAAGGCACTGACATAATGGGCCTTAGCCTCGGCGTTGGCATAGGCGGCTGCGGCCCGATCACCAGCCAGCGCGCTGTACTCCAGCGCCTTTACCCACACTTCCCCTTGGGTGAAGTGATGGGCCAACTCCGCGTAGTGCGCGGCCAGACGATCAGCATAGAGTGCCTCAATGCCAGCCCCTACCGCCCGGTGCAGTTCCTTCCGCCGTCGTACCAGCAGGCTGTTGTAGGCGACGTCCTGGATAATGGCATGCTTGAATACATAGGCCGGTTCCGGCAGGAGCCCCTGACGGTAGATCAGCTCGAGCGCTTGCAGTTCCGCCAACAGTCCTTCCAGCGGCCTCGCCGCGTCGGCAACACACGCCAGCAGGCGCACCAGAAACTGTCGGCCAATCACCGACGCCAGTTGCACCGTGCGCTTGCCCTCTTCGCCCAAGCGATCCAGGCGCGCCATGATGATGTCCTGGATGGTATCAGGCACACCGACCGCAGCCAGGTCGCGCACCGCGCGGGAGCCGCCGTTCTCCCGCCGCAATGCGCCGACGTCCAGGAGCGTCTTGGTAACCTCTTCCACAAACAGCGGTACCCCTTCAGCCTTCTCGATCAGCACAGTCTTGAGAGCCTCGGGGAAGTGTGTGGTGCCGAGTACGTGGCTGGCCATGGTGAGGGTGTCTGCTTCTGAGAGGCTTTGGAGGGTGAGGGTAGTATGGAAACTGCGACTGCCAAACGGCAGGGTATAGCCGACCCGGTAGGTCAGCAGAAGCAGCAACGGTACACCCACCACCGCATCGAGCAGAGTCCCGAGCAATGCCTCGGTGCTACTGTCGCTCCAGTGCAAGTCCTCATAGACCAGCACCAGGGGCCGCCGCTGCGCTCCACGCACAACTAGCGCCAGGACGGCATCGAAGAGCCGCTTGCGTCGTGCCGCGGGCTCCATGGCAGCCAGCGCCTCGTCACCCGGGTCCACCGCTAGTAGGTAACGGATGGCGGGGATATGCGCCTCCAGTTCCCCCATGCGGCGCATGCCATCTTCGACCTTGGCAATGATCTCGGGTTCCCCGTCCGCTTCCTCAATCCCCAAGTTCGCCCGCAGTTGGTCGACGACAGGCAGGAACGGGATCGTCTGCCCAAAGGACAGGCATTGGCCCTCCAGCCAGGTCACGGTTTCCCCCGTAGCGGCCAAGGCGTGCTGGGACTCTAAGATCAGACGAGATTTGCCAATGCACGCCTCTCCTGTGATCGACACCACCTGCCCATGGCCGGCCTTTGCCTGCTGGAACAAGTCCACCAACGTTGCCAGCTCCCGGGTGCGTCCGACGTACGGCGTAAGCCCGCGTTCGGCCGCCACCGCCAGGCGAGTGCGCCGCCCTCGTGCCCGCAGCACCTCAAAGACACGCACCGGCTCCGCGTACCCCTTGAGGTGGTGCAGGCCCGCATCCAGCGTCTCAAAATAGCCTGCTACTAGCTTGTGCGTCGCCTCGCTGCTCAGCACAGTCCCCGGCTTGGCGAGTTGTTGTAGCCGTGCCGCCAGGTTGGTAGCGTCGCCCAGCGCCGTGTAGTCCATGCGCAGATCGTCGCCGATCTTGCCAACTACGACCAGGCCAGTGTTGATGCCAATGCGCATCTGCAGGCGAAAACCGCGCTGTGCCTGGAGTTCGCGGCCAAAATCCTGGATGGCACGCTGCATACCCAGAGCGGCATGGACAGCGCGGCGCGGGCTGTCTTCGTGGGCAATGGGAGCCCCGAACAGGGCCATGACGCCGTCGCCGGTGTACTGGTTGATGGTACCCTCGAAGCGGTGTACCTCAGCAGTGATGAGTCCAAAGCAGTGATCCATCACCTCGTGCACCACTTCAGGGTCGAGATCTTTGACCAGGGCCGTGAAGCCGGCCATATCGGCAAAGAGTACGGTAACCTGCTTGCGTTCCCCTTCCAGAGCGCTGCGGGAGTTGAGGATCTTGTCAGCCAGGTGCTTGGGGGTGTACGCCAGGGGCAGGCGCTCTTGGGCTGTATGCGACGCCGGCATAGAAGACGAGAGGGCATAGCCGCAGCCACCACAGAAGCGATCGTCGGGCTCGTTGACAAAACTACACTGCGGGCAGGGGAGCGCTAGTGCCTGTCCACACGCCGCACAGAACTTGCGCCCAGCTTTGTTGTCCGTCTGACACTGTGGGCATTGCATCTCCTACCCTTCCGTCAAGCGCGTTGACAAAGGCAGGGGGCTTACATGGAGACATCCTAGCCCCTAGTCGGCCGCGGGTCAAGAGGTGACAACCGCCGTGTAGTATGCTACATAATGACCATCTGGCCCCCGGCAGTTGTTGGTGGGAATCACTGGGCGCTCAGCAGTTGGTCTCAGCCTGGAGGATTGGGTATCTGTGCTGGCCAGTGCTGGCTGGTCGGAGCTACATCAGGCATACATTCTAAGTGCTGCGCACGACTGAGTACCCCACCAGTTTGGCGCAGTACCTCCCTGGCTCGCCAGTCTCATACGCTGCCTGTGGAACTCACTACGTATTCACTGTGCGCTGTACTAAGCCCTTGAATATCAGAAAGGCAGGCACCACATGGAACAGCAAGGCAAGCAACTCTCACCATGGGGAGAGCACGACCAGATTGGCGCCATGAACTACGTGACACCGGAGATGCTGGTGCGGCTCTTCCAGGGCGTCAAGAAGGGCAGGATTTATGACCTGTCCCAGGTCATCCAAATGGGGGCTCCCCGCATTGAACCATTTATGCCTCCGTATGTTATGAGCATGTGGACCACCGCAGAAAAGACCCGTAAGCTGTTGCGCGAGCACCTAAACGCAGTTAATGAAGCTGGCGTGTTACTGGAGCGAGCGGAGATGACCATGCACGTAGGCACACACGTTGATGCACTGGGCCACTTCACCATTGCTGACGAGATGTACAACGGTAACAGCGCTCAAGAATCTATTGGCAACTGGGGGCTGGAGCGCTTGGGTATAGAACAGGCTCCACCAATTATCACCCGTGCTGTGCTTTTGGACATCGCTACCTACAAGGGCGTAGAGCATCTGGAAGGGGGGACTGCGGTGACCCCGGCAGACCTGGAAGGAGTGGTCAATAAACAAAAAGTCAATATCCAACCAGGAGACGCAGTCCTCCTTCACACCGGCTGGTCAAAGTACTTCATGATCGATAATCAGAAATACGTCAACACTGCGCCTGGCTTGGGGGAGGAAAGCGCGCGCTGGCTTACCGAGCAGAAGGTAGCGGCGATTGGTGCGGACAACATGACTGTCGAGGTCGTGCCAATGGAAGATGAGCGCAAGGTGGGTACCCACTTAAGGCGGGACACTGTTATACTACAATGGTTTCAGGCCTCTAAAGCCGCGGCCGCCAGTGACGGGCATGCCGTGCATTGTTGAGTAACGGCAGTCATATGTCAACTGTCCCGCCTTAAGCGCATACCC
>JBMDXC010000047.1:0-5746 GCA_048594805.1 Candidatus Entotheonellaceae bacterium | reverse complement strand
AGCTACTCGGGGTGAAAAACGCACTCAGCCACCACGTGTATTGGTGTTGCTCGCCAAGATACCCGACGAGCAGCCTGAGGCGTGCGATCTGTGTCAGGAGCAATGGGGTCATGGGATGTCCTGTGCAGAGTGTGCGATGAGGGCGGACAGCACCCCCGTGTGACGGCTCTCCATCCTCGACGCTGTCGCACTTTCTTGTGCCAATATAGGAACAAAATATCATTTTCCATATGATATATAATGATGGTAGAAATATAGATATAAAGAGTATTTCAGAAAATTTTTTGTTCCCTATAAAACGCCGTGAGGAGTGCTCTCTTTGGGGAGGCACAGTTCGGGGCAGGGCAGGTCTGATAGTGGTGTGGAATGTAGGGGCAAGATATGTCCAGAGCACGCGTGCGACCTCAGCTCTGCTGTGTGTCGCGACAGCCCAGGAGGGCAGAGTGTCCGATGCGAGGACAAGATGTCACATCTATGTGTAGGGTAGAACGCGTGCTCAGTACCCGGACATCATTTTGCTGCTATGGTGCTCTGGGAGCTTGCACTCTGGGAGCGCGGCCATCCTGGCCGCTTCCGGAGCAGGCGAGACGCCGGCGCTCCCAGGAAAAACAGGCAAGCATTTCTGACCAGGGACTTACGGTGCCCCACAGTCAAACAGCCTATGGCCAGACAAAGAACTGGCATAAGACTTGCTTTAAGACCCTCAAGAGAGTACTGGGGCGAAAGAGGAGGGGTCCTTTATGGTATATACATCACCGTTTCGCCTGAAGCGAGCCTAGAGGGAGACACACGATGACTGAGCACATTGAGCAAGCGCACTGGGAAACCTTCTTGAATGACTTTGTGAAGAAACATAATGGTTATGAAGCCCGCATAGAGATCATTAGTCGAGACTTCGGTGACCAGGAAGCCGCGGCATGGCTCCCGTTCGCGGGCGTCTCCTATGATCCGCATCATCACCAGATCTTCGTGACTGTCGGGGGCATCAGCAGTCATTACCCCGTGCACCTGACACACACAATTGACTCCCCGCGCACGGTGGCGGTCCGTTATACTCCGCAAGGCGAGATCAGCTCACTCCTCATAACGTCAGGGGATAAGACCGAGACGCTGGTAACGCTGCGGCGTCAACCACAGCTCGCGCTGTAGGGGCAAGAGGGGCATAGCTCCTCCACGGTCGGACGTTGATCTGGACCCGCTCGCAGGAGAAGCTTGAGAAAGCTGGAGGAGATGCGGGCGATCTCAGAGAGAGGACATGTGATGGCTGATGGAGTTTCACAGGATATTTTAGTGGCAACGGATTTTAGCCCTGGTTCGCGCCTGGCGCTGGAGCGCGCCATTCGTAGTCTCAGACCTGAGGGGGGGCATATCTGCGTTCTACACGTTATCGATGAGCGCCTGATCGCCCAGATGCACGCATGCTTACCAGAAATGGACGCGGCTGAGCTACGGACACGATTACGACGAGAGGCCGAAGCGCACTACACCCAACTTGTGGTCGGCCTCGAACGTGGCCAGGCAACTATAGAACCCATGATTATTGAAGGGACCCCTTTTCTGAAGATCGTACAACTGGCGCGTGACCTCGACGTGGATATGATCGTCATGACGGTGCACCGTGGCGTGACACACATTGAACAGGTTTTGTTTGGGAGTACGGCTGAGCGCGTACTGCGTCTGGCCCCGTGCGCCGTCCTGATTGTGCCTCATGTGGTTGCCCAACCGCCGCCTGAGGCAGTGCAAGGGCACGCTGGCCATACCGGCTAGAGCAAGGAAAGGAAGGGCCTATGGACGTCAAAGACATCATGCACACCACCGTGACCACGGTAACCCCGGAGGCCCGAGTGAGCACAGCCTATCAGATGATGACGATGCGCGGCGCGCGGATTCGTCACCTCCCAGTCGTGACGGGCGGGGGAACCCTCGTGGGCATCCTTACGGACCGCGATGTACGCCGTGCGGCGGCCTCTGATGCACCACATATGGCCGAGCACGAACTGCTCTACCTGCTGGACAAGCTGAGTGTAGGGGATATCATGACACCAGAGGTGGTGACTGTCCACAGTACCACACCCGTGGCGGAAGCTGGCCAGATTTTCCTGCAGAAAAAGTTCGGTTGCCTGCCCGTGATACATGACAACCACCGGCTCGAAGGCATTATTACCGTGACAGATCTGCTGCGGGCATACATCGCCCAGTCTGACACTGAGAGACAGATAGACGTCGGCAGCATGATGCAAACCCAGGTCATCACCGCCACGCCAGCAATGTCGCTGGCCGAAGTCCAGCGGGTGATGCGTAACAACGCCATCCGGCATGTGCCGGTCGTCTCGGGAAAACACCTCGTCGGTATGATCACGGACCGGGATATCCGGGAGGCCTTGCCCTCCCCAGCCACGACCCTGACGCGCGGCGAGATCGCCTACCAGATGGAGACGACTCTGATCAAGACCTGCATGACCACAGACCTTGTGTGCACCAGCCCCGATGTTACCATGATAGACGCTGCCCGGGTGCTCTTGCAGCACAAGATTGGCTGCCTGCCGGTCGTGGCGAATGGTACGCTGGTGGGGATCGTCACCGACATAGACTGCTTGCGGGCGTTCCTGCATGGGGAGACATAACGATAGACGCGCATCCCTCAGGGGCCCAGTCCCTATTCCAGGGATGCGGTGTGGGAGGGTCGTCATTGCTGAATGGATTGGAGATATTGAATAAGGACGAGGAGATTGCCACGGACGACCTCCTCGCCGATTGAGCCACCCCCGACCATCTCCCCAAAGCGCTCGCCCCAGACGGGCATCTCCCGACTGCCATGGGCCGGGACGGCGGTCCGGCCGTCGATGTACGCGGCAATCTCGGCTACGGGGAAGTGCCCGCCACGCTGTTGGGCAATACGCGTGAGATCGGCAGGTGGCGTGCGCAGGGCTGGGGCGACCGGGCCATCGCCGCGGCCCGCCACGCCGTGACACGCGCTGCAGTAGCGCTCAAAATATTGCTGTCCCGCGCTCACCGTCTCGCCTGGGATGCGCGGCAGCGGCTGTGCCGTCGCCAGTGTCACCCCTACAAGTGTCCACCCTAAGACTACCACCCCGAGACCACACCACTGCATAGGTTGCCTCCAGTTTGCATGGGCCGTTGCTGTCTGTCCACAAGTCTATTACCGTAGGGTACGCCTCTCGAGCCGTCTTGCAAAGTCTAAGAGAGTGCATCGTCACTCCTCTGGCAGTCCATAGCGGCGCAGCATGCGTGTGAGCGTGCGGGGATGGACCCCGAGTAACGTCGCAGCCCGGCCTTTATGTCCATGGGTCTCTTGCAAGGCGACAGTCACCACGTGCCGCGTCAGGTCATCCAGGTTCAAGAGCGTGTCAGCAGGGAGGGAGACCTCTTGCGCAGCGGCGCACTCAGGGTGCGAGGACGGAGGCGCGCTGTCGAGTCCGAGGTCTTCCACATCGATCCGTGCACTCGTGCTGAGCGTCACAGCCCGTTCGATCACATGGGAGAGTTCACGCACGTTGCCTGGCCAGGCGTACTGCTCCAGACAGCGCAGCGCTTGTGGCGTCAAGTGCCGTGCTTCGAGGTGGTTGGCAGTCGCGTAGCGCTGGAGAAAGGTCTCCGCGAGCAAGGCAATATCTTCTCGGTGCTCGCGCAGGGGAGGGATGTGGACGACCATCACGTGCAAACGATAGTATAAATCCTCACGAAAGGTGCCCTGGCGCACGGCTTTTTTGAGATCGCGGTTCGTGGCAGCAATGACTCGGACATCGATGGCGACCTCACGGTCACTGCCGACCGGACGTATCTGGCGCTGTTCGAGGACACGTAAGAGCTTCGTCTGCATCCCCAGAGGCATCTCGCCGATTTCGTCAAGAAAAATAGTGCCGCGAGCTGCTTCCAGGAAGAGGCCGCGGCGGGCGATATCGGCACCCGTGAAGGCGCCGCGTGTATGCCCAAACAGCTCACTTTCGAGCAATCCCTCCGGCATCGCCGCACAGTTGACGGGCACAAAGGGATGGCGGCGTCGCGCTCCATGATAGTGCAAGGCACGGGCGACCAACTCTTTGCCTGTCCCACTTTCGCCTTGAATGAGGACGGTACTATTGGTGGCGGCGAGCCGTTCGAGGAGGCCAAACAGGCGCTGCATGACCGCGCTTTTGCCCAGCAGATCTCCAAACCTGTACCGTTCCTCCACGGCCTGGCGTAAGTGCCGGTTTTCCAGACGGAGGGCGCGTTCGGTCAGCGCCTTGTGCATGAGGGCACCGACCTCGGGGAGTTTCACGGGCTTGGTCACAAAGTGGTACGCCCCGGCTTTCATGGCCTCTACAGCCATGTCAATACTGCCAAAGGCCGTCATCAGTATGACTTGTGTATCTGGCCGGGACGCGTGGATCTCACGCACGAGATCCATACCACCCATGCCGGGCATGCGCAGATCGGTCAGTACCACGTCGATGTCGTGATCTTCGAGCACCTGCAAGGCAACTTCGGCACTCGGGGCCGTCGTCACCGTATACCCCTCACGGGTGAGATAGTTGCGTAACAACGTGACCATGCCCACTTCATCGTCAACGACGAGGATCTGTGCTTCTGTCATGGTATTATCCCTACGAGACTCTCGGTCGTCTTGTGCGTCTTGCACGCTGACCATACTCATGCTGCTGTGCGAGGCAAAAAATGTGCCATCTATGCAGGAATGTATGGACGCGATGCCGCATCTGAATCTTGCGCACTTCCTCCCCACGTAAGGCAAGGATCAGATGCAGGCCACGGAGGACATCTTGTCAGAGTATGACGCAGCCAAACTGACATAGTGTCCCCTCCAGAGGTCTGTTTCGTAAGCTCCCACGCGTCACGTCATGTTATGGCTCCTCATCAATCGCGCGGACAGCCTCCAGCAAGTGCTGAGCAGCCTGCGGGGCGTCGGTATCGATGGTGAGGGCAGAGACCTGCTCATTGGCCGTCAGGGGTTCGAGAGCCGCCAATTGTCCATGCAAGACCGCCAGGTCTGCCTCTGAGGCATCAGCACCCCGGGCACTGCGCTGGACCACACGACGCCGTAGCGTCTCTGGGTGGGCACGACACTCCAGGATCGTGAACGGCACGCCGAGCTGTGCAGCCAGGCGCCGAAAGGCGTCCCGTTGCGCATGCTTCAGGAACGTCGCATCGACCAGCACGCTAAAACCGGCCGCAATGACGCGTGCCGCTTGCTGCGCGAGATGCTCATAGGTGCGTTGGGTGACGTCAGGGGCATACAGATCGAACGCACTGCGACCGGTCGAGCGCTCCAAAGGGGCTAAACCGAAGAGCCGTTTGCGCTCCACGTCGGAGCGCAGGCGAATGGCGCCGGTGGCTTCGACCATCTGCTGTGTACACCAGGTTTTCCCGCTGCCGGAGAGCCCATGGGTGATCCACAGCCGTGGACGAGACGGGCGCGTATACCTTGCAGCCAGATCGAGATAGCTACCGAATGCCTCCCGCACATGCTGCGCCTCTTCTGGGGCCAGATCGCTCTGTCCGAAGCGGATGCCGGCCACCTTGGCCCGGACCAGGGCACGGTATGTGAGATAGAACGGCAGGGACACCAGCAAGCCATAATCACCCGTCGCTTCGAGATAGCCATTGAGGAATCGGTGCGCCAGGTCGGGTCGCCCGCGGTCTTCCAGATCCATGGTGAGGAACGCCACATCGCTGGCGACATCGATCCAACGAAAGGTATCATTGAACTCAAGGCAGTCGAAGATGACCA
>JBMDXC010000469.1:0-11606 GCA_048594805.1 Candidatus Entotheonellaceae bacterium | reverse complement strand
GGAGGGTTGCGATGGAGCTTAGACAACGTCTGACGCTCTTGCGGCGCCAGAGTGGTGCCCCCCAGACCGCGACAGCGCCGCCAACGTTCCACCTGCCAGACTCTGTCGAAGAGCGCCTGCAGCGCCTCCGTGGTGCGTCTGCCGGAGGAACGCCCCGCGCCGGTCGCGAT
Organism: Candidatus Entotheonellaceae bacterium; assembly: GCA_048594805.1. Classification (GTDB taxonomy): domain Bacteria; phylum Tectomicrobia; class Entotheonellia; order Entotheonellales; family Entotheonellaceae; genus SXND01. The sequence goes on along the minus strand of JBMDXC010000469.1, from coordinate 11,436 downwards.
GAGCACGTTGCCAGGCTCCTGCAAGGGGAGTGTGTGGCCGAGGGCCTGATCGTGATTGAGCGGCGCATGCCACTATCGCATCAGCATGGCAAGGGCTCTCTCACCCCTATTACGACCTTGCATCACCCCAGGCCCCCGATAGGCCAGGCTCTCCCGGCAGAGCAGCTCGTGTTCCTGGACACCGAGACCACCGGCCTGGCGGGTGGTACCGGCACCGTGGCTTTTTTACTAGGAATAGGATGCATTGATGGCGATGAGCTACGCCTGCGGCAGTTTTTTCTGACCGGCTTTCGTGGGGAAGCGGCGCTGCTCCAGGAAGCGGCGGCATGGACTGCCGGACGACCCTATCTGGTAACATTTAACGGGAAATGTTTCGATGTGCCCTTGCTGACAACGCGCTATCGTCTGGCGCGTTTGCCTGACCCATTTGCGGCGCTGCATCATATTGATTTGTTCCACCCGACTCGCAGGGCGTTTGGCCGCCAATGGCCTGATTGCCGCTTACAAACTACTGAGAAGCGTTTGCTGGGCTTCCAGCGGGGGCACGATTTGCCGGCCCATCTCGTTCCTGAAACCTGGTTTGCCTTCGTGCGGCGCGGTGCCACGTACCGGCTCCCAGATCTGCTGGCGCACAATCGCTCAGATCTGGTGTCGCTCGTGGCCTTACTGCCGGCCCTCACCGAGGCTTTTAGCACGCCAGCAGAAAGGGGTGCCGATGTGGTAGCCATTGCACGGTACTGGCGTATGCGGGGCGACGAGGGCACCGCGCTCGCCCATCTGCAGGCGCACGAACGACAGCTCGATACTACCGGCTTACTCGATCTCGCCTTGCTCTACAAGCGCCGTCAGCTCTGGGAACCAGCCGTGGCGATCTGGCAGCGTCTCGCCGAGTGTCAGTGTGTACCCGCCCTCGAGCACCTGGCAAAATATTACGAGCATGTACAACACGATTATCATGCTGCCCTTGCCCTGACACACCAGCTCCAGGGACTAGAACCAACCAATACCACACACTTCCAGCGCGCGCGTCGGCTCAACGCGAAAATGTAAACGAGGGAAAGAGCAGGCGTTGTCTTATATGGATCCGCCCGCGACGTCAAGGGGCGCTCACCACCCATGGCAACATCCTTGTCCGCTTGCCCTAGCTCGTCGAGCAGATACTACGCACCCGCCACCTGTCAAACGCCAGCGTGGGCGGCAGGAGTTCTATTCCGACAAGCTCTTTGTCAAAGCGCTGATCATCATGATTGTTCGGCGACTCTATACGGCCTATGGCGCCTCGTCGCCGCGGTAGGTCTCATACTCGTGGCGGGTTTCCTGTGGGGCGCGCCCTTCCACACCGGGCCGCCAGCCATCCCTACACCGCGCCAGCCTACCGCACGCAGGCCGGTGCTCGCACGCGGCCCGACACTCCCCCCACCCATGACAGGGATGACATCGCCGCGCCAGGGGCTACCGTGGGGCAGAAGATTACCGTCGAAGGGGTGCTGACAGGGCTGCGCCCGGAGCATCATGTCACCGTGTGTGGCACGAGGTGCGCTCGTGCTCTTGGGCCTTGTACACGACCCCGCGCCTCGTGCCCAATGCCCTCTATGGCGTTGCGGAGGCGCTGCCGCACGCCTGGCAGAGAGGCCTAAAGGCGGCTTCAATACGGCACGCGTCGTGGTCCGTGCCAACCACGTGGAACATTGACTCAATACGGCCATATCGGGCTTCAGCATCACGGCGACTCCGTGTGGTTCTGCCACCTCTATTTGCGCAGCCACGGTGCAAAGCCCAAGGCTTTGAGTTGCTGATAGCCAGATGACAAGTGTATCGCCCTGCCAAAGGTGCGAGAGCGCTTGTTCTAGTCCGAGACACTCAGAGCTTGTACCGATAATTTTATCGGTGAAGATGTTTTTTGCCCTGACGCCTGCCTTTTTCAAGTCGTCCAGCTGCAAGTCAAGGTTTTGTTCATTCGTTGAGACCCTGGCGTCACCGATACACATAGACATGTCTGGTTAGAAGATGGCGAGCTGGCCGTTTTTCTTCTGCTCTTGCCGCTTGTAGTGAAGACCCAGGACAGCTTTATACATGTACCCGGTTTGCGGATTTTGTCTCAAAAAGGCCCATGTGCGACAGAGCCGTTCCAGTTGCAATCTGGGTCATACCGATCATGGCATGACCCAGATTGCGTCGCGAACCTCTATGAGGAGGAGCGTGGGACGTGGCGATCAATCCCCCTGGTAGGCAGGCACGACGATAGTGGCCGCCCGGTATACTCCCGCGATGTCTGCGTCGTCTGAGCCTGTCATGTAATATTGTTTCGCATCGATGTTCGCCATACGCTGGCAAGCGCTGGCGAGATGGATGTCAGCTTTACCTTCGATAAATTGCGGTGGTGCAACTTCTGGATTGCTTATCGCATTGCACACCACCGTCGCCCCTGTAATGGCCCGCGAGCAGTGCTCAAATGTTTGTCCTGCCGGGATAACGACGCTGCTAGTGCCAATAAGCTGACCACCTCCTGCGAGCCACTTTACTGTAGTGTCGCAATGTTCGGTACTGTTGTTGGTGATGCTGATAGCCATGGCTCTGCGTGGGCTGCTGGTGGTTGAATGCATGTAACCAACCTGGTATGTTGGTGCTCCTTCAACCACTTGCGGTTGAAATTGGCGCTCAACCGCCGCTCCATCTGTGCCGTCGGCTTCTTCAGCCAGAGCAACGTTCGTCCCGAGGCATAGGCACACTACGCTGAGCGTAATCGCTAATTTTTTCCATACAGCAGACGCTTTCATGTCGATATCTCCTCATTCATTATTGTGATCCCCCGACGGTCCCCGTTACCCCTTCCTGCGTAGGGCTACACAAGGAATGCTGCAAGCTGAGTGCGGCTTCATACCACATGGAATCTAAAAGTAGTATGTGCAAGGCACCTCGGCAGAGCATGCCCTGATAGCCCTCCCATCTCTCATGTCATGGTTGTCACCCCCTTTCACGTGTGCGGTGCCTCCTCACACAGAAAGTGCCATGCACCCCGGGGCACGGGCGGCCGGCTGTGTTAGCCGGCCGCGCTGGTGGTCACTTCCCGTGAGGCTTGGAGGGGGCAAACATGAAGTCCCCTCCAAACATTTTTTCCTCCTGAGGGGGGATGGACAGGGAGACCTGCCCCCGGGCGGAGCGGCGCCCGCGGAACCCATGATAGGCACCCTGCCGCGCGACTCAACCCACCTGTGACAAGATCTCATGGCATGGAGCCGCGTGATACCCTACGTATTCTGGGCAGAGAAGAATAGAGGTCAGTGGCCGTCATTCCTGTGCAGAAGGTCACATGCAATATGTATCCTACATCACACGGGAGCCTCTGGAGTCTGGCCTGATGCTGCCTGCGCAGGGCCATTGCATGTGAGACCTGGGGCGAAGATCGATGGCGTTGGGTATGGAAGCCAAGCCGGACTATCTGAATGGTGTATTGTGGATCGGGCATGTGCACGTATAACAACATAGTTTGTCCTATATGAGCAGCCCTGTTAAGGTGTCGCGGCATTGACTTTTCGATTCCTGAGCCGCTTGGCGGTGGAGACATGAGGTGCCCTGGTGATCCCCTCACGTTGACTTACCTGCGGGGGCAGGACTTCGACTTCGGTCAACTCACCACGGACAACGAGGGCTACGTTTATGCGCTCAATGTCTACTATGCCGGTCCCGTGGTCAACAATTGGTCCGAGGGGCTGTGGCCGCACTCCTACAACCTCGCCGCTCCCTACCCGCTGATGGCTGGCAAGCGGGCTTACGACTACCAGATCACGAACATGGGGGACGAGTTGACCCTGGGGACCTTCTGCCACGAAAACGGGCACATGATCTGCGGCTTCCCCGACCTGTACGACTACGACAGTGACTCACAGGGTATCGGGGTGTACTGCCTGATGTGTGCGGGGAGCGCCTTCGAGGGGGCAGATCGCAACCCGACCCACGTTTGCGCCTACCTGAAGCGGGCTGCAGGTTGGGCCGCGTCTGTCACAACGCTCACCGACGGGATGACTGCGACGGCCACCGCTGGCCGGAACCAGTTCTTCATCCACGCGAAGAACGGCAGGGAATATTTCCTCATTGAGAACCGGAATCAGTTGGGACGCGACGAGTACCTGACCGACTCCGGGCTCGCCATCTGGCACGTCGACCACCTGGGCAACAACAGCTACCAAGATGGAACGCCGACCCGCCACTACGAATGTGCGCTGATGCAGGCAGACGGGCGGCGCGACTTGGAACGAAACGAGGACATCGGTGACGCCGGGGACCTGTATCCCGAGGGCGCCGACTCGCGGTTTGGGGACACCACCCGGCCCGACAGTCGCTGGTGGGATCGCTCTTCCTCCGGCCTCGAGATCCACACCATCGGACCGGCTGGCCCCGAGATGATCTTCGCCGTCCGCATCCGCTGACCTGAGTGGTATCCCAGCATGATAGGGCGAGTCGATCCATCTCGCCCCACGACTCCGCACACGCGGAGGGAGCATGAGGTAATTCTGATGTCCCATAGGTAACCCCTTATAATCAGCAGAAGGACGTCACTTCATCCTGCGACAAGAGGAGTCACCGATGGGAGCATTCGGTCATTCTGACGTTACTTGTAACCGCCGTTGGTACCGCATAAACACATGGTCCAGTGTGCCGTTATGTGTAGCGGCTGGCGAACGTAAGCACGATTACTGGCAAACAGGCACAGGTTTCGGCCGACATTCGGGCTCTTGGTCCATTTTGATACTCTGCTGAAAATAGCACCGCTGTTGTCATACGCGGTGGAGAGCCCTGGGGCATGGGTTACTGCTGGCGAATCGGGGGAGTGTCCCTGTAACGGGTACAAGTCGTTTTGCAATTCGAACACTATCAAACAATCGGGGGTTTGTGTACACTGCCCTCGCGGCTGCATCAGGCACGTGACAGGCTCATCGAATCATCTTGGTCACCTAGAAGAATGGATGGCGAACTCGAGCATAAAGATCCGGAAAGCCACAAAGGCGTTATCCATCCCAGCTTAGCCCAGCGGATGAGTGCAGGGACCACACGCGTGAAGCGGAGGATCGCCTGCGCCAATGCGATGTGGAAGAGCGGCGGATGGAGAAACGGGCCACGTGGGAAATGCCACTGGCCGTCGCCTTAATATCGGTGAGCGGCACTTTCGTGAAAGATGGAAATAAGGCTGTCTAGGCTGCCCGTTTTGGCGCTGGCACCGGCTTAATGGTCCGTTTTTGGGGACGTGATCGAAAAGGGAGCCGCACCTTGGATGACCCACAGCGCTACGCCGGTCAAAACCGCTGCCGCAGCGCTCATCCCAATGTCCCGCCCATCGAAAATTCGACCAGGCACCACGATCTGAATCGCCTCCTCCACGGCGCCCACCAAGGTGCCTGCGAGCACCGCCCAACCCAGAGCACCACGTGTTTTTGGTAGCGCTCTCCAGACAAGAAAGATAAGCAGGCCAATTTGCAAAAAGTGGACGCACTCTTCCGGCCTCTGCACGACGGTCATCATCAGAAGAACCGTCAGGCCGAGGAGGCCCGTTAACATTGCCCTGCGAAGTCCAGACAGCGGCGGAGTCTGGCGCCGCACAAAAAACACGAAGGCTAGAATCAACATGATGCCGGCAGCGCTGATGCAGGTCCGAAGCAGGCCATGATCGCGTAGCCAGTCGCTGATCACGCGCACAAAGGGAACACTCCCCCACAGCCACAGCGTGAGCACAAGCGGCGCAAGCCAACGCGTCATGGAACAGTCGGCCATGGCAGCGTCTTCTGTCGGCTCTCGATAGCAATCACGAAATTTGGTATGCCGGACAATATCCAATAAGTATCCGAAACACTCTGCCAAAGGCATCGTCGCGTGATACCTCATTCCCTAAACATATCAGGAGAGTAAAGAGTTCTCTACATCGGGCCACACGACATTAGCACAGTGGAGGGCTCATGTGATACGTTAGGGTTGCACCTACATCCACGTCTCAAGGAGTCCTCACTGTGCCGTCAACAACCTTACTGGAGATACCCCCAGACGAGCAAGCCCAGATGCACGACATCCTCCGCCGTGCCCGGTATAGCTCTCTGCTAGCGTTCCCTATTTGACTGCTCTGTGCGGCGGGCCGACCCCCAACGGGGATTGCGGCCTGCCTGTTTTGCTCACGCTCCCGTGTGTACCGTATCGTGCGTGCGTATTGCGCTGGGAGCCTCAGCGTCCAGATCGCCGAGGACGGTGAGCTCGCGATCGCTATCCAGACGATGGTCTTGATGCGGTCGTTTCTAGAGCTTTTGACGCTGCTGGACACCACGTACCCGGCACCACACAATGACGATGAATAATCTCTACTACACCCTCTTGCATACAGAGCGCACCAGGATAGACGATCCAGATGTAAGCTAAACAGGCTACTATCATCAAGCGTGAGAGACGCTTGTGGTCTTTGATATGCGATTTGGCTACCGGACGAAGTTCGTGCAGGAACGAGTCCGGGAGGTGCACCGGGGCCAGGAGGCTGGGAACGAGCGAACCGCAAGCTAGCTGCGGTCGCTTCGGACGTTAGGGCGTCTTGGGACGGGCGATGCTGGACGCCCTGATCGCGAGGCGAGCCGACCCGCAGATAATGGCGGCGAGCTGGGCATTAGCATCGGCCGGGTACGGCGTTCACAGCCGGAGTGCACTCCAGGCAGTGATCATCACTGCTTCCACATCGAGTTCATCAAGCTCACCCGTCGCTTCAGGGCCCGCACTGCCATACGACTAGGGTACCGACTGTCCCTTGTCGTTTACGAACACGTCGAAGATGGCAAACAAGCTCGGATCCTGCGGGTTAACCAGGCTGGCATGGTTAGTCACTAGCAACGTGCCCTCATGGTCGTCGAAAGCGATGTTGGCCGGGTTGGACCAAGGCATCGGATTCGGTGATCCCCCGGGATGCACGGCCAGCCCTGAGTATCGCGCCTCCTCGGTCCCGTCCGGCCGGAGGACAGAGATCTGGCTCGTGCCCGCCAGGGCAACGTAGAGCTTGCCCGACTTGCCAAAGGCAATCCCGTCCGGCCCAGGAAGCGCCCCGAGGGTGGGATCCGGAAACGGATAGCGGTGAAATTCCTCCAGGTCATTCTCCGTGGGGCTGGCCACCAGGGGGAGCCGGTAAATCACGCCGTCCAGGGTGCCATTCTCGGCGGTTACTGACACGTAAAGTTTTTTATTGTTCTGGTCGATGCGGATGCCATTCACCCCAAAGGGCAGGGAGGGATCGCCCGCCAGGCAGGAATGCGTGAACCACACGACTGGCGTACCACCACCGGGCGGGACGCGGAATATAGTCGCCTGGAACGAGTCGGTGACATAGAGATTGCCGGCTTCGTCGAAAACCAGTTCATTGAGTAGGGAGGTGCCCGGTCCCCCGGGAGCAGGAAATGGCCCAGCGTATACGTTTTGCGTATTGTTGGGGTCAAGGTGCAGGCGGATCACTACACCCATAAAGGGTTCCGGGGCATAGAGCTTGCCGTCGGGTCCAAAATTTCCCGGTGAGAGCGCTTTCATCACCGTCGGGTTCGGATTCTGGAGTGTGATGGGGAATGTCTGCTCCAGGACGCCGGTCTGGAGATTGTAAGCCCACACGGCAGATGGGGTGAAGATCCCGAAGTTCGCCGGGCCAGTCACGTACACGCTGTTGCCCCGGATCGCGATGCCCTCTGGGAATCCGGGGACTACCGGAACTGTGGCGAACACGGCCGAGTCGCCGAGTGAGCGCTGGGCGAGAACCGGATGGGCGCCGAACGTCATCAGCCCGACAACAGTAACAAGAGAAAGGAACAATGGGATTCTCACTGGATGACTCTCCTGTGGCAGCTTGATATTGCGGCAACTGTTTGACACCGTCACCACAAGCGGCGAAAAAAGAGGTGGCCTGCGCTTCCGTAGGTTGCCAAGCCCACCGCATTGCTGAAACCCGTTCTGGAGCAAAGTGCTCAGCCCCAGTTTGGCAGCGACGTCAATTGCCCCTGAGATGTAGTACCTCCTTACCATCTGGAAGAGAGTCACACATGGTAGGAGATCAGTGGGGGTTGTTACCTGCTCTCGTGTTCACATAGATGGATCCCTCCCACTCGACTGACGCCGAACGCTCAATCGGTCTCCCACAGGCTCTGAATCATGTCTCGCCAGGTGAGACCGAAGCCCACGAATGTCCCGCACGCGCGGCCGCACAAGCCTTGGCGCTACAAGACATGCTGAGACCTTGCTATGGAGACAATGCTTGGCAGAAGTTTCCCCATGTGAGACCGCATACCATGGCAACACCGTGAGACATAATCCAATAGCCTCCACAAGCTCTCATGTGGAAATCGTCCGCTCTTGAGAACTGAACCAGACATCGTCGGCCCGAGAGTCAAAGTCGTTTTAGAGGAGGATATCAGGGATGTTTCACACTATCATAAAGGTAACATAAAAATGTCTAAGATTGCCGTAAAAAACTATAAAATGACGCAGCATGTCAAGATAATTATCCTTTTAATTTCATAGTTATTAGACTTTTGAATTCCTCCTGATCGGGCCAGGTCAGGATCCATTTCAGCTCTCATAAATGTACCTATAATAAGTTTACAATGATGGGGGAATACAGTCCTGTTTGGATGCCGGGAGGTATGTTCGGAATACGGGTAATTTTTCCCACCACGTGGCGTTGTCCACTGAGAGAGTAGCGCTCCTTGTTCCTCGGGTGCCATGTATCACCGGGCCGAGGATGCCGGCGTTGCCGCTGATTGGCATACTACTGCCTGAATTGCCGACACCACTTACGGATCGCTTCGTAGGAGACGATCACCCCACGTGTGTTGAGTTTGATTAGCTCAAGTTCGACTTGATAATGGCTATGGCCGAACCTGCCGATAAGGTCAGTAACGCCCTGGGAGTCTTCCCCAGGCCGCACGATGGCACGCTACGAGGCGTGCAGACAGGTGTCTCCCTGAGGGGATCAGAGAAGGAAATCCGATGTTCATCAAAATCGCCATACTCATGAGCGGGTTATGGCTCATCACCGCGTGTACGGTCACGCCAGCCCGCGTGGAGGTGCGCCGGCCGGTGGTTGTGGTCCCTGCCACGACGGTTGAATCTCCACCTCCGATGAGGCATTGCCCGCCCGGGCACGCCAAAAAGGGATGGTGTTAGGGCGTGGCGCTTGCCAGGCGCATGGCGTCTCCAAGCACTGAGTTCATTCACCGTCCATCGAGCGTGGTCTGGTAAGGTCTTAAGGCGCCCGGCGGGCCTTGATGCTTACATCAAGTGAGTGGCTCTCACCTCATCAGCTCACACCTTCCCAGGCGGCCAGGCATGGTGGGGATTCGCAGCGCACAAGGACAATGGTTTTCCCATGCAACGGCGGGATTGCCATCGGGCAAGATCACAGGGTAAGGCATACTATGAGGGGGGAGGTGCTGTCTCGCAAGTACCCGGCTTGGGACTGAGCCTGCCGATATTATAGAGGCCTATACTTTATCTTGCAGCGCATCATAGGCATGGCGAATCATGGTGAGATGGCGCTGTTCTTCGTTGGCAAATTTTTTGAAAATCGCCCGTCCTTGAGGATACTCAACTTTGTCAGCGTAATCGCTGAAAAACTCGTACGAACGCCGCTCTGCCGCCATGGCAATGTATAACGCCTCGGCCGGACTGAACGACTGCGCCGTCTGCACCACACTTGGTTGACTTTGGGGAAAAATATCCTCGAGGCGATCATAGTCAAAATAGAGCATAGACGGTTCGTCGTCTAATGAAGGATGGGCCTGGTGTAATGCCTCGAACTCCTTCTGCAACGCTGCCAGGTGGCGCTTTTCCTCTTCCACCAGGCGGACGAACACCTCATGCGTCGCCTCGTCATGCGTCGCTTCCAGGGCCCGACTGTAAAAGTGCAGCCCACGTTGTTCGTTGGCGATTGCGACCTGCAGCGCATCGCGCGACAGAATGGCCTCCAGGTCAGTACTATGGCGGCTACGACGCGGCGTGGCCTGCGTGCAGTCGGCGCACATACTGAGGATGCGCACCGCGTGCTGCTGCGGCGTGAAGTCGTGATCTTGCTGCACTTTGCGGATCAGTGCTTCGAGCTCAGGGCTGAGAAATTCAATAGTACGATTGCAGGCGGTGCAGATGATGTGGTGATGCTGAAAGCGATTCGGCTCGTACCTGAGGGTCCCATCTCCATAATCCATGGTACGTGCCAGGCCACACTCAGCCAGCAGCCGCAACGTCCGGTAGACGGTGGCAAAACCAATACTGGCATTCCGCTCTTTGACCTCGTGATAGAGATCATGGGCGGTGAGATGCCCGTCAGAGGCCAGAAAGACATCTACAATATCGCGCCGTGGCTTCGAGTGTTTCAGCCGTTGCTTGCGAAGAAAATCTTCAAAGACGCGAATCTCATCCTGCATAGCCGCTTGGCCTTCCTGACTGGAGGACAGCCCTAGCGCTGCTGTCCTGAGCGCTCTCTATACCCTAAACGCCGCTATTGTACTGAACATCTGGCCTGTGGTCAACTCTGTCAGACACAATGCCAGCGCCGCACTGCGCAATGAGCCGCTTTGTCTGGCTCCGCCGTGCCGACATAGGCAGAGACTCTACTGCGTCACCATGCCACCGTCCACCGACAGCGCGTGCCCGGTGACAAACGATGCGGCATCTGAGCACAGCCTGACCACCGCCTCAGCCACTTCTTCTGGCGTGCCCAGCCGGCCTACTGGCTCCAGCTCTCTGAGCCGTGCCTCGGCCTGTGGACGATCGCCGAACAAGCGCTCGACCATCGGGGTGCGGATGACCCCAGGACACACGGCATTGACGCGAATGCCGGCCCTGGCATATTCCAAGGCCGCAGCTTTGGTCAAGCCAACGACACCGTGCTTACTGGCCACATAGGCAGGTATCCCACGAGCGCCAACCAGGCCAGCCGCTGAGGCTGTATTGACGATGGTGCCATGGTCCTGCTGGAGCATCTGGGGAATTTCATGCTTTATGCACAACCATATACCTTTGAGGTTGACGCTGATCACGCGGTCCCAGTTGTCTTCCGTGCAGTCGGCAGTGGGCCCGAACGCACCTTCAACACCAGCATTGTCATGGGCACAGTCGAGCCGGCCATACAGGGCAATAATCTGGGCCATCAAGGCTGCGATATCGGTAGCCTGGGTCATGTCAGCCTGCATAAACGTCGCCTCACCCCTGGTCTCCTGAATCAGACGAACGGACTCTTGCCCTCCCTCTACGGCCACATCGGCGACCATCACTCTGGCGCCTTCCCTGGCAAAAGCGCGCGCTGAGGCCCGGCCAATACCTGAGCTACCACCGGTCACAAGTGCCACTTTCCCTTCCAAGAGTCCTGGCATGGACATTCCCTCCGGGTGAGTCAAACTTGAAAACGGACCACGCCCTGCTGCCGTAGTGCTACAC
>JBMDXC010000468.1:0-9710 GCA_048594805.1 Candidatus Entotheonellaceae bacterium | reverse complement strand
CGTGCGGGTTGAAAACGGCATCGTGCAACAGCGGCCCATCTCGGGCACGATGCCGCGCGGCACCGATAGTCTGACGGACTACCATAACATGATGCGCCTGCTCAATTCGGAAAAGGAAAAATCCGAGCTCGATATGCTCATTGACTTGGCACGCAACGACGTCAGCCGTGTGTGTGAGCCTGGCGTCTCGGTGAGTGACTATCGCTACGTCGAGAAGTACTCGCGGGTGATGCATACGGTCGCGCAAGTAGAAGGACGCCTGGCCGCAGGCTGGACGGCCTTTGATGCCTTTATTGCCAGCCTCAATGCTGGCACGCTCACCGGCGCCCCGAAAGCGGCAGCGATGACCTACATTGCGCTGCACGAGAACAGCCGACGCGGCTATTACGGCGGCAATGTCGGGTATCTGACGTTCTCTGGCCAACTGGATACGGGCATTATCATTCGCACGGCCCACCTGGTGCGGCGCGCGCACGACACGCAGGAAAGCTATGACGTGTCGGTCCGAGCTGGTTCCACGCTCCTCTACGATTCTGACCCCGCCTCGGAATATGCCGAGACCGAAGCCAAGGCACGTGCCCTACTCGAAGCCTTAGATAGTGTTGAGTAAAGAACCGCTGCGCTGGTGCAGCAAGGAGTGTCACTATGCGCGTTACCGTGATCGATAACTTTGATTCGTTTACCTTTAACCTTGTCGATTACTTTAAACGTCTAGAGTGTCAGGTACGCGTTTACCGGAATAACGTGCCCATTGACATGGTTGCGGCCTCGGAGCCAGCGCTGCTCGTCTTTTCTCCAGGCCCTTCAACACCGGCTCATGCGGGGAATCTCATGGCGTACATTGACTACTTCCACCGTACCGTGCCGCTGTTTGGAGTCTGTCTGGGACATCAGGCGATGATTGAGTATTTCGGGGGCTCATTACGCGTCCTGCCGCGCCCATATCACGGCAAACAGAGCCTGATTGAGCACTGCGGCACAGGCATCTATGAGGGGCTGCCCTCGCCGTTGCCCGTTGGCCGCTATCACTCGCTCATAGGCGATCGTATCCCTGAGGTGTTAGAGGTCACCGCCACCTGCGGGGACGTGGTCATGGGGGTGCGCCATCGTACTCTGCCTGTCGAAGGGGTGCAGTTTCACCCAGAATCGATTCTCACCATGGAGGAGAACCACGGTTTGCAGCTCCTGGGGAATTTGCTGACGTCAGTTGCCGCACTCACACGGGTGGTCGGCTGAGGAAGCCAGGAGGTCGAGGTTGCAGGCAGCGGCCACCCATGTCCCACATGGGTTGGCTGCAAGCCCCTACAGATTGGCGTAAGGGGGCAGCACACAGGCAGGCACGCTCATTGTGGCATCAAATAAAAGCCTAACGTTCGGTTCGTTTCATTGAACGTATCAAAATCGACAAATTCTGCACCTACAAAGTAGCTCGTTACCCGTTTGACAATCGCACTTTTATTCACTTCTGAATGCTTCGCATCATCTAGGACAAAGCGCACTCGGAGCATATCTGCAGCACGGATGTTATGAGGTAGCTTGGTGCGGAATCCTAGGCCAGTTCTCGACAAATCCTCCACCATCATGGTACCTTTTTCAAGCCCCTTTGATATATCACTGCTGATCTTGATGTACTCACCACTAAGATGTGTGTTCTTTCTATAGAATTTCCTAACTTCTATAGTCACAAAAAAGAAGTGTCCACAGCTACACTTCACCTTCAGTGGTTTACCAATGTTCTTAAAATCAGAGAAATTGATAACTCTCGTCTTGTCACACTTGTCACATCTAAGAGTACCCTTTTCATTATCATTTATGTATAGTTTCTTGATCTCCATAGGCCACGTTTCTCCAGGAGAGAATGAGCGCTTACAAATCATATGAGCCCAGAGCGTACCTATCCCTGGAATCCCCAGGTCCACAGACTACTAAAATTTGATCTCCAGCGAGCATTTCGATTGCAACAGAGCCCACAGGGTCTGTCTGCTAAGAGCAGAAACTCACCCTTTGGGATCTTTTCGGATGCTGACGACAAAATCTCAATAAATTCTCATAAACCCTATGAGATACGTCTCTGACGTCTCGGTATCAACGCGAGTTTATGCTCTCTATCGGTGTTCGACTCTGGGCGGCAGAGACTCCTCCCAGAATAGGTCGAACTGTTCTGAATTGTGCAATATGGTCAGAGAAGTCGCAACTTATGTGAGCCATATCACATACCGGCGGACTTCAGGGTGGGATCAACCTTCACGTGGCATGAGAGCGCAGTCCCCCTCGAGCTTGAGCTGTGGCAGAGAGGAGCTAGAGCACCGAAGGCAGCGAGCAATGCGAGTGCTACCCTGCCGGCCTCACGCCGGCAGGGTCCCAGAGAGCCATGCTCCTAGGTCGGACGGTTGGAGGCGGATACCCACGTAGAACGAGCCAAATAGGGCATACAGCGCACTGGCGGGATCAAAACGCATTTCGTAGATGAGCTTTTTAAAGACCAGTGGATCATCGGCAAACAGGCTGACGCCCCATTCCCAGTCGTCCAGACCGACGGAACCACTGATAATTTGCATCACTTTCCCGGCGTACTTGCGTCCGATCATGCCGTGCCCACGCATGAGCTGCCGACGCTCGTCCATAGAGAGCGCATACCAGTTATGCGTTTCACCACGTTTCTTATTCATCGGGTAAAAACACAGGTATTGTCCCGACGGCATGACCGGATAGAGGCGCGCCTGCATGGCAGCTTTCTGGTGTTCGAGTTCCTGTTCATAGGCTGCCTCGTAAGGCGCGGAGCCAGCTTCCAGTCCGCTAGTGGCTAGCTTCCGCTGCACCGCACCAATGACTTCATAGAGACCAAGTTCGATCACTGACAAATAACTGTAGACGGGCTGTAGATAGGCAAAGAGATCCGTCTGCCGTAAACTGATCTCGATGCTATTGAGGGCCTCGAGACTCGGACGGAAGTGGACGGTAAGGAGGTCGCCCTTCTGTCCCAGGACACTGAAGAACGCGCTACTCCCTTGTGCTGGTATCGCTTGCGCTGTACACCAGGCAGTACCCGCCGCGATAATAGCAGCGCGCTGTGACGGCGCGACAGCACGCCACTGCGGCCAATTCACGGTATAAACATCGTGCTGCACATACCAGCCCTCAAGAGTCTCAGGGGCTTCGATGGTAGTCATGGCTCGGCTCCTTCTCGACGAGACTATGCCCCATTGTCGGTATGGAGCAAGGTCTTAAAATACGCTATAGTGCGTTCTAAACCTTCCTGCAGGGACACCTTGGGTTCCCAGCCGAGCGTGCTCCTGGCTACCGTGATATCCGGTTGACGTTGCGTTGGATCATCCTGCGGCAGGGGTTTGAAGACGATTTTGGAGCGTCCTCCTACAAGTTTCAGGACCATTTCAGCCAGTTCAAGAATGGTGTACTCACCAGGGTTCCCTATATTGACCGGGCCAACCACCTCATCCGAACTTTGCATCAAGGCGATGAGCCCTTCAATGAGGTCGTCTACATAACAGAAGCTACGCGTCTGTTCGCCATTCCCATAGACCGTGAGATCTTCCCCCTGCAGGGCCTGCACGATGAAATTGCTAATGACGCGTCCGTCTTGGGGATGCATATGCGGCCCGTACGTATTAAAAATACGCGCCACTTTGATTTTGACTCGATGCTGGCGGTAGTAGTCAAAAAACAGGGTTTCCGCACAGCGCTTCCCTTCGTCATAACATGACCGCAATCCCACAGGATTGACATGGCCCCAGTAGGTTTCCGGTTGGGGATGCATCTGCGGGTCACCATAGACTTCGCTCGTGGAAGCCTGCAAAATTTTGGCCTTTACGCGTTTGGCGAGCCCGAGCATATTAATGCTGCCATGCACAGATGTCTTAGTGGTTTGGACCGGATCAACCTGGTAATGGACCGGTGAGGCAGGGCACGCCAGATTGTAGATCTCATCAACCTCGACATAGAGAGGAAAACAGATGTCGTGCCGCATGACCTCAAAAGCAGGATGCTGCAGCAGCGCGGTGAGGTTCGTCCGTCGTCCTGTGTAGAAATTATCCACACAGAGCACTTCATGCCCTGCGGCAATCAGCTTGGCGCACAGGTGTGAACCCAAGAAACCCGCCCCACCTGTGACGAGTATTCTCTGACCGAAGAGGTGTGTCATAGTACTTTGTCTACTCCGTAATCCTTGTATATCTTCAGGGGAGCGAAAGAGGCATTAGCTCTAGAGATCGCTCACGGCCACCGTTGCACCAGCCCGAACACTCACTGTGTGGGTATGCGCCGTAGCGCCGAAGCGTAACTTCGCCGTACGGCTACCAGGAGACACGCAAGGTGCACGTTTCCAGAGAGCAACTCTTGGACCCACCCAATGTAGCGACCCTCAAGATAGAAGTTCGGCCAGTAAGGGCGCCACCACAATCTGGAGCGTCCCGCTGGCAGCCGGTGGTGGCGCCTGAACCATGGGGGGTAGTATGTACACGACCGCTGGCGCCATCACGACGCCAGCGGGCCGTATACAACAGGCGCGGAATGGCCTCATATTACCTTGCGTATTATACACTATCTGGCAGCAAAACATTGCCATGAGGATAGAACGACGGACGTGCTGCACAGGCAGCGTGGCGCATTTGCCTGCCGTCCCAGAACCAGCTACAATCTGGGGCAGATTTCCCTGGGGCCTGTGTAAGAAAGCGTCTGGAGGCATCGTATGGGAAGCATCAAAATAGGCATTGGCCTGGGACTCTGGCACCATGGGATGCCGGATGCTACGACACTTTTGGAGTACATCGACAAAGCCGAAGCCTGGGGTATTGATTCGGTGTGGTTGAGCGATCATCTCATGGGTCCACGCCCCGAAGTGGCCGTCATGCCTATGATGGCTGCTATTGCAGCCCGAACCCAGCGTCTCAAATTCGGCCCGAGCGTTCTGATGCTACCTCTGCGTCATCCCATTACGGTGGCCAAAGATATGGCCACCATAGACTTTCTGGCCCCGGGCCGTGTCATTATGGCGGTCGGATTAGGGGCAGACGAGCACGAAGCCGCGGCGTTCAATGTGCCGCTCAAGCAACGCGGCGCCATGACCGATGAAGGTATTGCCATCTTACGCAAGCTCTGGGCTGCACCCGACGTGAGTCATCATGGTAAATATTACCAGTTCGAGCATGTCACCATAACCCCTCGACCGGCAAAAAAAATTGATATCTGGGTGGGTGGCCGCAGCGATGCCGCTCTGCGGCGGGTGGCGCGGCTGGCGGACGGTTGGTTTGCCTCGTTTGTCACCCCCCAGGAATTTGCCGAGGGACAAGCAAAGATTGCGGCATCTGCGGTGGTATATGGCCGAGAAAATGATGAAATCGAAGCCGGGAGCATTCTCTTTTGCCATATCGACCGCGATGGGCAGAAAGCCCGGCGAGATTTTGCGGCCTTCTTCGCTGGTAACGCACGCCGTCCACCTGAGTTGATGCTGGAGCGCAGCGCTGTGGGTACTCCTGAGGAATGCCGTGAGATGATACAGCGTTACGTTGAGCGTGGTTTGACCAAGTACGCTCTATGGCCAGCATGTGCGCCACACCAGTTGCTCCAGCAACTGGCCTACTACGCCCAGGACATCGCTCCCTACTTCGAGCAGCGTGACGTGCCTGTGGCGACGCCCTAATACATGAGGCACGGCGGCCCTCTCTGTAGTAGCAGGGTCAGGCTTCCCTCACGATGGCGCTGTACGGAAGGAATCTTGTATGAATTTTTTGGGCATTCCTTTATGGGAACGCCGCGTGAATGGCTTCCAAAAACCCGGGAGTAACGGTTGGAGCTCCCACCCGGTCTCCAGTGAGGAGCCGGTGCCAGCGGTGCCTCGAATGAGGCCATCTGTGGGATCCCAAGGCAGGGCACAGATTCACCTTTTTCTGTTTCTCATCACGGTTGCGACAACGCTAGTGGCCGGCATGTGGTGGGCCGGTATTGCCGACCCCATGACCCACCTTGAGCAGTTGCATCGTGGTATTCCCTATGCTGGCACACTGCTGGCCATTCTCTTCTGCCATGAAATGGGCCATTACGTAACGGCGCGTTATTACGGCATGGACGTCACCCTGCCGTATTTTCTCCCGAGTCCACCTTCCATCATGGGCATTCCGTTTTTGGGGACATTTGGAGCGGTCATTCGCATGAAATCACCTCCGCAGCATCGGCGCGCCTTGCTCCATGTTGGTGCTGCCGGGCCTATTGCAGGGTTTTGTGTGGCCCTGCCAGCGATGCTGTATGCTTTCGCTACTGCTACCCAGGTCCACATAGACACGACTGCGGGTGGCCCCTATTTTGCCTCGCCCTTGCTGTTACATATTATTGGCTATCTCGTCATTGGTCCCATACCCTCGGGCATGACGCTGCAAGTCAACAGTGTTGGCGTGGCGGCCTGGTTCGGCCTGCTGGTGACGGTGTTCAATCTGTTGCCTATCGGGCAGCTTGATGGTGGGCACATTGTGTATGCCCTGCTGGGTCGACAGGCGCGTTACGTCTCGTGGGCCGTGATTGGTGCCTTACTGGCCCTTGGCTTTCTGGCCTGGCCAGGCTGGATATTGTGGGCCTTCTTAGGCTGGCTGAGCGGCCGGAGGCAACCAGTAGTGCTCGACCAGCACGCTCCCCTGAGCCGCTATAGTCAGGTCCTCGCCGGCATTGCCTTTACCATTTTTGTGCTCTGTTTTATGCCCATACCCATCCAATGATGGCATAGGCGCAGCGTGGTATGGCAGAGAGAATAGCGCTCATGGCCTCCAGCGCCTGACGTCTTGCACGAGCTGGAGGACTTCAGCCAGAGTGAGTGTGGTCCCCTGGCGCATTGTTTCAAGCAGGATAGGGTCTGGGACACCCTGGTCATCCCACACAGACGTTAGGGCCGAGGTCAGGCGTGGCATGGTATACATGTCACCCGCCTCAGGGAGGTGGAGCTTAGCCATTTCGGCGCGTTCCAAGGCGCTGCTCAGGCCCCGCAGACAGATCCCAGCAGTCGGTTTGACACGCAGGCGATAATGGTGCTGGCGTTCGCAGAGCACGACGAGATCAAAGCCTGCGGTGGTATGACGTGTATCCTCGTGTGCCCATGTGGCAAACAGCGTGCTCGTCGGGTCTTCCACGGCAATCGCCGTACTGTGTCGCATGCTGCCTGACAACCCAAGCACCGGCAGCACGGCATCGAAGGTGTAGGCCCGTGCCACATCACAATCATAGGCCTCCAGGTCGCGGCGGACAAAGTCACGCTCACGCTCGAACGGCGGTTGCAGTGGTGCAGCCTCATCAAACAATGTGGCCTGGCCCGACACGCTGGTAGGCACAATATCGAACCCGGCCGCGAGACGTTCCAGCAGATAGCGCAAAAAATAAAATGTCCGTTGGACATCGTAGAGATCCTGCTGAGTCTGTGATAAAGCATGCTCTCGACAATAGCGTAGATTGCGGCCCCGAATGCCCAACATGACACCATAAGGCGTATGCCACACGGACGGAGTTGGTGGCAGGGTGCCGGTCTGCACGCGCCGGACATACTCTACGAGCTGCCAGGCTTCGGCTGGCAAACACCCCTTGTCAAGCAGCTCCTGGACAAAATACGCTGCCACCAGCGCATCGATATCTGGATACCGCGGCAGTATGAGGGTCACCTTTGCCCGATGAGTCTGGTCAATATGATGTAACACCAGGTGTGACTGAGCATATACCAGAGCCGTAGCAGAGTCCCCGTTGGCCATGTCAGTCGTCCTGGTCTGCGCCGAGCTGTTGGGGCACACTGCACCGCGAGGCTGCCGCCCGATGAGGCCAGGTCCACAACATGGGCCAAGCGCAATCGCCACGACGCCTGGGTGCGATGTCACCATAGCGTCAGGAGCGACAAATTCCACGGAAAATTTTAGCAAGGGTTGTGGGCCATGCACCTGCCAGACGCGTTGTGCCTCAGCAAAGCCCTTCGGCACAAAATCCTGCCCTGGGACCGCATGGAAATATCCGCCCAGGAGCTGGTAGGTCGCATCGCTAATACAGACTGAATCCGCTGTGGCATACTGTTCCAGACGTGAGGCGAGAATGACCGCAGTGCCAATGGCAGTATAGTCCATCTTGCCATAGCAACCGATATTTCCAATAATTGCATGGCCCGAATGCACACCGATACGGGTATGGATGGCGCGTTGATGGTGTACTGCACGCCCTTTGTTAAAATCCCGCAGGCGTTCGAGTATCTCCAGGGCCGCATAGACAGCGCGATTGGCATGGTGTCCGACGCCTGGCGCCTCACGAAAAATCGCCATCAAGCCATCGCCAACGTATTTGTCAACATGGCCCTGATGACGCACGACAATATCGGTCATCATGGTAAAGTAGTCATTCAGGGTCTGCGTGACCTCTTGCAGCTCCGTGTCCGCAACATAAGCGGTAAAACTTACGATGTCAGACATGAGCACCGTGAGAAACTCGCGTTGCCCACCAAGGAGAAACGACCCTGATGCCATATCGTGGCCATTGACCCGGCGGAAGACACGTTGCATCGCCTCTTTGGGGTCAAGGCGTTCAAGCACCGCGTCGCTACTGCGGACCAGATGGGTATCGCCAAGCTTTTCCGCCAGATCGAGGGCTGTATGCACAGCGGTTCTGGCGTCCTCTGCACGACCGCTGTCGAGATAGAGCTGCGCCAGTTGCAACGTTACGGTCGCAAGTTCACGGGCACACAAACTCTCGCGATACAGGTAGGCCGCCTCGTGTAGTGCTTCCATAGCTTCAGCCCGCTGGCCCATGACGTGTAAGAGCCCCCCTTCCTGTTGGCGCGCTGTCGCGAGCCCTAGAGCGTCAAGGCTAGATCGGAACGTCGGGATAGCCTGTTCACGCAATACCATGAGCGCTTGTGCCAAGTGTCCCTGTTGGCGCAGGAGTCCTGCCTGGCCCACATAAGCATGCGCCAGAAGGTCTGGAAAATCATATTGTGAAGTCAGACGAATACACGTATCGAGTACCTGTGTGGCCCGGTTGTAATCCTGGAGGGCCATGTACGCCTGCGCTAAACTACTGGAGTTACGCGCCACCTCACGGAGGTTATCTGTCTGCATGCCCATAGCGATGGCTTTCTCCAGCTTGTCCACAGCCTCGGCATACTGCTCTTCGGCCACTAACAATCTTCCGAGATGCCCGGAGGTTACTGCCTGCCCATACATATCACCTATGGCAGTTTTCTTCGCAATGGCCTGGGTATAGCATGACCGTGCCAGATGGGGTTTCCCCATGGACACGTAGTATGCACCCAGGTCATCCAGCACATTTGCGACCTGTCCAGGGTGATAGTGCGAGAGATCGTAGGCGCGGGTGAAGTATTCAAAAGCGTGCGCTTTTTCTCCCAGACGGTCATACAACACAGCGCGACAATGGGCAATGGTCGCCGCGGCCTGACCGTTCGCTTCTTGCTGGTACGTCTCCGCTTCATGGAGCTGTTTCAGCGCTGCTTGCAGGGCATGCGTATCGCCACACTGGACGGCGCCCATCGCCTTCTCAGCGATGACGATCGCCACCATGTCCCATTGTGCCAATTGCTCGTAGAGCTCGCGGGCACGATCAAAATAGCTCTCTGCTGTCCGGTAGCCCTGCAGTCCCCCCTGCCTGAGCGCACATCGGCCCCCAGCAAGGGCCAAGGCCGCCTGGTCAAGGCATGGTGGATCACAGGGCAGGAGTGTCTGGCC
>JBMDXC010000467.1:0-15158 GCA_048594805.1 Candidatus Entotheonellaceae bacterium | reverse complement strand
CCTGCCTCGCGATTGATCATGCTTACACCCGCTCAATCGTCTCATGCCCGAAGAAGCCATACGGCTTGATAAACAGCACCAGGATCATGAGCACATATGGAATAAAATCCTTTGTGCCGCCCCCAACATCGGGATCAACGTAGCCAGACGCCACACTCTCGATTGCTCCTATGAGCAGCCCACCAACGATAGCGCCGCCAATGATGTCCAGCCCGCCCAGAATCACCACTGGAAACACTTTGAGACCCACGAGTGACAGCAGGGTGTCCACCCCCAGCATATTCCCCCAAATAATGCCTCCGGCGGCAGCAGCCAGGCCGGCGATCGCCCACGACCGCGCAAAGACACGCGACACTCGAATACCCACCACCATCGACGCCTGCTGATCATCAGCAACCGCCCGCATGGCTACCCCGAGTCGGCTGCGCGTGAAGAATAAGCCGAAGGCGACGAGGAAGAGAATGGCAATGATGGCTGCCACAACGTTGATCGGCGAAATGAATGCAGGACCTACTTCATAAGGGGCCATGCGTATAGGCAGGGGGAGTTCACGCGTACTGCCACCCCATATGATGGACACAAACCCTTGGAGGACAAAACTCAAACCAATAGTCACCATAATCACAGAGACCAGTGGCTGTCCCACCATAGGCCGCAGAATACCACGCTCCAGGACAAAGCCGAGCACAATCATGCCGCCAGCCAGCATGAGCACCATGAGCCAGATGGGCATCCCTTTCATGCCCATCATCACCGCGGCGGCGTAACCGGCAAACATGACCAGGTCGCCTTGGGCAAAATTCAGAATGCTCGTGGCTTTATAGATCAACACAAATCCCACTGCCACCAGGGAGTACATCAGGCCCACCAGAAGGCCATTGGTCACCAGGTCAATAAAAAATTCCACGGCCATATTCCTTCACACCGAGACCAGTACGTCGACGACACTGCGGATGGCGAGTTTGGTCTCGATAGTCGCCTGCCGCCCATCTTGATAGGTGATTATCGAGGTCACCGGCACTTCCGTGGCGTCCGCATACAGGGCCGCAATGATGGTGTCGTATTTCTTGGCTACGAACCCGCGGCGCACTTTCCGGGTACGAGTCATTTCCTCATCATCCGCATCCAGTTCTTTGTGGAGCAGGACGTAGCGTTTGATCTGCATGGCCTCGTCCAGATCACGATTGACGCGCTCGACCTCGCGGGCGATGAGGTCGTACACTTCCGTCTTCTGGGCCAGATCCGTATACGTCGTATAGGCCACCTGGCGTCGCTCGGCCCATTTGCCGACGTTTTCCATATCGATGTTGATCATCGCGGCCACATATGGGCGGTCCTGCCCGATGGTCACTGCTTCCTTGATATACGGACTAAATTTGAGTTTATTTTCGATAAACTGGGGCGCAAACTTCGTTCCGTTGGCGAGCGCGGCGACGTCCTTAGCCCGATCGATGACCACTAACTGACCATTGTGGTCAAAGAACGCTGCGTCCCCGGAGTACAACCAACCATCCCGGATGGTACTGGCCGTAGCTTCCGGGTTTTTGTAGTACCCCAAAAAGACGCATGGGCCGCGCACAATGACTTCCCCATCCGGTGAGAGTTTTAATTCGACATTGGAGAAGGGGGTGCCAACCGTGCCCAGGGCCACCTGATCATCACGTTGCACGCACGATACTGTCGATTCAGTCTGGCCATAGACCTGTTTCAGATTGACCCCGAGGGCGCGGAAGAAGAGAAACACCTCAGGCCCCAGGGCCGCACCACCCGTATACGCCGAACGGATGCGCCGAAACCCGAGGTGATCACGCAGTGGGCCAAACACAAAGAACTCTCCGAGGACATGCATAACGTGCTGCCAGAACGATAGCGGCTGATGCTCCATACGGCGCCGCGCCACGTCATAACCGTACGGCATGTACAGGTTATAGAGCCAACGTTTGACAAACGAGGCATCCTCCATCTTCACCTGCACGAGCGATACCAGATTTTCCCAGATACGCGGCGGTGCCACCAGGAAATGCGGGGCAATCTCACGGATGTTTTCCTGCACCGTCTCAGGACGCTCCGGACAGTTGACGCGAAAACCTACGATCAGGGCTGCTGCCAGAGACCAGAAGGTGTCACCGACCCAGGCGGGTGGTAAGTAGGCCAGTGTCTCATCCGTGCGCCGATACGGCTCAACCTGCAGCATCCCCTCGACGGCCGCAATGAGGTTGTCGTGTGACAGCATGGCGCCTTTTGGTGCTCCCGTCGTCCCAGAGGTATAGCTCATCAGCGCCACATCGTCCGGCTTCCCAGCGGCCACCAGCTCGTGGAACAGCCCAGGGCGTTTGTTGTCAAGCTGCTGACCCTGTGCCTGTACCTCGGTGAAGCGGATGAGCATCCGGTCGGTATAATGGCGCATGCCCTTCGGATCGTCATAGACGATGCGTCGCACCTTGGGCAAGTGGTCCCTGATCTCCAGGATTTTATCGACCTGTTCCTGGTCTTCCGCCAGCACGATAGTGGCATCCGCATGGTCAATCACATACTGTAGCTCACGGCTGATGGCATCTTGATACAATGGCACTGGCATGCCCCCAGCTATCTGCACGGCCACCATTGTCCAGTAGACCTGTGGGCGATTGTCACTCAAAATGGCCAGTTTGTCGCCTTTTTCCAACCCGATGGCCACCAAGCCCAGGGCCAGGGCACGCACTTCGGCCAGGTATTGCGCCCAGGTCCATTCCTGCCAGATACCTTTCTGCTTTTCGCGTATGGCGACATCGCGCGGATGCTCCTGGGCTTGCTTCAACAGATACTGTGGGAGCGTCATCCCGGCCATCGTTGTCTCCTTGCTACCCGTCTTGCGAACTGACGGTTTGCACCCCCAGGTAGGCTTTGATGACCTGTGGGTTTTCTTTCACTGCTTGCGGCGTCCCTTCAGCAATTTTTTCGCCTAAATCGAGGACAATCACGCGTTCTGAAATATCCATGACGACCCCCATGTCGTGCTCAATGAGCACGATGGTAGTGCCCCACTCTTCATTCACATCGAGGATGAAGCGAGCCATATCCTCTTTCTCCTCGACATTCATGCCACCCATGGGCTCGTCTAACAGCAAGATGCGTGGCTGTGCCGCGAGCGCCCGCCCCAGCTCGACGCGCTTTTGCAGACCATAGGGCAATGACCCCACAGGGCGTTTGCGCAATGCTTCGATCTCAAGAAATTCGATGACGTCCTCCACGAACCGACGATGAGCCACTTCCTCGCGCAAGGCTGGTCCAAAGCGTAATATAGCGGTGAGCACACCAGTACGCATGTGCGTGTGCCGACCTAACATGAGGTTATCGAGGACAGTCATGCCATGGAACAGCGCAATATTCTGAAAGGTGCGTGCGATGCCAAGAGTGGCAATGCGGCTGGGAGCCAGATGCGTAATGGCGCGGTCATCGAGAAAGATGGTGCCGCTATTTGGGTGGTAAAAGCCACTGATCATATTGAGCAGTGTTGTCTTCCCAGCCCCGTTGGGTCCAATAATCGAGACAATTTCTCCTCGCCTGACCTCCAGACTTACCTGGCTAATAGCCTGGACGCCACCGAAATATTTAGAAACGTTCTTGATCCTGAGTTCAGCCTCTGTGGTCATGCGCGTGCTGCGCTCCATACCCGTTGCTGCCTATGCCATGCAGCATTGGCCAGGCTGTAGTTAGGGTACCATAACGACCTGTGTCAAGCTGTGTAAGGCGTTATCCTATAGGAACTGAAGGGGTTTTATACAAAGCCCCCGCTGCTCTGTCAAGAGGGAAGGTGACCAGGCACTGTCTCGCCCCGGACTATTTACTTATCCAAGGTATTCGGGGTATAGATAAGGCCACACGGGCGGCATTTGACCATTCTCCAGGAGATGGAAGCGCGCTATCCTGGCCTCGAACACATCTTCCTCGGTTTTCCGATGGGCGCCAGCCTCAGCCAGTGCAAAGAGTAACTGGCGTGTTTTGCCCACGAGGTGATGCCAACATTCAAGAAGACCGCAGTCGGGGCGTAACAGACGAGGACAACGGCATGGAACTGACCACTGTCACCATTGAAAAGCCCGAGACCATCAATTTCATTCTCGGCCAGTCGCACTTCATCAAATCGGTTGAGGATCTGCACGAAGCCCTGGTTAACGCAGTGCCAGGTATCAAATTTGGGCTGGCATTTTGTGAAGCGTCGGGCGCGTGCCTGGTGCGTTGGAGTGGCAATGACGAGGCCATGGTCGCTCTGGCGACCCGAAACGCGTTGGCGGTGGCGGCAGGGCACAGTTTTCTCATCTTTCTTGCCGACGGTTTTTATCCAATCAACGTGCTGAACGCCGTCAAACAGGTGCCAGAAGTCTGCCGCATCTTTTGTGCTACGGCCAATCCTACGGAGGTGATTATCGCCGAAACGGCCCAGGGCCGCGCCATCCTCGGCGTAGTGGATGGCTCCAAACCGCAGGGCGTGGAAGATCAGGCGGGCATCGCCTGGCGCCAGCAGTTCTTGCGCCGGATTGGCTATAAACTCGCATGAAGTGCCGGGGTAAAGCGCGCGGGATCAAAAGCTGTCAGGGACACCGGGCTCTTGCCAGTGCTAATCAGGTCGGCAATACAACGGGTGCTGATGGTACTGAGGAGCATGCCACTGCGGAAGTGTCCGGCCACCATATAGACCCCCGGCCAGCCAGGTACTGCGCCAATGAGAGGGAGGTGATCGGCAGAGCACGGCCGTAAGCCACACACCTGCCCTACGACTTGGGCCTCTGCCAGTGTTGGAGCCATCTTGAGGGCCGCTTCCAGAATGGCCTGCCGACCAGCAGCAGTAGGCTGGTTGATAAAACCACTGTCGTGTTCCTCCGTGGTCCCTGCCAGCGTTATGCCGTCGGCCTTGTGTACGAGATACATACCACCGTAGGAGATCGTCGCCCTGAGCTGGGGATCGGGGACGCGTAATTCCAACAGTTGCCCGCGCACAGGGTAGATCGGGATGCGTAAGTTAAGCCAGGCCGCGGCGTGTCGGCTCCAGGGGCCCATGGCGAGGACAACCGTGGGGGCGGTCAGGATCGCGCCATTGCGGAGGCGTACGCCTATGACACCTCCAGCCTGGCGCTCCAGCCCTACCACCTCCCCGTGACGCAGCTCCATACCACGCTGTTCCGCTGCACGCGCCAGGGCGAGTACAAAGCGGTAGGCGAGCACTTGCGCCTGGTATGTTATCAGGGCTCCGCATACCTGGCGATTCACGTGGGGTTCAACGTCCCACAAGGCCTGGCCTTCGAGCCACTGTACCGCTGGTACATCATGGCGTCTCTCTAGTGCATACGCTTGCAGGGGCTCCGCCTCAGCCGTAGTAAAGGCGGGATGGATGACCGGGTTTTCGCGATAGCCAATATCCACCCCCGATTCTTCCAGGAGGAGAGGCTGGAGTGCCTGGTGCAGCTTGAAACCTGCCCTGGCAAAGGCTGTCAGTGGGTCGTTGGCGGCGAGATGCGCCCCGTGGCCAACGGCCTCCAACATCGCGGCAGCAACGCCCGAAGCCCCACAGGCAATGGCTTCTTGCTCCAGCACGAGGACTTTATACCCTGCCTTGCTGAGCCAATAGGCTGTGCCACACCCCATCACCCCTGCCCCAACCACAATCACGTCAGGCTGGTTCGTCATGTATACTTTCCTCATGCTACCTGAACAATGCGCGAGACGAACTCGCGTCTGGTACCAGCATTATAACGACATTCTGTGCCAGAGAGAAAGTCCATGGAGATGGCGGCAACTTGGTCTATCAGACTATGCCAGCTTTCACGACGTCTCTGTTTGTGGTATAAACGACATGATAGCAAGGGTGATGCTTGCCCCATATCTGCCCAGGTATGGCATACTGTCTCCCTGCGAGAGTAAAGCGGCCTTGATCGCTGCCGTCTTGATAAGGAGAGGTGAGTCATGAACGAAGATGCCAAGAAAACCGCCTTACGGATGATTCCATATGGTCTGTATGTCTTAACTGCTGAAGGCAAGGATGGGGCGGTGGCTGCAGCCACAGTCAACTGGGTCACGCAAGCGGCTTTCACACCGCCCCTGGTCGTTCTAGGTGTGAAAACCGACTCTGGAGCACATGCCATCATCAAGGAAACGGGGGAGTTTGCGCTGAATATCCTCGGCAAAGGCCAGCAAGCGATGGCGTTTAATTTCTTCAAATCCCATGAGCGCGACGGCAGCACGATCGGGGGGGAACCCTTCGAGAAGGGGCCGAATGGCGCCCCGCTCTTGCTCAACACACCGGCATGGATTGTCTGTAAGCTAGTCGACACCATTGAGCGTGGTGATCACTCAGTTTTTGTTGGTGAGGTGACCGAAGCCGGGGTACGTCAGGCGCCCACGGGGCGGGCTGATGATGCCACACTGTGGTTAAAAGAGCTCGGTGAGCGCGTTTTTTACGGTGGCTAAATGCTGCATCGCCGCTCAGGGTGTTCACCCTGAGCGGCGTGCACAGGAGATCGACATCTACAAGACCAGCTGGTGTCCCCCATGCGCAGTATACACCTCCTCACGGTACAGCCCGAGCGCCTGCATTACTGGTGCATCCGTGAAGGCAAAGAGCGCGGCAACTTCAGTCTGCGAGTAGTTGGCGTGCTCATGACAGCTCCAGGCCGGGATGGCAAAGACATCTCCCTGTTCCCAATCAAAGCGTTGGCCCTCAATAACACTCCACCCTGCTCCCTCTAGGACCAGGTAGACGCTACTACTCGCCTGGCGATGCGCCTGCGTATGCACGCCTGGGCGCAGATACTGTGCTGTGCACCTCATGGTAGGCAGGACAGGGCCACCGGTGTAGGGATTGATGTACTCCAGGAGCAGGTCATCGTAGGGCGTCGCGGCCGACTCTGGCAGGGCCGCCAGCGCCGCTGCAGTGCGGCTCCATTTGTAATTCAGCAAGGGCGAAAAGGGTGGGGTATTCTGGGCATTGGCGGGGCGCAGTCCAGACTGATGATACAGGCGTGTCGAGACATCGTCTGGCTTCGTGATGCCGTACTGTTCACTGGCGGCGTGCTCAGTAAAAATGACATCCAGGGCTTTGAGGAGTGGCAAATCCAAACCATCCAGCCAGATCATTGGTTCAGTTGTCTCATTGCCGTGCTCGTGCCAGGACCACGAAGGAGTTAAAATCAAATCCCCAGGTTCCATCAGACAGCGTTCGCCATCCACGGCAGTATACGCACCACAGCCTTCCACCACCACGCGCAGAGCTGAGGGCGAGTGTCGATGCGCGCGTGCAATCTCACCGGGCAAAATGAGTTGCATCCCCGCAAAGAGCGTGGAGGTGGCGGCTGCCTGCCCTTCCAGACCAGGATTCATGAGCATGAGCACACGGCGTTCAGCCTCACGCGTGCTGATCAGCTCCCCGGTGCGCAGTAGATGGGGGCGGAGTTCGGCATAGCGCCACAGATGCGGCCGTGCCTTGCCCTGTGGGGTGGGCGTGAGCATGGCACGGTACTGCGTCCATAGGGGCGCCAGACTCAAAGGTTGGAGCGCCTCAAAGAGGCTCTGGAGCGCCGCCTCATGGGAGGTCTGTGCAGCGTCAGGCATGATACGTCCTCCAGATGGGGATGATGCAGCAATGCTGCTTGACACAAGAGCCAGGGTAGGGCATGCTGATATACAGTGCATATTCTTATCTCAAGCGGATTGTATCGCGCATGGCCCTGCTGAACAACCTTTGTTTCCCCCTTGTACAGAGCTGGGGTCCTCTGGCCGGAGGTGTCGATGCATACCACGAGTTACGCCATGTCAGACGGGAGCGAAGATGCGAGTGCCACACCTGTGCTCATCGCCCCCGCTGAGGTCATGGCTGTTGTGGATGCCCTCAATCTGGAACTGGGGAGCATGCAGGAAACGTTTCCTGAGCCGCTACCAGCCAGCGGTCTTGTGGTATGTCTGCCAGGTATGCTCGTACCCGTACTGCCCCCAGGCTGGGCGGGGATATGGGCGCGTTCAGAGATACCACCGGCAGGAGCCTGGGTCCCACTCCCAGAGGTCGCGGTTACTGATCCACAGGCTCTCGGACAAGCGTTGCGGGCTGCGGACGCCTGGCGCCGTGAGCGCGTGCAGTTCTCGCAACACGCTCTCGACCGAGCCGCAGCGCTCAAAGTGGTGAACGAAATTGGTATTGCGCTGTCGTCTGAGCGCAATCCGGACCGTCTGCTCGAACTGATCTTGACGCGAGCCCGGCATCTAGTTACGGCGGATGCTGGCTCAATCTACCTGGTCAGGAAGGGTGAGCAGGAGCACCGCTATCTGTATTTCGCACTGGCGCAGAACGACAGTATCGCAGCGCCCTGGAAGGTGAGTGTGATCCCGCTCAATCCGCACAGTGTGGCCGGGGCCGTGGCCCTGCGTGGCGAGGTGGTTGTGGTGGACGATGCGTATGCGCTCCCCCCCGATGGCTGGTTGCACCATGACCAGAGTTTCGATCAGCGCTTTCACTACCGTACGCGCAGTCTGGTAGGTATCCCGCTGTCGATGCGCGAGGGTGAAGTCCTCGGTGTGTTACAGCTTATTAACCGCAAGCCACACGCTGGCGTACCGCTGGCAGTACCTAGTGTGGCCCAGGAGGTGCTGCCTTTCAGTCCAGCGGATGTCGAGCTGCTGCGCTCCCTGGCCTCGCAGGCCGCGGTGAGTCTGGAAAACAGCCGTCTCTATGAGGATATCCAGCAACTGTTCGAAGGCTTTGTACGTGCTGCCGTCATGGCAATTGAACAACGTGATCCGACGACGTCAGGCCATAGCTTTCGGGTGGCTGACGGCACGCTATCGCTGGCGTGTCGTGTCGAACGGCTTGAGCGTGGCCCGTGGGCCGGCGCGCGGTTCTCGGCTGAGGGTCTGCGTGAGTTGCGTTATGCGGCACTTCTGCACGACTTTGGCAAGGTGGCGGTGCGCGAAAATGTCCTCACCAAAGCGCGGAAGCTCTTTGATGAGGAACTTATGACCCTGCGCGGGCGCTTTATGCTGGCCCGCGCTTCGCATCGTGCTGGACGCCTCCAGGGCTGGTTGCAGGAAACCCTACACGATCCTAAGGGGATGCGTCAGCGCTTACCACATCTGGAGGCTGATCTGCAGCGGGAGCTGGCCGAGTTTGATGCTATGCTCCAGGTCGTGCTCCACGCCAACCAGCCAAACGTCACTGAGGAGGGTGACTACTCGGCGCTTGAAGCGATCCGTCAGCGAGCATTTGTGGATCCCGATGGGCAGCGTCACAGCCTCTTGACGGACCGCGAGGTGCAGATGCTGTCGCTGCGCCGGGGCAATCTAACCCTCCACGAGCGGCAGGAAATCGAAAAACATGTGATCCACAGTTTTAATTTCTTGCGGACCATCCCCTGGACTAAGGATCTAGCACGGGTCCCAGAACTTGCCGGTCGGCACCACGAGAAACTCGACGGCAGTGGCTATCCGCAGGGACTCGTAGCGGACGACATCCCTCTCGGCACGCGCATGATGACCATTGCGGATATTTACGATGCCCTGGTCGCCCGTGACCGCCCTTACAAAAAAGCCTTACCCCTGGAACGTGCCTTGAGCATCCTGGAAGCTGAGGCAAAAGCTGGAAAATTAGACGCCTCTCTCGTGCAGTTATGGATCGAAGCCAAAGCGTGGGAGGATATCGGGACATACTGAGCTGAGGGATGGTCTATGCAGGCAGCAGACCTCGCTGCAAGGAATTTCGCGAGCCACCTCCGAGACAATCCGTACCCAGGGCGGGGCCTTGTCATCGGCCGGTCCTCCCTCGATCATGGCTGGGTTATGCTGTACTGGATCATGGGACGGAGTACACACAGCCGCAACCGCCGCTTTGTGGTCGAGGGCGGTACGCTGCGTACGGCACCCGTTGACCCGCAGCTCTTGACCGATCCCAGTCTCATCATTTACGAAGCGATGCTCGAACTCCCGGGCATCTATCTGGTGAGCAACGGCGCTCAGACACGCACCATGTATGAGACGCTCAGCACAGGCGGCACATTCGATGCGGCCCTGGCGCAATGGCAGCACGAACCCGATGCCCCTAACTACACCCCCCGGATTAGTGCGATGCTTATGCTGGCACAGCAGCAAGTGACGCTGAGTCTGCTGAAGGCGAACCCCATCGATCCGGCCTATACGGACCGCTACACCTATCGGCCCGCCGTACCTGTCCAGGGCCTGGGCGTTGGCCTGACCACATATCGCAGCGACGGCAATCCGCTACCGAGTTATACTGGTGACCCTCTGCTCCTCCCTTGTACTGGCAGTCCAGAAGACCTGCTGGAGATGTACTGGGAGGCGCTGGATGCGCACAATCGTGTTGCACTCGCCGTGAAACATATTCCCACGCATGGGGGGATGGGCACTATCATCATGCGCAACCAACAGGCCGCCATGGCTCAGTGAAACAGCAAGCCGCCGTTCACATTGTAGGCCTGACCAGTGATAAAGCGGGCCTCGTCCGAGGCCAGAAACGCGACGAGACCGGCAACATCCTCCGGCTCTGCGATTCTCCCCAGTGGCGTCCTCTGCCCCGCTTCGGCAACTATTTTGGCGCGAAATGCTTCGAGGGAAATGCCCTGTGCCTCCGCCTGGGCACGTTCCCAATAACTCAGCCGATCGGTGTTCACCGGCCCTGGACAGACGGCGTTCACCGTAATGCCATAGGGCGCCAGGTCGAGTGCGGAGGCTTGCGTCAATCCGAGCACGGCGAATTTGGAAGCAGAATAGGCCGCACCCATGGCGCTGGCGCGCTTGGCAGCGTCAGAGGCAATATTGATGATGCGTCCTCCCTGTCCCTGGCGGACCATGCTCTGCCCGACGAACTTGGTACACAAGAAGACAGCAGTGGTATTAATAGCCAGGAAATGCTGCCAGACATCTTCCCGCAACTCCGTAATCGGCACTTTATCTCGGCCAATAACGGCACGGGCATTGTTGACCAAAATATCAATGTGGCCAAAGTGCTCCGCCACCTGACGCACCATGGCCTGAATCTGCTCACTGTCGCGCAAGTCACACCACACCTGCAGGCAGCGTCGGCCCAGCGCCTCAACTTCCTCCGCCACGCTATCAATGCTCCGCCACTGCTTCCTGACCTCTCCCGGCGGCAGCTCCTCCGGCGGCCGCTGTACGTCAGTCACGGCAATATCCGCACCCTGCGCTGCCAGCTTGAGTGCTGTAGCCCGACCGATGCCTTTCATACCCCCAGCGCCCGTAACCAGGGCCACTTTGCTCTCCAGTCCAGCCATGCACTACCTCCTTTGCTTTCTCCCTCTCTGCGGGAGAGGGTGGGGGTGAGGGGCTTTATCCATAGCATACGTGAGAAACTCCGGTGTGTCATCTCTGCTGGCTGACACGAGAGTTGTACACCGCCTGGCACTTTGCTACAGTGCCTGCGCATGGGCAAGCGTAACAGGGAGCTTGGCTGATAGCGCGTGTGAGCGGGAGGTACAAGACCTATGCATCTGCAAGGCGTACGTGTGGTTGACCTGACGCGCATTCTCTCCGGTCCCTTCTGCACGCTGCTTTTGGCAGACATGGGGGCTGAGGTCATCAAGGTCGAGCCGCCGGGGGGTGATCCTTTGCATGCGCAAGGGGCAATTGTCGAAGGACTGAGCTGGTATTTCGCCGCATGCAATCGGAATAAGCGTTCGACCGTGCTCGATCTCCGCAGTGCTGCGGGTCAAGAGGCGCTGCGCCGGCTGATCGCCACGGCGGACGTGGTGGTCGACAACTTCCGGCCTGGCGTCATGGCTGACCTGGGACTGGAGTGGCCACAACTATCAGCGCTACGGCCCGGCATCATCCACACCAGCGTGACCGGGTAAGGAGCAAACGGTGCTATACTCAGGCCCGAACCCAGGGCTTGGCCTATCAAGAACACTTACTAAGAAGAGGTTGTACTATGACTACAGTTGGAGATGATGGCGCCGCCGATGCTGTCGGTCTGGGCACATTGGGAGCAGGAATAGGACATATGCCAGCGAACTGGGACCTGGAGGCGGATGTGGTGATTGTTGGCGCTGGCGCCACAGGGCTGCCCGCCGCTATTAAGGCCAGAGATGAGGGAGCGTCCGTGATCGTGGTCGAAGCGAACTACGATATCGGCGGGCATGCGATTTTGAGCGGGGGCAACATCCCGCTGGGCGGCGGCACGAGTGCGCAGCGCAAATACGGCATTGAGGATTCGTCGGACACCGTCTTTGCCGACCTGACCGACTGGTCCATCGTGCAACCCAACGGCTGGCCCGATTACCGCTACAATGACAGAGACGTCATGCGGGGTTTCGCCGATCATTGCGCCGCCACCTACGAATTTCTCGTGGCCAATGGCGTCCAGTTCAAAGACATACCGCCGGACAATACCGGTGCGCACAGCACGGGCAATTCGGCACCACGCGAAAATCATGCGGTCTGGACCGAGGGCACCGGGCTCGCGAGTCCAAGTGGCAGAGCCGGAGCAGGTCTGGTGCGGCCGCTAGAGGCGAGTGCACGGGCCAAGGGCGTCAAATTTCTCCTGAACTACAAGATGACGAGCCTGATCAGGACAGCGTCCTCCGAGGCCAACCCTGGCAGGGTGATCGGCATGACTGCACAGTATACGCCAAGGACACTGCCCGGCGCCACGACGCCGTTACGGAGCTACCGCTCCGAAGGCAACATTGACTGTACGAAGCCAAGCGTATACATCCGCGCCGCCAAAGCCATGATTCTCGCTACCGGTGGCAGCACCAGCAACGTGCACTTCCGACGCATGTTCGATCCCCGCTTGACTGAGGTCTACCAGGTTGCCGGTGAGCCCTATACGTTTCAGGATGCCAGTGGCGAGCTTGCTGCCATGGCGATTGGCGCCTCACTCTGGGGTCTGGGCAACCAGATCCTTGAAAATGGCGATGGCATCAGAACGCAGCGTGCCCTTGGCGCACGGTACAACTATTTCGCGTGGGATATCAGCTCCCCCATATTCCCGCTCGTACGTGCGGCAGGCATCGAGGTCACGGACTGGCAAAACCTCATCCTCGTGAACCAGCTAGGCCAGCGATTTTACGACGAGACCAAAGGCGATTACCCGAACGGCAATGTGTACAATGAGTTCAACCCCTACACACTGGGTGACTATCGCAATAATGCCAGTATTCATTACAATCCAACCCACTATAATTTTTTTAATGCTGCCGTGGCCATGAATGCGGCATCGGCGCCGCCCGATTACTCGGCGGGCCCGATATGGGCCATCTTTGATGCTGAGGCGGTAGCACGGGAGCGGTGGCAAGTTACCCCGCCATACGTGGATCTAGACGGATATTTTTTCAGCGCCAACACGCTGGTGGAACTCGCCGCCGCCATCAAAAATCCCTATCAGGCCAAACCGATGGACGGTGCCATCTTGCAGGCGACGGTGGAGAGATACAACACCTTTGTGGACGGCGGGGTGGATAGGGATTTTGGCAAGCCCGTACCCCAGTACAAGATCCGGACGCGGCCATTTTACGCCGCCTGGGCCACACCGCTCGTCCACGACACGCGCGCTGGCCTCAGGATTAACGCCAAGTGCCAGGTGATGGACATGTGTGGCCAGGTGATCCCCGGCCTGTACTGTGCCGGCGAATCGGCCGGTGGATTCAACCAGCATGGGCTGGGCCGCTGCACGGCCCAGGGGTATATCGCTGGTAAATACGCTGCTGCGGAGAGACCAACGGCATGAGCCGCAAAGCGCTCGGGGGCAGCGGCACAGAGATGGATCTCAAAGTGAGAGTGTTTCTTCCACTTTGAGAGGGATGTGTATACCTGGGCGAACACCATCTTGGCTGCTTGTACCCTCTGGGCATGCGGTGCCTATACGCCGCAGACGCAGGCCGTCACAAAGCAGCGCGGGGCTCCGGAAACTTCCCTGAGCTGGCAGGCAAGCTAAGCCCGTCAGCAGGGCTAGGGCTCTACTTGGTACGGAACTTGCTCCTCCTTGGCATGGTAGTTGCTATGCGACCATGTCACAGAAGGAGGCGCAAGATGGCGTGGTTTTGGAAGCAGGGACGGCCCACACTGCTGGGGATCGCCGGTCTTGGGTGGCTCGGGTATACAGCGCTGCAGCGGTGGCGCCAGGAGGATGTGCACGGTGAGGTGGTACTGATCACCGGTGGCTCGCGCGGTCTAGGGCTGGCGCTGGCCAGAGAGTTTGCACGGGTAGGCTGTCGGCTGGTCCTGTGCGCCCGTGATGCCCAGGAACTCGAACGCGCGCGGCATGACCTGGCGCAGCGTGGGGCTGACGTGCTGGCCGTGCCTTGCGATGTGTCCGACCGGGAACAGGTCAACCACCTGATCGCACAGGCTACGCAGCGGTTTGGCCGGGTCGATATTTTGGTGAATAACGCCGGAATAATCCAGGTAGGGCCCTTGCACACCGCGACTGTGGAAGATTTTGAGACGGCCCTGAACGTGATGTTCTGGGGCGTACTCTATCCTACGTTAGCTGTTCTGCCCCAGATGCGTGCGCGGCGCAAGGGGCGGATTGTGAATATTACCTCCATTGGCGGCATGGTGAGTGTCCCTCACCTGTTACCATATAATTGCGCCAAGTTCGCCGCTGTCGGCCTGTCGGAAGGCCTACGCGCAGAGCTTGGCCGAGACGGAATTCACGTCACCACCATTGTACCTGGGCTGATGCGCACCGGCTCCCACCTGCATGCCATGTTCCAGGGACAGCAAGAGCGTGAGTTTACCTGGTTTGGCCTGGGGGCGAGTCTGCCGCTGCTCTCTATGAGCGCGGAGCGGGCTGCACGGCAGATTGTACGCGCCACGCAGCGCGGCGAGGCCGCGCGTATTTTGTCGCTGCCAGCCAAGCTGCTGGGGCGCTTGCATGGTCTGTGCCCAGGCCTCACCTCTCACCTACTCAGCGCAGCGAACCGTGTCCTCCCTAGTGAGGATGGTGCAAAGGCTACCAGTGTGCCAGGGATAGAGGTGCAGTCGCGTCTGCACTCACGGCTGTTCAATGCCCTTACAGGTCTAAACCGTGCGGCGGCCCATCGTTTGCATCAATATCCGCCCGCAGCCCGGGTACACGAGCCTGACCAGGGTGCACTCAGAGCGCGCAGGTAGCACTGCAAGCGGTGGTGGCATTCATGCTGCCGTCCAACATCAAGAGG
>JBMDXC010000466.1:0-10573 GCA_048594805.1 Candidatus Entotheonellaceae bacterium | reverse complement strand
TAAGTGGTTGCGAGTTTTAGAAACCGCAGAAGGCTCGCAGGTGAATCATTGTGTACCCCAGCAGCTTCATCCCATAGTGTCGTTGTTGGATGCGTGCAAAGCGGATCAGCAACCGCTTGAACTTATCTTCCCACGCAAAGGTCCGTTCGACTCGCATGCGTAACGTGTGGACGGCAGCGTTGAACAATCGCTGCCGCCCACGCTTGGTGCGCTTGCGGTTGCGGGGATTCTCGGGGATATTGGGGATCAGGCCCGCATTGAAGATGCACTTCCGATTGTGGGCGGAATCAAAACCGCCATCGCGATTGAGAGAGGCCCCTCTGAGGTCCACCCCGACCTCTTTGGCCACCTTTTTCAGCGCGTGTAGGCCCTCTGGCAACAGCACCATGTCGGTCTCATTGACAGGGGCCACGGAGACAGGCGCTAAGACGTAGCCATGATGATCAATGATCGCAATGACCTTCTCGCCCTTCTGGGGTTTGTACCCCGAGAAGCCAATGCCATCGCCCCTTTTTTGGCCACGGGGTTGGTCCCGTCGCCATGGAGCACACTGAGATCGAGCTTTTTCTCGGCCGCCAGATACCGCACACTAGCGATGAACGCCTGCCAGAGTGAGCCGTCATCGGCCCATTTGGCAAAGACTGTGTAGACGGTCGTGTAGTGAATGGCCGGTTTCCCAGTGGAGTCAGTTGGTACAGGCAGGCACTTCCACCGTATCCCCGTGTAGAGCCCCCAGAGGATCAGATTAAAGACACGATAATAGCCCAGTTTGCACTTTGGCCCACGTTTGGGCATCGAGAGGGGCGGCAAGATAAATGCGTCGAACTCCGGTTCGGAGCGTTGCACAGGAATCGGCGTTGTTACAGGCTGTAGTGCGGTAGTGCTCAGCATGCGTTAGCCTCATGGGAGAAAGGGGGCGGTGCACTGGATACGCGAATTACTTCAGAGACTACAAGAGGTTAGGGCCAATTGCAAAACTCGCAACCAGTTAAAGGTCAACTCTAGACGTTGTTGTAGGGGTAAGGTCCAGCGGAAGGTGAGGGGATCGCCATCGACATCGCGCGAGGCGTTGCCATCCAGCGTCACCGTAAGCCCCACAAACACCGTTTGATTTGCGCCTGCATTGGCCATCGGCCGGGAGTTCTGCGTCGTGATAGTGACGGTATCCGGTGCACTATTCCCAAAGCCGTCATTGACGACGAGTTGCACCATATAGGTGCCTGGCTTGTCCACCACAAACGTCGGGTGCACCGCCGTGGGATCGGACAGTGTTGCGAGGCTCCCACTGGGTATCTGGGTAAAGCTCCACAGGAACAGCAGCGCATCGCCATCCACATCGCTGGACTGACTGCCGTCCAGGGTCACTGTGGCACCGACTGCAACGGTCTGATCTGGTCCGGCCTTGGCGACCGGCTGGGCATTGATGGTGGTGACGGCGACCGCATCCGGGGCACTATTCGTCTTGCCGTCATTGACGACCAGTTGCACCGTGTACGTGCCGGGACGATCGACTACAAAGGTGGGATGGACCAGCGCGGAATTGGACAGGGTAGCCTGGCTCCCTCTGGGTCGTACCACAAACGACCATTGATACGACAAGAGATCCCCATCCGCGTCCGTCGAGGCGCTGCCATCCAGCGTCACCGTTTGCCCAACCTTCACGGTCTAGTCCAGCCTGGGCCACGGGTGGCGTATTCGCCACAACGCGGATGAGGGCGACGGCCGAGGTGATC
Organism: Candidatus Entotheonellaceae bacterium; assembly: GCA_048594805.1. Lineage (GTDB taxonomy): Bacteria > Tectomicrobia > Entotheonellia > Entotheonellales > Entotheonellaceae > SXND01. The sequence continues at coordinate 8,840 of JBMDXC010000466.1, read as the reverse complement.
CGCTTGCCCCCCGCGCGGAACGTGGCGCTGACCTGCAGGCGTACGGGGCTTGGAGTCGACTCGGTGAAGGCCACGCGCAGGGTAAAGGTGCCATCCCTGACGACGGCATCCCCCCGCGTCCCATCGTCGACCATAGTCCCCAGGGTGGCGAGGATCTTACCCCTAGAATCCACGCGCTCCAGCTTGACGCTCCCTGGGACTACGGGGTTGCTGGAGGGCGCTGTAATCTGGCTGGTTACCGTCACCAGGGTCGTCTGGTTGACCACGAGGGTAGACGGCTGGGCCACCGGGGTGCCTACCGTGGGGGTGGACGGGGTATGGGCAGGGGAAACCTGCTGACCGCGCAGCAGGCCCACACCAAGGGCCAGGAGAAGAATCAGTGTCCGGAAAAGACCTACGCGTTGCCGCCGCATCTCTGCCTCCGCGATGGGGGAACCTGCTGTGTGACGAGACCATACCCCTACCGATACTCCTGCGCAGCGTATCCGTGTGCACCTCCCGGGCTGCTGGGCACTCACTTGGTGGAACCGGACCAGTGTACATAAAAAGTAACATTTAAAAGATAAGGTGTCCCCTGATTTTTACATCAGGGAAAGCATGACGCAAAACCGCCAAATTATAAAGATCAAGCAGCACATAACACCATAATTGTAGAGGAAAATGAGGCCCATTAAATTTGTTATCTTAATAGGAAGTGTCGCTACTGGGTATCAGGATAGCCCTGTCGCCCGCATCGTCGCGGTGGTATCGTTGGCCTGTGGAGGCAGACCGTGAGCGCGGGCATGGAATCGAGGATTGACTTAGACTTCCAGCATGGGCATAGTACGCTACGCATGGCAAGCTTGGCCCTATGCGCAGGATGAAAGGATATAGAACTAGGGCATGGGATTGTGCTGGCACCGCCGTCATACGTCCATCCGGCACGGATGGCCGAGCGTACTGCTCCACTGGACTGGCGAAAGCAGCGACGGCGTATTACTGAAGCAGCTCAAAATATAGGCAGGGAATACCGCAGATGTTCAGAAAAGACCTGATCACGCTGTTACTTGACAATCCTCTGCGGCTCTCAGAGATCGCACGCCTGTACGATGTGCCGCTCAAGGAAGTGCTCGATGACGTCAAGCATCTACGCAAGACGCTCAAGCAGTCTGCCTATCGGCTCGACGTCACTCCAGCGGAATGCCGCAAGTGCAGCTTCGTCTTTTCCACAGAGAAACTCGCAAAGCCGAGCAAATGCCCGCAATGCCGGAGCACCTGGCTGGAAGAGCCTGTCGTCCAGATTATCGAGACGTGAAGCTGACCGCCGGGTAGAGATCAGCCTCCATTACCCGTCTCACCCACGTTAGGAGTCTCAGCGGCCACACCCAGGCCCTCAAGGGCCAGGCCATAGCCTAACAGGTCGTGCATCAGGCGCTTGATGTGCTGGGTCAGGAGCACCCGGCTATAGCGCAGGACGAGTGGGGGACGTTGGGCTAATTGTTCGGCCAGTTCCCAGGCACGCGCTAAAAGTTGCTGGCGTGGTAGGACTTCGCTAACCAGGCCGAGGTCCAGGGCCTGGCTGGCATTGAGGGTCTGGCCAGTGAGGAGAAAGTAGCGGCCACGATTCAGTCCGAGGAGGAGCGGGTAGACAATGTGCATGCCATCGCCCGGCACCATGCCATTGGGGAAATGCGCAGAGTCCTGAAACGTCGTCTCTTCCGTAGCCAGGACAATATCGCACAGCAGCGGGATTTCGGAATGGCGCCAGGCCGGGCCGTTGATCGCACTGATCATGGGCACCTCGATATCGAGGAGGTTCAGGAGGAGATGCTTGCCTTCCCAATAAGTCCTGTCCCACTCGCTGGCGGTGCGCCGCAGCCGCCGGTCCGGGGTGGCGCGCGGTCCAGAGAACGCCTCGCCCGTACCGGTCATGATCACGACTTTGTTCTCCGGGTCGCTGCCAATATCCCGAAACGCCTGTGCAAATTCGCGATGCGGCAGTTCCCCCCATTGCAAGACGCCGCCGTCGGTATGGAAGGTGATCTGCAGGATACCCTGGCGTCGTTCCATACGAATAGTCTGGTACGCCTGGGCATAATCATCAAAGCGTGCCATGATGTACCCTTCCTCAAGCGCTATGCCATTGCGGTCATGGCGTCGACCAGGCCAGCGATGGTGTGCTCCGTTGCCACCACATCCACACGCAGTCCGAACTCACGGGCCGTCGCTGCCGTGATCGGGCCAATAGTCACCACCCGGGCCTGCGCTGCGAGCGCTTGCGCCGTGCTTTGCCCCACGTGCTCGACAAAGTTACGCACCGTGCTACTCGACGTGAAGGTGAGCACATCCACGCCGGTCTGTATCGCAGCCAGGGCTTCAGGTGATGGCTCAGTTAAGACCGTACTATAGGCTGGCACCTCGACTACCTCGGCCCCTGCGGCTTGCAGACCAACGCGCAGGGCATCTCGGGCCAGGTCGGCCCGTGGCAACAAAAAACGCTGGCCCGCAGGGTGCGGAATCGCTTCCAGGAGCGCCTCAGCCACATAGCGCTCTGGCACCACCGCCGCCTGCAGACCGCGGGCACTGAGCGCTGCGGCCGTGGCCGGGCCAATAGCCGCCAGGCGCATGGAGGCGAATGCCCCTGCCTCTACCCCCACTACCGCCAGCCGCTCCCAGACATGCATCACTCCGTTGACACTGGTAAAGACCGCCCAATCGAACGTGGCGAGTTGACGCAGCGCCGTGTCCAGGGCGACATAGTTGTCGGCCGGAGGAACAATGTGAATCACAGAAAAGACGATGGGTATGGCCCCAAGTTCCTGGAGACGCGTGGCGAGTTCATGCGCCTGCGCTCGCGCCCGTGTGACCAGGACACGTTTGCCGCGCAAGGCAGTGGCAGGCAAAACGTCGTGTGACACATCGACATGACTGGGCATATGGTGTAACTCCCTCACTAGGCAAACAAAACATACTGGCGGAGAAAGGCGTCCACGGCTGTGTAGAAGTACGCAATAGTTTCGGCCTTGCGCCAGCCGTGTCCTTCCCCGGCATAGACGTGATACTCGTGTGGCACACCACGGCTTTTGAGGGACGCCACAATGGCATCCGCCTGAGCCTTGGGCACAACCTGATCGATCTCCCCCTGAAACAGGGCAATAGGATCACGGAGACGGTCAGCAGTAAAGAGCGGCGAGCGCTCGCGATATAATGCAGCAGCATCAGGCAAGGGACCAATGAGACTGTCCAGATAGTGGGCTTCGAACTTGTGCGTGGTGGCGGCGAGCGTAAACAGATTCGAGATGCCGTAGAGGCAAATGGCCGCCTTAAAGAAGCCTGGATGGCGCACCAGGGTCTGCAAGACCGTATAACCCCCGGCACTGCCCCCCATAAGCACCAGGTGCTGCGCCGAAGCCAGTTCTTGCTCAACGAGATACTGCGCCCCACTGACGGTGTCTTCGATATCGTAGACACCCCACTGGCAGCGCAGCGCCTCCACGTAAGCTTTGCCGTAGCCCGTGCTGCCGCGATGGTTGACCTGCAAGACGGCATAGCCGCGGGTAGTAAAAAACTGCGTCTGCGGGTGAAAACTGGCTACTGCCTGTGACGTCGGGCCACCGTGGATGTGGATGATGGCGGGTGGCGGCCCTACCCCCTCAAAGCGGCTACTACTCGGGGCATAGAACAGCCCATGCACCAGGTCTCCTCCAACTGTATGCCAGGTGAGGGCCTGCGGTGTCGAGAGTTCCGAGACCGGGACGTTTTCCGCGGCACTGCGTCGGCACACCCGCGGGCGTTCCTGGCTTCCGACTGTCACAGTAAGCAGGCGTGGCGGCAACGTCGGAGCCGAAGCAATACAGGCCAACGTGGCCCGCGTCGGTGCCATGGCTGGCTGGTCGAGAAACGTATACTCGCCCAGATCAACCTGCGCTTTGACCGCACAATCGCGTTGCAAGTCGTAGTGCCACAGGTGCCGAAAGCCGTGTTCATTCCGCAGATAGAACAGACCCTGGCCGTCGTGCCGAAACCCGTAGGTGCGCATCCCCTGCAACCAGGCGGGTTGACCGCAATCCACCGGCTCGGTGGTCAAGGCGCGATGCGTGTGCTCCTCGAAGTCGTAGAGGTAAAGATTATCCCAGCCAGACTGATTTGAGATGTAGGCGAGAAAGCGGCCGTTGGGTGAGAACGTCGGTTGAAAGATCGCCACCGTGCGACTCCCAGCCAGGGTCCCGACGTCTCGCACTTGTGGGAGATGACCTACGTCATAGCGCACCGTGCCCAGGCGCAGGCGTGAACCTTCCCAGGGCATCTGCGGATGGTTCCATTCTACCCAGGCCAGCAGGGTGCCGTGCGGATGCCAGCACGGCTGCATGTAAAAGTCTGCTCCGCGGACCAGTTGCTGGGGCCACGAGCGTCCCTCGGTGTCCACAATGGCCAGGACATCGCGCTCTTCGTAGGTGTGGACAAAGACTACCCAGCGCTGATCCAGCGACACGGTCGGGGCCGCAGCAAAGCCAAAACCAGGCGTAATCGGTGTGGCCGGACCAGTGGCCAGAGGTTGGCGATACACGCGGCCACCGGCTTCCACGAAATACACGTACCCGCCGGCCACACTAAAATCCCCGCCGCCGTATCCTACACGCGCCCGTACGGAGAGTTCCGGGGTCAAATCGCGTGGGGCAGCGCTCCCCGGTGGCAGACAGACCAGCACGCCACGGTCTGAGCGTTCTTCTAACCATACGAGCGTCTCGCCATCGCTATCCCACGCCACATCCGAGAGTCGCAGTCCTGCGGCCAGGCTCTGGGGCCCTATGGGGCTGGGCCAAAGGCCATACTGCATCGTCTGTTTGTCCTGTGCCATGCCTCCCTCCCGTGACTGACTGCTCAGCGCTGCCATGCCTGAGCGTACTCTGCAAAGCTCTATGGGTCAACCCCCCCGCGACTGCGTCGGCGGAGGGGCGCCAGCTTAACGGCGCCCCGTTCCCCGCGACTGCGTCGGCGGAGGGCCGCCTCATTAAGGGCGGCCCTTCCTCTCCACACCACGACTCCTCAACTTTTCCTAGGGGCCTGCCGATACAGTGTGCCAGGAAAGAGTCAGTACGAAAACCCTTCATACTATAGGCCTGAGGAGAGCGCCGTTGAGGCTCTCCTCAGGTGACGATTTCGCGTCTGACTGGAAAGGGACACAAGCAATGTTCTACTTGCCTCCTGAACTCGCTCTCGCATCTGAGGAGACCACCATAGTGGGGGATATCGATACTTTTATCGAATATGTAGAGAGTGGTCAGGCGCTGCGCGACTGGCATGAACGTCTCGCCATGCTCACTGAAGAGTGTGATACGTTTCTGCGCGAGCACAGTCATGTCTGGAGTCATATTATTATCCAGGCTCAGAAGGCTGACGTAGAGACCTCTCAGGCGGCTTGACGTGGGCATGTGGAGTGCGTATCCTGGACTGCAGGGAGATGCAGATGCGGGGCGTGAACCAGAGAGTTGGTACGTGTCTGCGCCTTGCTTGATAAACACCAGTGCCGCCAGGTACACGTCCCGATTGACTACCGTGAAGCCAGGGAGTACCCCGCCAAACTGGTGGGGCAATTTGAGCTGTACACAGTACTAAGCGACGAAGCGCTGCGATGTTATGACTCCTCCCATGTCTGGACAACATACATCACATGAGCTCACGCAGCAGATTAAGGACCAGGCACTGGCCGTGGGCTTTGATCTGGTTGGGGTCGCTCCTGTGCAGGAGAGCCCGGAATTAGTGTTTTTTGAGCGCTGGCTCGATGCTGGATACGCCGGTGAGATGCACTATCTCGAGCGCAGCCGGGAGCGCCGGCGGGATCTGCAACAGGTTTTGCCGGACGCACAATCAATCGTGGTATGTGGCCTCAACTATGACACAGACTATCCGTATTCGACCGCGGTAACAGACCCAAACCGCGGCTGGGTCGCGCGCTATGCCTGGGGCGTAGATTATCACCAGGTTATGCAGGACAGGCTTGCCCAGCTTCAGGCCTTTGTCACGACACTGGTGCCATCGACTGTGGCGAGCAAACTGTACGTGGACACGGGGCCGGTCGTGGAGCGTGTCTACGCCAAATATGCGGGCCTGGGTTGGTTCGGCAAAAATACGTGCCTGCTGAATACCCGGCTTGGCTCCTGGTTGCTGCTGGGAGAACTCATCCTGACCATCCCCCTGGAGTATGATCGTCCGGGGCTCGACCATTGCGGGACGTGCACCCGCTGCCTGGAGGCTTGTCCGACGCAGGCAATTCTGGAACCCTACGTTCTGGATGCGCAGCGTTGTATTGCCTATCTGACGATCGAACTCAAGGGCGCTATCCCGGAGGAGTTCCGTACGCAAATCGGCCACCACATCTTTGGATGTGATATTTGCCAGGACGTCTGCCCCTGGAATCGCAAACGACATGGCACCACGGACCCAGGTTTGCAGCCGCATCCTGCCCAGGTGCACCCTCGTCTGGAAGACCTGGCCCACATGACACGTGAGGAGTTTAAACAGCGTTTCCGAGGTACAACCATCGAGCGCACGAGGCGCCGGGGGCTGCTCCGCAATGTCTGTGTAGCCATGGGGAATGCGGGGAATACCGCCTTCATCCCCCTCCTGGAAAGCTTATTGGACGACCAAGAGGCACTGGTGCGGGAACACGCCGCCTGGGCGCTGGCGCGGCTGCGTGACTGCCCGCCAGCACCGCTGCCCTCATTCTCGCAGTCCGTACTTCATCCACTCTTCGACGAAGGTTAAGGATTCCATACTGCGCATGCGATCGAGATAGACCTTGCCTTGCACATGGTCGCACTCGTGCTGGATGACGCGGGCGTGGAAGCCCTGCACGGCAATGTCGATGCGGTTGGCCTGGCGGTCGTAGGCACGCAGACGAATGCTCGTGTAGCGCGGCACACGACCACGGAGGCCTGGCACGCTCAGGCATCCTTCCCAGTCTTCCTCCATCTCTTCGGTCAGGGGGGTGATCTCAGGGTTGATGTATACAGTCAGTGGAATGGATGGAGCATTTGGACGGCGAGGGTTTGGCCCCACTTCCATGATGACGATCTGTTTCGAGACATGCACCTGTGGCGCAGCCAGGCCAGCGCCATCATACTCGTGCATGGTTTCGATCATGTCGTCAATAAACTGTTGGATAGCCGGAGTCAGGATCTGATCTGGAGGCACTGGTTCTGCTACCTGGCGCAGTACCGGATGCCCCAGACGGGCAACTTTCAGTATCATCGCTCTCACTCTCCTTCACGCTAGATCTGAGTGGGCCGCGTTGCGGGATATTCTACTGCCGCAGCAGGTAGCGCACCACGAGGCTAGCACCCCGTGCATTTATCATCGGCTCCTTGCTCATCGTCGGTCTTGGGACCATCGATCCATCCCACAACTTTGCCATTCTCGAGATACACATCAACCCGACTGCCACCGGAAGTGGTGTACTGATTGCCATATGCCCCCAGTGTAAGCGACGAACCTAGGTAATACCAGTGGGCGGAACGCCTCGCATCCCCTGCTGTGTACTCCGGCTCACCCCACACAAAACGGAGGGCTTCAGCACTCATCCCCACTCTCGGGAAGCCGCTCTGCACGGTTTCACGGTCGCCCGGATCGAGCCTCTGGAAACGCTGGATCAGACCAATGTCTCGCAGGTAGGCCGTGCGCTCGGCGGCGCTCGGTTTCGCTAAATAGGTGCGTGTCTGACCCGCAGTCATGAGTTTCCCATAGGTGTGAAATTCCGACTGTTCAGGAAGAGAAAGCCGACTTACTGCAGCATCATAATTATAGGTGCAGCCGGTGAGAACCATAATGGTGCCTAGTAACACTCCAACCCAGCCCAAAACCCGCTGATCATACCTCACAAGATCCTCCTTGTCCACGAGGGACTACTCAGAGCATAATGCCCCTAGCCTGCGCTCTGCCCGTCAGAAGCCGTTGTGAAATTCAGCCGAGAGCAGATTTGCTGGCAGGGGTCTTTAACACAGCTTCTCATATACAGAGAAAACGCTAACCCGAAGCATTTGGATGCATCATCCGGTGTGGTCCATCTGTTACTGAAACAATTAATATAAGGATTGTTAAAACCTCTTTTTAACGAGATAGACATCCACACAATTACCGACATTGATGTATGCCATCTCTATGCATGAACAGTGCAGAGGGTGAAGGATGTTCCCACAGCGCACTCGTGGCATGACCTGGCAGGCACGTGTAGCTTATTCTACCTGGTGAATGGAGTCAGTGGGGAAGAGTGCCAGTAAACGCGCACAGGCACGCTCCAGGTAAGCATGGTCTTTGGACTCCAGGGTAAGTTTGACACGGTAGTGGGGGTTAGCGACCTCTGGGTAGGAGCCTAACATCAGCTCGGGGAACTCCTGCATGACCGTATCCAGGAGGTGGGCAAAATCACTTTCCCGCGCCTTCACGTACACCAGGCGGACGTGATAGGGCAGCTCCCGAAAGCGCTCCTTGATGCTATCGAACTTGCGCCGGAAGAGTCGTGGAATACCGGGGAAAATGTAGACATTGCCCACCTGCAGGACGGGAATAGGTAGGCTCGGCTCCATAAGGAGTTGGGCGCCTTCTGGCACACTGGCCATCTTGGCCCGTGCGGCCGAGGGACGCTCGGCCCAGTGCTGCTGCAGCAAGGCATCCAGCTCGGGGTGAATGACCAGACGCCGCTGCAGGCCATACGCAATCGCTTCGATGGTCACATCGTCATGCGTAGGTCCAACGCCACCGGTCGTGAAGACGTAGTCAAAGGCGCGCGAGAACGTCACGACGTCACTAGCAATGACCTCGATCTCATCCGGGACCACCACAATGCGTCGGACATCCACGCCCAG
>JBMDXC010000465.1:0-16133 GCA_048594805.1 Candidatus Entotheonellaceae bacterium | reverse complement strand
GGCGTCGTCGCTCGACCCTGCCATGCAGCTCGAGCAGCTCGCCCACCTGATTGTCCCAACGCTGGCGGACTGGTGTTGTGTGGACATTCTGCACGACGACGGACTGATTCACCGTCTCACGGTCGTCCATGCCGACCCTGCTAAAGCAGCCCTGGCTGCGCAGTTACGCCAGCAATACGCGGTACTGACTCCAGAGACCCCCCACACACTTGTCCAGGTGCTGCGCACAGGACAGACCTGGTTCGATCCGATGGTGTCCCCGACCCGGCTGCGGGCCGAGGCCCGGGATGAGGCACATGGAACCCTGGTGCAAGCCCTGGGGTTCCAGTCGGAAATGGTCGTTCCACTCCTGGCCCGTGGTCGAGTGCTGGGCACGATCACCTGTGTGCTCGGTGAGGGGGTGCGGCGCTACAGTGCGGCGGACCTGGCCCTGGCTGAGGAACTCGCCCGCCGCGCGGCCCTGGCCTTCGACAATGCCCGGCTGTATCAAGAGGCGCGAGCGGCCCAGGAAGCGCTCGAGCAGGCCCACGCCGTCCTGGAACAGCGGGTGGCGGAACGTACGGCGGCCCTCGAGCGCGAAATGGCTGAGCGCCAGCAGGCCGAAGCCCAGCTGCGGCAGCAGCAAGCCATGCTCTTCCAACACGAGAAGCTCGCCGCTATGGGTACCATGCTGGCGAGTGTAGCGCATGAACTCAATAATCCGCTTGCCGTCATCATGATGGAGGCTGACCTCCTCCACGAGGAGCGGCAAGACGACACCGAAGCTGACCCTGTGAAGGCCATTATGCAAGCTGCAGAGCGCTGTATGCGGATTGTGCGCAACTTTCTCACTCTGGCGCGGCAGCACCCACCCGAGCGCCAACACGTGGCGCTCAATACGGTGGTCCAGGGAGCGATGGAGCTGCTGGTCTACGGGCTCCAGGTGGATACGATTACGATAGATTGGCAGCTGGCGCCAAATCTCCCCCTGCTCTGGGCAGATCCCCATCAGCTGCATCAGGTGATCGTGAATCTCGTCACTAATGCCCATCATGCCCTGCGGGAAATCCTACAGCCCCGGCGTCTCACGCTCACCACCCGCTATGATCCTGTAGGAACCCGAGTTGTCCTGGAGGTGGCGGACACCGGGCCAGGGATTCCATCAGCTTTGCAGGACAGGCTCTTTGAGCCCTTCTTTACCACCAAGCCCCCTGGGGTGGGGACCGGCTTAGGGCTGCCGCTCTGCCGTGGGATCGTCGAGGAACACGGGGGCAGCATCAGCGTCGAGAGCCAGCCCGGGCAGGGCACAGTTTTTCGGATGGTGTTGCCCGTGGCGACAGCGGCGAGCACTGACAGAGCCCCCAGCAGCACAGACGCGTCCCTCGCCGGCACCAGAATCGCCAAAACCATACTGGTCGTGGATGATGAGCCAGGTATCGCCAGTGCCTTAGCCCATCTGCTGCGCCGGGATGGACATACAGTAGACACGGCGGCGAACGGGCAGATTGCGTTGACCAAGTTGCACACGCAAGCCTATGATCTCATTCTCTGTGATCTCCGCATGCCGGAGCTGGATGGCCCTGGGCTCTATCACACACTGCAACAGCAGCACCCGCACCTGTTACAGCGGGTGATTTTCCTCACCGGAGATACGCTGAGTGAGGAAGCGCGCACGTTTCTTGCGCAGACTGAGGTACCACGTCTGAGCAAACCCTTCCGTGCTGCGGAGATGCGGCAGCTCGTCCAGCAAGTGCTGCAGAAGGCCGGCGTATAGGCGCAGCACGTCTGGAGGAGCACAGCTCTATGCGCGCCACGCTGGTCGGTCATGCCTGCTGGTTGTTTGAGACAGCGGCCGGATGTTTTTTGATGGATCCGGTGTTGGTCGATCCCTTCGAGGAAGGGACAGTGACGTCGTGTCCGCGACGCGCGGTGCGGTTGGGACAACTCCCAGCATTGCAGGGCATTATTGTGTCGCACCGGCATCTCGATCATTTCGATCTGCCGAGTCTGGCGGTGCTCGACCGACGCATACCGGTCTTCTGTCCTGATGATCCCTTCCTACTCTATGGGTTACAGCGCCTGGGCTTTGGCGATATACACCGCCTCGCACCTTTCGTGGCGCAGCAGATTGGCGGGCTGCGGCTCCTTCCAACCCCATCCCTGAACCGAGATGTCCTGGAGTACGGTTTTGTCGTGCAGGACGAGACGGGGGCAATTTTTAACCAGGTCGATACCTTCCTCGCGGCTGACACTATCCAGCGTCTGCACCGTGAGGTCGGTCAGCTTGACGTGCATCTGGCGATGTATGCCAGTCAACATTTTGACCTATTCGAGAGTAAGCGAGCCAGTACCTCGGCGCTGCACGGGGTTAACCTGCACATGGCTTCTCGCCTTGCCGCTGGTTGTGTGGTCCCGGCGGCAGCAGGGTTCCGGTTTACCGATAATCTGGCGTGGCTGAATCGACACGTTTTCCCTATCTCACGGGCGAAGTTTGTGCAGGATCTGCATCAGGTCAGCCCCACATTGCGTATTGTAGAGGTCAACCCGGGGGATTCCCTGGTGGTCGCGCCGGGTCAGGTCGACCTGCACCGGCAGGCAGTGGCTTACGTTACCATGCTGGAAGACGATATCCACCGCATTGCCTATGATGCCTCCGCGCCTATCCCGGCCCTGGAAGATGGCAATCCAGCAGGGTATGGCCTCCAGGGCTTGCAGGAGTTTGCACAGGGCGTTGTGGAGGTCGGGCTGCCGCAGTATCTGGCGCGGGGCATCGCCACTAGGGAGCAGGTGGCCATGCAGTACCTGCGTTACTGTGTGGTCTATCAGGTGACCGTCGTGTTTCCTGATGGCGCGCACCGCTCCTGGCTCTATCGCTTTGATCGGCAGCGCCAGACGGTGCGGCATGTGACGGACGATGCCGTGCCTGATGTCCGTAAGTACATCACGGCATCGGCCCTGGTCGATATGTGTCTGGGACGCCGCAGTTACTTCGCGGTGCGCACCCAGTCCAGACGGTCAGTGCAGGTCTATGACGTGGTGCAGACCGCGCATGGTGTGGTGGCGCAAGAGGTGGATCTGCCAGATCTGCTGACTCACTATATCCTCCACGAGATGGCAGGCGCGGAGCGTCGGGGTAAGGACTGGATTGACTTTGTGACGAAGGGCTTGCGCGACGGTTCCTTCCCTCCCTGCTAAACCCCTTTTCCAGAGGAAATAAGGCATTACTCGTGGTCGGGAATGCGCTGCACCTGCTCCAGCCAGGCGGTTGCCTCGGCGTCGCTGGGGGCTCGGTAGTCCCCGCGCGGGGAGAGTGAGCCACCCGAACCAACCTTCGGGGCATTGGGCACGCAGGTCCGCTTGAACTGGCTGATCTGGAAGAAACGCCAGGCGAATACACGCAGCCAGTGCTTAATCTCACTAATGCTGTATGCATGCCTGTTGGCCTCTGGGATGTCGGGCCAATGGCCGAGGGTACGGTCATGCCAGGCGCAATAGGCGAGGAAGGCGACCTTCGGCGGGGCATAGCCCAGACGGGTGGTGTAATACACATAGAAATCGTGTAGCTCGTACGGACCGATGACGGCTTCCGTTTTCTGACCTGGCTGGTCTCCTGTCCCGTCGCCGGGGACCAGTTCTGGGCTCACTTCGGTCGCTAAAATATCCTGCAACACGTGACTGGCCGAGGCACCAAGCAGTTGGGTAGAGGCCACCCAGCGAATGAGGAACTGGATCAGGGTCTTGGGGACACTGGCGTTGACGTTGTAGTGCGACATGTGATCGCCCACCCCGTAGGTTGACCAGCCGAGCGCCAGTTCACTCAGGTCGCCGGTCCCCAGGACCAGCGCATTGTGATAGTTCGCCAGGCGAAAGAGATGGCTTGTCCTCTCACCGGCCTGGACGTTCTCGAACGTGACATCATACACGAGTTCTCCACGCGTATAGGGATGCTGCAGGTCGCGCAACATTTGCTCGCAGCTCGGGCGAATATCGATTTCATGGGCTTCACAGCCGATAGCCTGCATGAGGGCGCGGGCATTGCTCAGGGTGCGCGTACTCGTCGCAAAACCCGGCATGGTGTAGGCTTTGATATGCGTGCGCGGATAGTCCAGCAGGTCCATGGCGCGGGCTGCGACGATAAGGGCCTGGGTCGAATCTAGCCCACCCGAGATACCCACCACCACCTTGGTGATGCTGGCACTGGTAAGGCGTTTCACCAGACCCTGGACCTGGATGTTGTACGCTTCGTAACACCGGCGGTCGCGCACGGCCGGGTTGCTCGGCACGAACGGGAACCGGTCATACTGACGCTGACACAGCAGTCGTCCGCTCTGGGGGAGTTCCAGCGTGAAGTAGACGTCCCGAAACTGGCGTATGACGTCGCGGTGGAGTTGTACACTCTGATTAAAACTGGTCTGGCGCATGCGCTCCTGGGACAGACGTTGCAAGTCAAGATCGGCCAGCACTAATTGTGAGGTGTATTGGAAGCGGGCAGATTCAGCGAGCAGCGCACCGTTTTCGTAAACGATGGCGTGGCCATCCCAGGCCAGATCGGTGGTCGATTCACCCGTACCGGCGGCAGTGTACAGGTAGGCGGCCAGACAGCGTGCTGATTGGTTCGAGACCAGGCTGTGGCGGTACTCTTCCTTGCCGATGGTGATATTCGAGGCCGAGAGGTTTAAGAGGACCGTGGCGCCGGCCAGCGCCGCGTAGCACGAGGGAGGGATCGGCACCCACAGATCCTCACAAATTTCTACAAAGAAGGTACAGCGCGCCTCAGGGCCAGCGCGAAACATTAACCGCTCGCCAAACGGCACGTCCGTTTGACCACACAGTGTGATGGTGTCGCGTGTGGTCGCGGCCGCTGGGGCGAACTGCCGCAGCTCATAAAACTCACGATAATTCGGCAAAAATGTCTTGGGGATAACGCCTAGAATACGTCCCCGGTACAGCACGGCGGCACAGTTGAAGAGCAAGTGATCAATCTGCAGCGGCAATCCCACAACTGTAACCAGGGGCAATGCGGCCGACGCCTGTTGCACGCTCTGCAGGGCTTCGATAGCACCCTCCAGGAGGGCCTGCTGGTGGAACAGGTCATCGCACGCATACGCCGATAGGCCCAGCTCTGGGAACAGAATGAGCACGGCTTTCTCACGCCAGGCCTGCTCCATCAACTCCACAGTACGGGACGCGTTAAAGGCCGGATCTGCCACCCGCAACTCGGGGATGCCCACGGCGGCACGGATAAACCCGTGATTGTACAAGTTGAAAAATTCTGCTGAGGTTTGCACGTGTGCTGCCCCTTTTCTCCCATATGCGCCACAATGACTCTGGAAGACTGTTCGTGTTTTTACAACACGAACAGTATATACACAATCACTCCCGCGTCAAGGCTCATTCGAACGCAACGGTGGAGCACCGTATATACGACGTGTAGCGCAAAGGAGGGACCTTTAGCGTTCCGACGGCTTCTTCTCTCCCCAGACATCCCACACGGCTTCATACTTGGGAGGAAATTTTGCTGTGTAGTTCATAAAGGTTGGTATTGGATAACGGATGCCATTCTTATGCGTACTCTGTAACCCCTCCATAACGGTATCGAGCTTCGACGCGGGGATCGAGAACGCCATCTCATCATCTTGCGTCTGCCCAAACATGCGGTCCCCCGTACACGGTAAAATGACCTGACACTCATCCGTCTGCATAGTCCTAACGATGATGTCCGCGCAGTCCAGCCGGCCGCCAAACGACGAAGTCAGATACCCACCCTGGTGGTAGAGGGCCGCTTGCACCAGGCGCATCACCTGCGCCGAATTGCCAAAGACCACCACCACATCAGGAGGCTCAAACGGATGATTCCGCAGGGGCGAGGCAAACAGACTGGCGTAGCGCCCGTGCTCGAACTTCGGCACCGCTGCCTCCATGCGCGCTCCGGCTTCCAGGCTCTCCGTGTACATGCCCATGCAGGCATGGCCTTCCTGCACGTATTCGACATTCGGCTTAAACCCGAGCGCCACTAACCCAAGCGGACACGAGTGGTGCTCCGCCGCCAACCCGACGGACCAGCCATAGCGACGTACGACGTTAATCGTCTGGCAGGTGGCAAAGTGCGAGCCTAAATCCGCCGGCGTGCGCGTCCGAGGTGGGAACGCTTCCCCAGGCTTTAGCATTTTCAGCCCCACTGGAAACGTCGCCGGCCGTATGTATGTCTCAAGTATGTCAGTGATCGCCTTTACATCCATTCTACTTTCCCTCTCCCCCTCGCCCTCTGCACTACGGCTGCCAGTGAAACGGGGCAAAGTGCCCATTCGTACCGCTGGTGTGCCAGGCCAGATTATGATCACGGTAGCGATGCACCGTGGCTTGCGCGAGCGCCAGTTTGGACGAGACCGGATGCCCTGCATTGGTGGCCCACACCGGCTCACTGCCATCCCGCCCAGTCATGGCGGCGACGGCCACCTCCAGGATATCGGGAATGGTTATACGCCGCGTATTGCCTTCCATGGTGCAGGTGATGGGGGCCGTGTGTACCCCAAGAAAGCGGCTCCACAACAGCGACACACCGTGCATCGGACCGCCCACTTTCCCAGAGAAGATCTGGCCCAGCGCTTCCTGTTGTGCCGGAGACGCCTGCGCATCGACGTACAAGGCCGCAGTCCAATCGCCGTCCCGCATCTTACCCGGCCCCGGGAAAGAGACTACGAGGACCGTCGTGCGGTCGTTAAGGATGGTCTGGCCATACGTGCCGTCCGCAATATGAAAAGCGAGCACGGCATCGCAGCGCCCGCGCGAGGGCGGAGCCTGGACGAGGCACGGACAGATGAGATCGCAATTACACGCTTCAAAATATTCACCGGTAAGGTGCCATGGTGCCTGAGCCATACAGTTGTCTCTTTCCTGGCCATGAGGTCAGGTGCACACGCACACAAGTGCAGGTCACGGATATGCGGGTAGCATGCACTGGTGTACAAGTGTGCCCGCTACTCTTATCAGAAAATCTAGCGCAAGATATTAGCTCGCTATCGGCTGTTTGCAAGAGCGATGCAGAGGAAACAATTTTCTCTGCGTAGGTTCGTAATTTTAGACAGAATTCCCCAGAGCATAGGCGGGTGCGGTGTTGTGCTTCTTCCCCGGGGCTGGACATGGGCAGCGGGATAGGGTAGGGTAGAACCTCAGGAGTGCTCGAGGGCGAAGGTCTCGGGAAGGGCGGCTAGGAAATGTGGAGGAATCTAGATGTGATGTGCTGTGACGGCACCGCCAACGAGTTCGCCAAGCACAATACGCATGTCGTCAGGCTCTATGCGGCGCTGCATCCGCCTCGCTTACACGGTGCGTGCGGTCGCCTCGCTGCCCCACTGAAGGCGACCGGCTGACCACACCGTACCCCATGGTCCCAGGGATGTGAAGCAAGTGTGGTTTCCCGGTGTGTATTGTGACGTCGAGGGTGGGTACCCCGAGGGCGAGAGTGGCATCTCCAAGATCACGCTCGAATGGACGCTTGACGAGGCAGCACCACCGGGTATGCTCGTGGCTCAGCACAAAAAAGGCGTAAAATTCTGGATCAGACGGGCGGAGAACGCTACGTTCAACCAGACTCGACAGCGCTGGCGCACGAGTCACTGATGGAGTGCTGGCACGCCGCCGAGTACCTGCCCAAGAAACACTACGATGCGAAGACTGGCAAGGAGACACGGCGGATGAACCTGTATCGCCGGCGCACCATCCCGTCTCAGGCGCTCGTTTACCGCTCCGCCTTTGGGGCGACATGTACCGGGCACGACTACCGGCCGACACGATCCGCGTTGACGATCAACAGGTTGGTACCGTGTGATAATGCCCGGTGAGGCCTGGCGAAAGTCAGGCGCCTAGGGGAAGAGGGAATCAGTCATGACCGAAGGGCTCCAGATCCGATTAGTGACCGTGGAATTCCTGCGCCCGGGGCCGGCCCACAATCAACTGCTCTCGCCACTGATGCAGTACCTGGCGATTTGCGGCGACAAGCCCGTCGGAGTGGTCACAGTCCCGTACGAGCAGTCCGTATTCGAGCGCCGGCTGAAGGAATTGCGCTACGAGAGCGGCGATCCAGGCGACCGTCTCGCCATGCTGCACGAGGTCGGGGTGGAGATGAGCAAGATCCTTGGCTCCGTGCCGGGTCTCCCCGGTGCTCTCATTGAGGATCCCAATCAGCCGGGAACACTCGTCCACTTGCGCCTGATTCATTCCGCCTCTGAGCTCGCATTTCTCCCGTTCGAGCTGACAAAGATGCCCGGCGATCCGAATGCATCAGTGGAGAGTTGGCTGGGGATACAGACTCGGCCTCCCGTCTGTATCACCCGGAATATTCGAACGGTCTCACCTGAGGGAGTCCTCTGGCCTGACAGGCCGCGTATCTTGTTCATAGCGGGCGATCCGGCCACCACACCGTACGCGGAACACCGCGGCACCCTTCTCGAAGCGATCGCGCCGTTCAGGTATGGGCACAGGACGCTGAACGACGATTTTGTAGGGTCTGCGGATGGCAGTCGTGAGCAGTTCGGCGACCTCCTGACGATTCTGATCAATCCGACGCTCAGCGACGTGTTGCGGGAATCCCGTGCCGCTCGATATACGCACGCGCACATCTTGACGCATGGGGAGCTCGACCCTGGCGCGGGCGATCGATACGGGCTCGTCCTCCGCGGGCCTGCCGACGAACCCGACGTGGTCTCAGGCGAGCGGTTCGCCAGCGCGATCACGTCCGTCGGCGACGGTGGGATCCATCGACCAACGGTGGTGACGCTGGTCAGCTGCGACAGCGGTAACGTGGGTTCTGTCGTGCTCCCCGGTGCGAGCTTTGCCCACGCGCTGCACCATGCCGGGGTGCCGCTCGTTGTGGCTTCTCAGTTCCCGTTGAGCATAGAGAGTTCTATGCCGCTCACAGCCACGCTGTACAAGGGGCTCCTGTGGGGCGACCACCCGATTCAGGTGGTGCTGCAGGCCCGCATGGAGTTGCATGCCCGCTACACGTCGACCTGGCACGACTGGGCCAGCCTCGTCGTGTACGAAGCGCTCCCTCGGGCACTGGCTGAACAGCTGGATGTGCTCAGATACAAGCAGGCCCGGCGAGCCCTCATGGGCGCGCTGCAGTGGTTGGACCTGGCGGTGGAACAGGCGGCCAGGCAGCACGGGGAGCGGGAAGCGGGCGCGTTGCTCAACGACCCCGTCGGCGCCGTGGAAGCGGCCGTCCAGCGGCTCCCCCTGAACGGCCGCTTCGCGGCTGACTGCCTTGGGCTGCGCGCGAGTTCCCGCAAGCATCTGGCGCACGCCGGTCACATCATGCTGACTCTCGGAGCCGCGGCCACGATCGAAGTCTGGAGCAATCCGTACAGCCTGCTCGAGGAGGCCCGGCGTGACTACGAGCGAGCCGCCCGCGGTTTTCTCTACAACGAAATGGGTACCCTGCAAGAAATTGCGACGCTGCACTGGCTGCTGGTGCAGGTCGCCTCGCTGTCGGTGATCCTCGGCAGGGAGCTGAGCGAGGGGCTCTGGCACCTGGCGAAGGAAGTGGCCGACCGGTATCTCCTCCATCCTAACGCCGAGGAGCGTGTCTGGGCCCACGGCAGCCTGGCCGAGATCTGGCTCCTCCGACTGAGCTGGCCCAACCTCACTGCGGACCAGCAAAAAGACTTCGGCGAACGCGCGCTTCACCACGCCGAGCAGCTCGTGAGCGTCTATCCAACGCGTGACGCGTTTCCCGTGCTGTCGACGTGCCGGCAGTTCGCGCGATATGTCGACTGGTGGGGCACGCCAGATTTCGCGCACGAGGTTCCGGCGCGACCACCATGGGACGGGGATCTCGGCCTTGTCGCGACTGCCAAGCGGCTCGTTGACGTGCTACAGAAAAAGGAGCGCGCACGGCCGAGCCCCGCCGCACCACCGCCTGAGCGCGGTGCCGAGCCAGAGGCCCCCAGGGCCGCTGCCTCGGCCGCTGGTGACAGTGCACAGGCAGCATCCATGTTGGCGGGCTCGTCCACGACGGGAGCAACGGGGCGGACACAGACCGGTGCGCGCCCTCCATGCCATGAAGCACCGTTCTTCGACCTTACGATGCTTCCTGCGGGGCACGGTGACTGCCTGTGGATCGAGTACGGCGACCACGAGTCCAGCCGTCGCTGGCTGATTGACTGTGGCACCCAAGGGACCGCCCGGGAGCTGCTCCGGCGCGTCGAGGCCCTGCCTGAGCGTGACCGGTTCCTCGATCTCTTCGTCATGAGTCATATCGACGCCGATCACATCGGTGGCGCCCTCCCGTTTTTCAAAGCCCTAAGGCTCGGGCTCAGATTCGGCGACGTGTGGTTCAACGGCTGGCGCCATGTGTCCGGCCGACTCGGGGCGAGACAAGGAGAGATGTTCTCCACGGCCATCGAGGATTTCGAGCTGCCCTGGAATGTGTGGCGCAATGGCGGCCCGATCGTTGTGGACGGTGACGAGTTGCCCGTACACGTGCTGCCGGGAGGCATGACGCTGACATTGTTGTCCCCGACGCCCGCACAGCTCCGGAAGCTGGCGCCAGTGTGGACCCGTGAGCTCAAGCGACATGGCCTCGAGCCCGGAGCCAGGGTGGACTACCGCAAGTTTCTGCGCGGGACACCGCCGTCAACCTCTACCGAAGTTGACGATCTCGCCGACACGCCATTCTCCGGCGACCCCGGGGCGCCCAACGGCTCAAGCATCGCGCTGCTTGCAGAATTCGGTGGCGCTGCCGCCCTGCTGGCGGCCGACGCTCACGCTCCGGTGCTCGTGGCGTCGATCCGCACGCTGCTGCGCCACCGCCGGCTCGATCGGCTGCAGCTTGAGGCCTGCAAGCTGGCGCATCACGCGAGTCAGAACAACGTCAGCAAGGACTTGCTCGATCTCCTCGATTGCCGGCAATACCTCGTGTCCACCAACGGAGATCACTTCTGTCATCCAGACCGCCAGGCCATTGCGCGCGTCATCAAGTACGGCGGCGACCGGCCGAGGCTCTATTTCAACTACCGGAGTCGGTACAATGACGTGTGGGCGCGGCCTGACCTGCAGGAAAAGTATCAATATGCGGCTTACTACCCCGAAGGGACTTCGGCGGGGCGCACCGTAGCGCTGCTGGCCGACCCCGATGCTGCGGGAACCCGTTAGGAATAATCCGTCGTGCCCACGGACTATCGTAGACAGCGCTCGGCCTTGCGTACCAGGGTACCTGTTCAGTCGATTTCCAGGCAAGATATGCCTGTGTTAGAGTAGGCATGCTCAGATGAGCTTCCCAGTAGGTGAAGCCCAACTCTGTTCGAGAGGTCTCATCATGTGCATGCCACCTGACACCATTGCATGTCGGCAGTCGCTTCGTGCGTCGCACATCGCCGATGTACGCCTGGCGGCCTCCAAGACGACCGGCCTCAAACGGCTTTAAGGCCAAGTGACGTTGCAATCCTGTGGGGGCAACCCATTACTCGACCAGGAGTTCCACGGCTACCAATGGACTGCCCTCGACCCAGGTCTCCAAATCTCGCTTACCACTGAGCTTTTGATGAATGGCGGTCATGATCTCACGGCGTTGCGCCTTATCCAGGACGGCAGTGGCTCTGGCGGGCAGATCGGCGCACACGCTCTGCTTGAGGTGAAAAGTAAACTCGGGGTGCGCCAGCATGTTGGCATACCAATCGCGACGTCCTGGGGTCCCCGTAATGTACAAGCGCCCTTCGACATTGTGGAACCAGATCTCTGTACGGTGGGACCGCCCGGTTTTCCTGCCTGCGGTAGTGATGTCGATGGTGCGATCGCGTTGCAGAGCTTGTTTTATAGACTCGTCCATATTCCATCTCCAGTGGTTAAACAGGGCGTTCAGGGGATGCGCCCTTCGCCCTGTCGGATATCGGCACACTCCTGCGTTAAAATGCCTGTGACGACCTCGATGGCCCCACCGCGCTTGGCCAGATCGATGAGCCGCTCAACCGTGTAGTCTCCCCATCGACCTGCACCGGGTGCAGGTCGGGCTCCCAGCACCAGAGTGGTAATGCCACCTTCCAGGAGGGCACCACAGCACATAGGGCACGGCTCGAACGTGGTATAGAGCGTACAGCCCGAGAAATTGGCGCGCTGCAAAGCCGTGCCGGCTTCACGCAGGGCAACTGTTTCCGCGTGTGCAGTAGGGTCACAGGTGGTGCGGACGAGGTTTCTACCACGCGCAACCACTGTCTCACCAAGGACAATGATCGAGCCTACAGCAATGTTGCCTTCGGCTTTCCCTCGCGCCGCTTCCTCCAATGCCATGCGCATAAAATACTCATGATCTCGTGGCATAGTAATGCCTTCCTGCTGATGTATCAGCCTCTAGAGTTATAGGAGATTAACGGCTCCGTAAGCCTGACAGTATGGGTTGGTCCATAGTCTTTAACCTTGACACCTGCGCGCCTTTAGGCGACCATCTTTTCATGTATCACGCCGAACACGCCCCGCTGGGACCGTGGCAACTCCACACGGACTTTCCATCTTCCCATCCCGTGCGTATGCTCCTTTCTCACACACCATAGGAGTTTCTTATGGTCCAGGCACAAGTTGGAGATCTCGTAAGAGTTCACTATACCGGCAGACTCGCTGATGGGACAACCTTTGACAGCTCGATGGCACGTGAACCACTGGAGTTTACTCTGGGTGAAGGGGAACTCATCCCTGGCTTTGAGCAGGCGGTGCTTGGTATGACCGCAGGTGAATCCAAGACGACAACAATCCTCGCGGACCAGGCATATGGTCCGCATCACGTCGAGCGAGTAATTGATGTGGAGCGCCACCATCTGCCGTCGGACCTACAGCCTGAACTCGGCCAGCGGCTCCAGATGACCCGGCCGGATGGAACGACGATCAGCGTCGTCGTCACCACGATTACAGAGACACAGGTGACTCTCGACGCCAATCATCCGTTGGCTGGGCAAGATCTCATCTTCGATATCATGCTGGTTGAGATTCTCTAGGAGTCCACTGCCTCTCTCTCTACTGCACTCTCAGGTGACGAACCAGGGCCGCTGGCATGGCAACTGCGAGTCTGCGCGCTTCTGTCAGAATGATGTAGTAGTCTCTCACTATGAGAGTCGCGCTCTCGTTATGCCTGCCGGCGGCCCTGTGCTCTCGCCAGGCTTAACGGACACGCTGTAAGGCGTGGCGGTATGGCGCTGGTAATTTACCAATGTCAGTATAGAATCGCACGTTGCCAGCGCGCTTCGGTACTTCTATAACCTGGACAAATTTCTGGGAGGTCACTCCCACGGACGCTGGTGAGCTTTCGTATGTCGTCTTGCCACGGTGTGCCGTATAGCCCTTGCGATGATAACTTTTGCGGCTCTGTTCATAGTGAATCTGCACGCCGTACACTTCTCGACCTGATTTCTTTTTGACAACACCGACCTTCCAGTCGAGGACCTTGCCGGCGATGTACACTCTTTTGACTTTGGGATATATCGCGCTACCATCACTGCGGGTCTTCTGCTCCAGGTCGTATGTGACATACATTTCATGAGCGCCGCCCTTGTACTTGGACGCCGTGGAACGGTAGTGGCGCTCTGACAAAGTGGCTTGCATAGGCTAATCTCCCCAGCGTTCGTCGAAGTCCGCCTCTGTGCCAATCTGAGCTGCGCGGCGGTTGATCTTGTGGGCTGTCTTGCGAAACTCATCCTCGCCAATATGACGGAGCACCTGCGTCTCCTTGCCGAACTTCTCCTGCCAGGCAGGGGCGTGGGTGAGCGTGATCAGATAACCCGCTCGCTTGTAGAGTTCGGTCAAAGCGGGCCGCGAGTTGGCGCTGTCGATGTCACGGCGGATGGCCAAGAAGACCCGCTTCATATCCGTTTTATTGTTAATCTCGCCATAGATGTGTCTATCTTCGCTCATGTCATGCACTCCTTAACGGCATCCAGGCCGATGCCCTCCACCGTCATGAGCAGTCAGGGCCAGCACGCCGGTCGGCCATAATAGTTATACAGCCGACTTTCATAGTCCCCATTCACTGGTGTCGTATCATAACTAAGTACCCGGACATAATTTTGATGTCATTGTGCTCGTAGAGCTTGTATCCTGGGAACGTGGCCATCCTGGCCGCGTTCTGAGCAGGCGAGACGCCTGCGCTCTCAGGAAAACCATGCAAGAATTCTGTCCAGGTACTGAGGTGTGTAACAGGAGTTCTTGTTGTCGGGAGACTGGCTTGTCCATGTCAATATCGGGACTATTCCACATTTGCTCGGTCGTGAGTTTGACAGGAAAAAACTGGCCCTCCCAGTCAGGCTGCCTGAGAGCAATGGGAGAGATGAGTTCCCGTCTCCCCGGCAGCCAAGCACTCATATCAACCACCAGATAGCGAATGGCCCAGGTTCTATCGTCAAAAAAAAGCATGTACTGTGCCAATAGCGCCATCTGTCGCATGGATAGCGTAGCCGTGCAGTTCTTCTAGACTCCGTAACATAGTTGCCTCTTCCTCTGGACACCGCTATACCTTGGCCGCCTTCTCAGGCTTGGCCTGTCCAGGGACTTCGTCGTCGAAATACAGAGGTTTAGGGGGGTTGGCGGTGTCAGGCGCGACGGCGAAGAGCAAATTGGCCAGTTCGTCGGCATGTTCCTCTTCGGTCGTCAGAATCTCCTCCATGAGGAGACGCGATGTCGGATCGTGCTCACCGAAGTAGTTGATGATCTCGCGGTAAGTCTCAATCGCAATGCGCTCCGCCACAAGGTCTTCACGTATCATGTCGGCTAAGGACGTCCCCTCGCGATATTCGCTGTGGCTTGTCTCGGCAATCACAGCCGGATGCATCTGGGGCTTGCCGCCGAGTTGCCGAATGCGTTCGGCGATCCGATCCGCGTGCTCTTGTTCCTCTTTGGCATGTTGGCGGAATTCCGCAGCCACGGCGGCCGAATGGATGCCTGTGGCCATGAAATAGTGAAACTTGTAGCGCAGGACACAGACGAGTTCGGTGGCCAGCGCCTCGTTCAGAATGCCGATAGCCTGCTCGCGGTCCAGCTTGTAGTCTTTAGTGATAGCGCCATTTTCAATCTGCTGGCGCGCTCTATCTCTAATCTCTTGGATATTTTTCAGAAACGACATAGGTAACTCCTCCAAGCAATCCATGCTGTCGACAACAGGGAAAATCAAAGCCAACCCGCCGCCCGTCTGCCAATCCACCGGTGCTGATCCGGAATGGCACATACTCAGGCAATGTATATAGCCGCCAGAGTACAGACTCATCTGCTACTCAGCGGCGGAACTACGTGCCGATATCATCAGAGACGCTGCAAATCATATGCCATGGCGCAAAGCGCACAGCGGACCTGCTCGCGTCGCCACAACCACAGAGGCGTATGCAATGCTCTCAATATGAGAGCAGCTGCAGACCCTGCGCCAGAGAGGTTCGCCGCGTGTGTAGAGAACTAGCGTGCTGGCACGAATTTCGCAAGCGGGAGTAGAGCAAACAACAATGGGACGCTGTGATGCCAACCTATGATAGGGTGACAGCCTTTGAGGAGGAAAGTATGTCGGATGAGACCTTCCCCGAGCAAGAGGGCTCTGACGCGATCCCCCAGAGGACTCTCGCTGCGCTCCTGACCGCGCAGTTGGGCGCCAAGCTTGCTGACGCCGTGAGCGTGCTCGTGGGTACGGCCTATGAGGCTCATATCTTGCGCATTGAGCCTAGAGAGCACGGGGGCGCTGTCATTCTCGTCGAGTTTACTCCCCGGCCTCTTGAAACGACGCTGAAAATTGAATTGGGAGCAGACATGGTGGAGATTCCACTTCCCCCAGGTATTGTGGGTGACACTGGCCTCTAAATGCTGGGGGTTGCTCCATCCCCTCTGCCTCATGGGCGTAGCGCTTAATGGCTGACTTTGCCAGGTTTATAATACCTCAAGGAAAGAGGGCAAGATGCATGCCAGACAGTTCCCTTTACGTTGTAGTATCCTTCTCATCCCCACAAGCTCGTAGCGCCTCGTACTGCTGCACCCGCTCTGGACGTAAGTGTCCCTGGGCGTCGTACATTGCCAGAAAAAACGCGCGCAACAGCGCGGTGCCCTGGGCGTCGAAGAAGCGCACGCTGTAACTGAGCTGAGAGCCGTTGCCGTGAGCCGTGTCTGGCGTGACGACAAACGTGGTCTTGTGCACCTTAGTA
>JBMDXC010000464.1:0-1794 GCA_048594805.1 Candidatus Entotheonellaceae bacterium | reverse complement strand
CCATGGACAGTCGCGGCAGTAGCCGTTCTGGTCACATTCTGCAGTGCCAGCCAGGACATTGTCCTGGATGCCTACCGTCGTGAATTACTTCCAGACAACGAACTCGGTCTGGGTTCCTCGCTTTACATGAACGGGTATCGGCTGGCGATGCTTGTTGCGGGTGCCGGAGCGCTCCTGCTGGCTGATCAGATGCCGTGGCGGTATGTGTATTTCACTATGGCGGCCGTGATGGCGCTTGGCCTGGTCATCACGCTGTGTGCTCCCGAGCCGGCAGGCGAGGTGCAGGCTCCGGAATCGCTGCGCCAGGCCGTGGTCGAGCCCTTCCTCGATTATTTCCGCCGGGAAGCCCCCTGGATCATCCTGGCATTCATCCTGCTGTACAAAATTGGCGATACGATGGCGAGTGCCATGACGACCCCGTTTATATTAGAGGTAGGGTTTAGTAAGACGGAATATGCCGCGATCGGGAAATCCTTCGGGCTCTTCGCGACCTTGACTGGGGGCTTTGCTGGTGGCGCTATCTTATTTTACCTTGGCATCTTTCGCTCCCTGTGGATCTTCGGGGTGCTGCAGGCTATCTCTACGCTCGGCTTTACGGTCTTGACCCATACTGGCACGAGCCTGTCGGCACTCGCGGCTGTGGTGGCTTTTGAGAATCTCACGAGTGGCATGGGGACCAGTGCCTATGCCGCTTACATGGCGAGCCTCACTAATCGTCGGTTTACGGCGACGCAATACGCGCTGCTGACGAGCCTCATGGGTCTGCCACGCGTGTTGGCGAGTGCTCCAACTGGCTATATGGTGCAGGCTATCGGATGGCAGAGCTTCTTCGTACTCTGTGCGCTGATTGCACTCCCTGGGTTACTCCTCCTGTTGCGCGTGGCGCCATGGCACGCAGAAGCAATGCCGGCATCGAAGCTGAGTCTTGAGATCGACTAAGTACCGGCGCAGTAAATACGCCGCGGGTTCGAGACACGGAAAACGAGCCTGGGTATTGCGTACCGCGTCTTGATTGTCGTCTGCGGGGTGGCAAGTGACATTGTGACGATAGAAGCACTGCTTGACCTCACCATGGACTGGAAGGCCTTCTGGTGGACCATTGTTGCTGGCATTCCCAGCCACCGCCTGCATTGCTTGGCCCCACCGTGTATGCGCGAACCGACGCTTGTAGAAGACGCATAGTCAGTCGGTCTGACGGTGGGCGTGTTGACCAGGCTGGACAGCAGTGGGATAACCAGGTATCTTCAGCAGTAGGGCAGATCGACGCAGTGCGATAACAGGGGTGTAGACATGTCTAGTCCCTTTCCAGGTATGGATCCCTATCTCGAGCAATTCTGGCGTGATATCCACGCGCGTTGCATTATCTACGCAGCCGATCAAGTGCAGGCGCACCTACCTCCCGACTTGCGGGCTCGGGTGGAAGAGCGCGTGGTGGTGGAACCAGCCTTGGGAACAGTACGAAGCGTCTATCCGGACATTCGGGTGGTAGAGCGGGGGCGAGGGCAGGCTCCAATCCACACCGTTGAGCCCGCTCCTGTGGCAGCGGAACCCCTGATCATCTGTATGGCCATGTGGTCTAGTGTCCTAGTGTCAGAAGCTGGTCACACAAAGCGATAAACTCGCGGAAGCTCGACACATAATACGACGTTGGTGTATTGTGCTGACGTACCGCCGCAGCATAGCCCCCCTCAACAGCGGCAACATGGGCATGCCAGTTCCCGCTATCGGCACTTGCGGTGATCTGCTCGACAAGCCGCACAGCGTCCTCCCACGTCAGGGTCTTCTCCATAGATA
>JBMDXC010000463.1:0-3879 GCA_048594805.1 Candidatus Entotheonellaceae bacterium | reverse complement strand
CGGCCAGCTCACGATAGCGACACCCCTTCTCCGGTTGGTGGAGATCGCCACAGAAGCGGGCATAATCGACGTACTGATCCACTTTGGCGACCACCTCCAACACGACCAGGCTGGCTGGGTCGTAGCAAGGGCCGCCTCTGGCGCCATAGTGGGGCGCACAGATCGAGCGGGTGAAGCTGAAGTCCATCGTGGCACCGACGAGCCAACTGAGACCACCTTCGACTTCACCCTCGCTCGTCAAGGCAATGGGACGCGGCGCAAACTGATAGTGAGACAGCCAACGGCTGGGAGCCTTGGGAAAAGGCGTGGGGAACGTGTCACGATGACGCTGATTGAGGGCGGCAGCATGGGCCGCAAACGCTTCCAGGTCAAAGGACGTGAGTTGCTCGTGGGAAAGCGATAGGCTGTGTCGGCTCATAGCGGTTCCTCCTCGCACAGAGAGAACAGTTGAGGTTGGAACTGCTATGTTGCCGCATACTGGTTGATCGGGCACGCCCTCGCTCGGGAGTGTCGCCAGCACGGGGGGTAGAATTCTTCAACCGCCTAAGCTACTGGGTGATGGCAAAGCGTTTCTCGAATGTGTCCTGGCCTTCGTGCTGTCGCTAGGCTTGCAGCTGAAACACAAGGCGACCTGCAGCGGGGGCGGGTGCCTGACCCGCCATTCGCATTATGCGCGTGTCCGGCTGGGTGGGGTCACCATCTGGCGCATCCAGTGCACAACATGCAAAGCAGTATTCACCGTCTTGCCTCATTTCATCTTACGGTATCGCTCAATGCGACCAGAGGTGGCCCGTGATGCACTCTTGGCCACCCACGGCGGCCTCAGTCTGGAGTGGTGCGCGGTCCTCTACCATATCTCCCCGATGGCCCTCTATCGTCTGGTGTGTGCGCTGGGCCAGCACAGCTTGGTGAGCGTGCTGACCCGGTGTGGCTTGCCACTGCCTGTCTATTTCCTCGTCGATGAGAAGCATAGCCGCTGTCTCACGGACAAAGTGTACCTGCCCACCATTGTGACCGGCCGTGTCCTCTGGCACCTGGGCTATACGACGGAAGCCAGTGCGGCAGCCTTTACCGCGTCGTATCAGGTGTTCCAACGCGCGGCGTCCCAGCAGGAGCCGTCGTATCGCGTGCGAGGCGTCCTGACTGATGGCTTCGACAGCACGACCAAGAGTATGCGGACACTGTTTCCTGGAGTACGCGTAGGCATTTGCTTGCGCCACGCCCTGCTCAAGCTCCCGAAGAAACTTGTGGCCATCGCATCTCCGGTCCGTAAAGCACTCCGCACGCAGTTCCACACCCTATGGTACCGAGCGCGCCAGCGCAAGCACTTGCGGGTGTTTGCGCTCGGTCAGCGATTGCGTCGCTTTGCCGATCACGTCACGCACACCGCCGGGGAGGCCAATGGCCATCGTGTGCGCCAGTGGTTTCAAGCCAAGAAGGCGGGCTGGTACGCGGTACTCGCCGATCCGCAGATGCCGGTGACCAGCACGCTGTTAGATCAGGCCCACAACGCCATCGACCGCAAGCTGTTCGCCATGAAAGGCTTCCATCATCCCAGAGGGAGTCAAGCGGCATTTCTCACCGGCCTCGCGCACCTCTACAATCTGATCCCCTACCAGCGCCGGGCCCTCAATGCAGGCAAGTGTGGGGTCGAAGTGGAAGGCGGTCGCGTCCCGACATCGGACTGGATGCTCAACCTGCAAATCCTCACGTCAGGCGGCTTTCACTGAGCGGGGATGACCGCCACCACGTAATTCGGTGGAATGTGGAAAAGTCACCCATTAGAAGGCTCCCGTCAAGAGGCAACACCTCTCCCCTCCACAACTTTTGACATTTTTTCCCGTTGTGTTCTGCTCGGCACACTCCACCCCCGATTGGCCATCTCAGACGCATCCGTGTTTTCATTCCCATGGCGTCGGCTTCGATGCGCCGCACCAGTCACCCATCAGGATCAAGGCCTCGTGACGTCTCGCTACTGGGCCAGACGTCTGCCCCTGGCATCGTGGATGCCCCAGAAAACCCTCGGTTCCCTCCCGTGTCCAATCGTGTACAGCGTACAGATAGCATGGCTCCCTCGCGGGTCCAACTTTGACAGGGCTCACGGCAGAGGCGTCGCAAACTCGACCATTCGGCAGCAGGCCATCTGTCATGGGTTGAGACTGGGACTAATCAGAACGGGTGGATATTATCCAACTTTTCCCCCAGCCTCCAGCCTCAACCCAACGGCGGGCCAGACCTCAGCCAAAGGCTTTCGTCGCCTCAAAGGGCACGAGGTCGCGCATAATGTAATAGCAGGCCCGTGACAGCTTATGGGCCACGGCTTTCCGTGCCAAGACGGTGTTGTTGCGGCTCTGGGCCAGCTTGCGTTGGTAAAAGCGCTGGGCTTCTGGCTGAAAGCGTATGGCGAACTGTGCCGCCTCCATATACGCCCACGCTAAATAGGGGTTCCCATTTTTGACATTGCCCGTGCCTTTACGCTTGCCATTGCTGATCTTTGTACTGTCCACACAGCGGCAATACGAGGCATAGTTTCCCACGCTGGGAAAGCGGCTGATCGCGCCGGTTTCCAGCGTGATCGTTTGGGCCAAGATCGTCCCGATACCCTGCACGGTGAGCAACTGCTCGTAAGACGGCGTGTGCTGCAGACGCTTATGGACAGTCTTTTCCAGCGTTTTGATCTGTTGCTGTAGACAGTCCAACACCACAAGGCTGCTGGTGACCGCCAGCACCTGGGTCTCCTCCGTCAGCAAGGTCGTGAGTTCCTGCTTCGTCAGCTCTTGAATGCGTTTGACGCTGAAGCGTCCACCGGTATTACGCGCCATGATGTTTTGCACACTAAGAACATTGGCGGTGTGCTGACGGACCAAATGCGCGCGCTTGCGTAACACATCGCGTACCGCCCGTTCGGCCTTGGGGTAG
Organism: Candidatus Entotheonellaceae bacterium; assembly: GCA_048594805.1. Classification (GTDB taxonomy): domain Bacteria; phylum Tectomicrobia; class Entotheonellia; order Entotheonellales; family Entotheonellaceae; genus SXND01. The sequence goes on along the minus strand of JBMDXC010000463.1, from coordinate 960 downwards.
ATATACCCTTCGGGCAAGACCGCCAAGCGTAACAAGTGGGCCAACCAACGCGCATCGGAATGATCATCGGTATACTTCAGGCCACTATACTGCTGTATCGCGGCAGGGTTGGCGAGATGGACCCGATAGTCTGCCTCCATCAATCCATCGACTAACCAGTACCAATTGTAGGTCGACTCGACGACTAAACCCTGCATCTCCGTGTGATAAGGAGCTCATTGCTCCAGGATCGTGGGCAGGGCGTTGGGTAATCGTTTCCGGTAGATCACCTCGTCCTGCTCATTGATTACCACGATCACACTGTTGTTTGCGTGCAGATCGATCCCGCCGTATAGTGACATTTCGGTCTCCTCATCGGGCTCTGTAGTGGATTGTCACATCGCGTCAACAACTCAACTGTAGCGCTCGTTTGAGGAGCCTTCTATATGATTATCAGGAGTGTGTCCCACCTTTTACACGGACGTCTGTCACGATTGTGAGCATTTGTCGCTAACCTGCTGATTTTGTCTTGGATAACTGCATATTGCTTCCATGCGAGTCTATGTGTAACCGGCGTCTCACGGTGGGCATCATGAGCAGTACAGCCATTTTCAGAACGCTATATGTAAAAGGTGGGACACACCAAAAGTCAGTATAATGCTGTCGCATCAGGCAGTCGATGGGACATTGCGACGTAAGGATAGCCATGGAAACGGTACATGGAGCAGAGCTGATCGTGCTGTCTTTCCCAGAACAAACGGCAGGGGAATATGTGGGTGGATTACTCACGCTGGCGACCCCGATGGGGAAGAATTGGCATTGGTTGCGTGCAGAAGAGTATGCGAACGTCGATGCCATGCTGTTACGAGCGTTAGACTATGCCAGGAGTGTGGGAATGGACCATGTCACGGTTGTGGAATGCAAAATGGTCGAAGAATATCGAGTAGCACGTGAGGACGACGATAACGAGGACATAGAGGG
>JBMDXC010000462.1:0-2709 GCA_048594805.1 Candidatus Entotheonellaceae bacterium | reverse complement strand
GGGGGTATCCGCTTAACGCGGGACAGTAGGGTGTCGGTCGTGTACGCTGAGGAGCTGAATTCGACCAAGAGTTCAGACTTCCTTCAGAGGACAGACCGCCATGGGATTTTGGGCCAAAAGCCTACGGATTTTCAACTGCCTTTGTGCGAATGCCACCCAGAGCGTGCGACGCCTTGCCCAGCAGACAGGACTGTCCAAGAGCAGCGTGCATCGTCTCCAGCAGGCCATAGAGCGCCGCAACAGTCACCCGGAATCCTGGTTGTGGGAAACCGCAGACGGCCGGCAGTGGGTGACCCGCTTGGTGGTCGCCACGCTCTACATCTTCGGGCTCAAGCGTGGCATGGGGATGGACACGCTGAGCGAGTTTTTTGCGCGGCTGCCTCTTGAGCCGCAGGTGGGCTGTTCGCCTTCAGCCTTGCGCGGGGTGATGCAGGCATTGGAGGCCATGCTGCTGGAGACCGCAGGGGCCTGGGAGCAGGACGGGCGGGCGCGTGGTGAGGTGCACGAGATCATCGGGGCCGTGGATGAAACCTTCTTGGAACGCATGATGCTGGTCTTCATGGACCTCTCCACGGGGTATCTGTTGCTGGAAGCGACAGCCGAGGATCGCACCTATGCCACGTGGCACGCGTTGGTGGATGAGCGGCTCAAGGCCCTGGGAACCCACGTCCTCTACCTGGTCAGCGACCGCGCCAAGGCCTGGATTCAGCTGGCCGCACAAGGCTTGGAGTGTCTGAGCATGCCCGATTTCTTCCATGTTGTCCATGACATCATCAAGAGCTATGCGCTGGCTATTGGCCGACGTCTGAGCCAAGCGCGCCAGGAACTCACAAAAGCCCAGGAGGCCCTGGTCCGGCGTCAGAGCTTGCCCCAAGCCGTCCATGATATCCCCGCGGCGCAGGCGGTGGTGGCGGAGAGACAAGCCGAGGTCCAGCAATGGGAAGACGTGCAGCGCACGTATCGCCCCCACCTGGAGACGCTCTCGCTCACCCTACATCCTTTCTGCCTCGCTGACTCGACGCCCCAGACGTCCGCCCAGGTCGCAAGCCAATTGCACGCGGCAGTGGAGGCCATTGAAGCCTTGGCCAGCTGTCATCAGTTGCCGGCACGTCACGCCGCCATGCAGAAGGTCCGCAAGCAGATCCCGGCCCTGGCAGCCCTGGGCGACTTCTGGTGGCAAGGCGTGTGGCAGGATGTGGCATCATTCGTCCTAGCGCCTCTCTGGAGGCAATGGATACAAGAGTGCCTCCTGCCGCTGGTCTATTGGGAACACCAAGCTACGCATACGCGCTGTCCGCGCCGCAAGGCCAAGATCGTGCAGGCACTGGAGACCGTCCGCGCCGTGTTTCACACGCATGCGATTACCCAACGGCTCGCCCCACAGGTCCTGACGGCGTGGCAAGTGTGGGCGACCGACCGGGTCAACGTCTTTCAGCGTGCGTCGGCGGCGGTCGAAGGGCGCAACGGCTATTTGTCACAAATGCAGCACAATCAGCGGGGATTGCCCAAGCAGCGCTATAAGGTCTGGACCGTCCTGCATAACTTCGATTGTCGAGCTGCCGATGGTACGACCCCGGCGTCTCGGTTTGTCGGGCAGTCATTTCCGGACCTCTTTGAAACGGTGTTATCGCATATCGAAGCTTTGCCTCGGCCTCGGCAACGAAAACGCACTGCGGTGCTAAGTCATTGAAGGCGTAAAGTGTCCCGCTTTAAGTGGATACCCCAGATTGGCAAACTGAGTCCATTCTTTCAGGAGCTGAAGATACGCATAAAGGTCATCAATAACTCTACGGACAATAGCTGACTCGGGACTAGAGCCTTGCTCGACCGCAAGTAATTGTTCTCTGGCAAACGTCTGAACCGCCGTGCCCTCGTAAGCTTTAGCTTCCCACGTCTCTCTCACTTTGTCGAGACACCTTCTGATAGGTTCGCTCAGGTCCTTTTCAAAGTCTCTCTTATTTAAGAGAACGTAACGGTTAAGCAGTGCCTGTACGTGTTCGGAGAACACTCCTATCCTTCTTCCTCTGTGCCGCCTTATCAACCCGTCGATAATGCAGCCCAGCGCAAGACGCTGCATGTAGTCTTCGGCATGCCAACGGATGATGCTCTCCTGCAGTCCATGGGGATAACGATCTTGCACAAAGGTTGCGTCTTCGCAGCGGTGGTGCATGGTACTACGGTGATCAAAATGTCCAAGTGTTTCGTGGAGAACGCATTTGAGGTGATCGTCGATCCAGATAATCAGGTCCCCGACATTAGCGAACGGGGGGAGTACACGGACTGCCTCTGGGGACATACATAATCCTGCACCGGAAATCACTTGCGTCTGAGGGTCTGCACCAATATCTTTCAGCTCGTGCAGAAATTGTTTCGCCATCTCTACTGGTAGGGTGTTTCTTCTGCCGTCTTTCTTACAGAACTGGGCAAGGCGTACTGCATAGCTATTGAGCAGGTGATCTTTATCATAGCTGTGTAGCATTTCAGTCAATTTAGTGGTATCTAGTGTGTATCCTTTTAGCTGGTCAAGGATTTCCGAAAGCGGGAGGGTGGGCTCGTGGAGGAGCTGATCAATTCGTTGAATATCAGAGTGGGGAACTCCGCTCTCCGCTAGCAATTTATGTATCTGATCCGCCCTACGACACCGATATCCACCTGAAAAGAAATAGAATTTATTCCCACGCCCACGCTCTTGTTCGTAAAAGCGCAAGA
>JBMDXC010000461.1:0-13801 GCA_048594805.1 Candidatus Entotheonellaceae bacterium | reverse complement strand
CCCTGAAATTGCAGGACTTCACCTGACAAGGTTTTGGGCTTGATTTGCACTCTAGAGCCTGGCTACTCGTTCAAGTCACATACGCCAGACCAGATCCCATTACCTCCCCATATATGTAGCGGAAATGATGGCGAGGTTTGTGCAGATTCAGCACCTTCGCTCTGCCTCCCGCTTTTCCGCCATGCTGTTGTCCCCTAGCCTTTCAGCGTCAGGTAAGGCGGCTGACCTCTAGGATGTCCTCCGAATCCTATCCGGGTTACCCGGAGTGCGTTGTTAGCTGTCACGGCGCAGGGAGGTTGGCCAACAGTATCCGGGCGTTTCCTAGACGCAGGCTGGCTGTCGTGGCGATCATGCAGAGCCTGCTTGACACGTGATCTCAGGAAGATACCCATTGGACGGGCTAGTGTATCGCTCGCCGATGGGCTATGATGGGGCTCCTCTGTCTCTATCACCAATCCTGACCTCATACCGAAAGGAACACGCCATGCAGACGTACAGGCTGATGTGGAGGATTGTGCTGATGGTTGCCATCGTAGCAGGGGTGGGATGGGACATACCGCAGGCGTTGGCCCAACGGGCGCGCGTGCCGCAGACCGGGCAGACGCAATGCTGGGATATCAACTGGAACCCGACCACGTGTGAGGGCACCGGCGAAGACGGGGACTATCAAGCGGGGGTGGAGTGGCCGACGCCGCGCTTTACGGATCGTGGCAATGGCACGGTGCGCGACAATTTGACCGGGCTCATCTGGCTGAAGGATACTGCGTGTAAGCCGTGCTGTTCACCCTGGTGGGATGCCCTGACCTGGGCGAATACGCTCGCGAGTGGCATGTGTGGCTTGACGGATGGCAGTGTTGCGGGGGATTGGCGGCTCCCCAACATCAAAGAACTGCAAAGCCTCGTGGATTTTAGCCAAGAGTATCCAGCGCTCCCCGCCGACCACCCCTTCCGGATCGTCCAGCTCGGCGCTGTGTGGTCGTCAACCACTCGCGAGAGCAGGTTTTTTGGTGATAATTTTCGTTATGCCTGGACGATCGACGCACGCGATGGCATCGCCACGATCTATCACAAGACCACCGAGCCTCAGTATGTCTGGCCAGTACGTGGGGGCAACTAGCGGCGGGGTGGGCACGCCGTTGAGAACACCAATGAGCGACAGCTTGACTGTCATCTTGACCGTCATCATGCCCGTCCTCAATACCCTCATCCTCGCGATCACTGCCGTCATCGTGTGGTGGTACACGTGGGAAACGAGGCGTCTGAGAGAAACCGCCCAACGGCAGGTGGAGGTGGCCTACCAACAGATCGAAGTGCAACAGCGTCCCTTAGTCATTATTAAGGCACAGCAGCCCGGACCACTGACGGTTCTCAATATTGGAAATAGCGCGGCAATCAACATTAAGATTGGGGTCGCGAACGGCCCCAGTACCGTCATGATCCCTTTATTGACGCCTGGCTCTGGTTCGAGCATAGGGGTCGACACCAACGATGGAACTCCGGACACACGCTCCCGTCTGGGATTTTATACAGATCTAGGGTTCGGCGAGGTTAATGCTCTCTTCATCGATCAGGACTCCATCCGGAATGGTTATACTCTTCACATCGAGTACCAGAATGTCGCCATGCATGCGTATGTGACCGATGAAAGCATTACGCCTGAGGGATTTGAAATCATCCATTCAGGTCGTCACGTTTGAACCGATATAGGCTGTGCATGTCGACGGCGTTGACTCCAGCGGGATGGCTGGAGGTGGTTGCCATCCCCCGTGTGCGTATGGGATGTAGCTTCGCACGCATCGTGGGTAAAACACCACCGACGAGCCGCAAGATCTGATAACGGGCAGTTATGTCGCGCATGGCCTGGCGCTTCTCCATGAAATTCGAACGTGGTGTGGTGTTGAGCAGGGCGCTGTTACAAAAAAAGCAGGATTTTACTATACATCTAACGGGTGGAGAAAACGCCGTTTAATATAGACAAGTGGGCAGAGCGGCTTGTACATTAGGGGGTTATGTGATGTCTCATGAGGGAAGTTTCGGGCGCGAAGCGGAAATAGCAGACTAAGTCTGGCTCGCCGCGGTAGGCTTCAAGCCTGTCGCGCCCGGTGAGAGGAAGAAGCGAGGAGGAGAGGGCAATTAGCCTTTCTCCCTGTCGCTTGTCCCCTGAGAGTCGGCTTTGTTAATCGGGAGAAGCGTTGCTACCTCCACGATATCTAAAGCCCTCTCTTCGTAGGCAGAGCAACTCACATCAATCACATCGCCATCGAGGGTGACAAACCGGATTGACCGATAATACACGTCGACGAGATCATCATCCCCGTCTGACTTATGAGTGGCCTGCACTTCAATTTTTGTCACTTTGAGCACGAGCGTCACCTGACGATCTGCGCTCCAAAGAGATACCTGCATCGATGATCACCACCCTCCTCAGGGAGAGGCTGTTAGCTTCCCTGCGCCTGTTCACCACGTGTTGGGTGATGAACAGTTGGCAGTCAAGCTAGCGCTTGCCGTTGGAGCCAATCAATTGCTCCTTGACAGCGCTGCCCCAGCTGGTGCCGGTCTTCTGCTGCCGTTTGTACTCCGTGCGCTGCACGGATTCGGCATCCAGGTACTTCTCCGGCTCCGCGGCAACCAATTTGATCGCCTCGGTTTCAGTTTCCGCTTTGACCGACCAGGTTTTGGTGATCTTGAAGTATTTCAGATGACTCACCTGCCTTTCTCAGGGAGACCGCTATCTCATGGATAGCGTCCCTGCTCCTGGCTGTCCTGCTTGATGCGGCGGGGCAACCAGTCGGCAGAGAAACTATGCTGTGCGATACTTCTTCGCGAGTCGGGAGTACTGCTTCATAATAGAGAGAATGACCTCGCTCTCTAGTCCGCTTAACTCCTGAACCTTCCGGATATCAAACATATTGGTTGCGCCGGAACGTCTGACGTTTTCATACGCGAAGAATTGCTCTTTAGTTACGTTCATGTGTCCTCACCTGCCTTTCTCAGGGATAGATTCCCTGCTGCTGCACAGCTTTATATAGAAACTGTGCAGTGTGCAGAGCGCCTAGCGCTCATCAATAGGCAGGCTGCGGCTCCGCCTCGGCGATTTCGATCCCGCATCTGGCAAGCAGTGTCACAAACCGCCCGCCGAACAGATACGCCAGGACGTTATCCACCACCTCCTGTTCCTCCCGTGTTAAGGTGAGGTAGTAGGCAAGCAGTTCCGCTGACGTATTGACGGTATCGGCCTGCATCGCTGTCAAAAGCGTGGGAATAATCTGGCTGATTTTGTCAGTGTTCACACACTGTCACCTCCATTTCTCAGGCAGTTTGCCTGCTCCCATCCACCACCAGCGATGGTGATGAACGGTTGGTAGACAAGCTACGTTTCTGGGACAGGTTCAACGACGTACTCGACTTTGTCGTCCCGGTAATCCACGCTATAGACCTCAACGCCGTCCCATTTCGCGTTGTAGATAGCAATCGCTTCCTCTTTCGAGTCCGCGTCAATGACCAGGGTGTTAAACTCTACGCCCTGAACCGCGTACACTTTGAATTTCACGCTCGCGTCACCATCCTTTCTCAGGTAGTTCACCTGCTCTTCCCTGCCAGCGTGACTGCTGACAAGAAATCGGTAGAGAAACTACTCCTCCGGCGCGTCGAGAAGGTCTCCCTTCTCACCGATGCGTATCCCGCATTTGCCAAGGAGTGTTGTGAGCGTCCAGCCGCACAGATACATCAGCACATTATCTACCACAGCTCTTTCCTGCGGATTGCTGTCTAGGTAGTAATGCAGCAGCGCTTCCGACTCATTCTCGCCGTCGGATTCCATCTCGGTAAAAATAGTCGGGATAATGTTGCTGATTTTTTCATCCATGTTTCAGTTCACCTCACTTTCCAGGGGAGCGTCCCTGCTGTTGGTTGCCAATCGGAGACTGACAACCAATGGGCAGAAACACCTAGCCGCGGGCTGCCTGCCGCACGCGTTCTTCAGCCTGCGTGGCAAAGGTAGGATCAATCTCGATCCCGATGTAACGCCGCCCCAATTGTTTGGCGGCAACCGCCGTTGTGCCTGACCCACAGAAGGGATCAAGGACAATCTCCCGCATGCGGGAAAAGGCCATAATCAGGGGCAGCATGGCCATCACCGGCTTTTGCGTCGGATGGAGGCCATTGCCGCTGTAGTGCCACTCCAGCACGTCTCGAAGCAGAATCGGCGGCGTATCGGGCACGCCTTTGGTCAGAAGATACGCGCCCTCGTGGACATAGCGCACAAAGCCGCTATTGGAGTGGTAGGGCTTGACCCAGACCAGGTGCCCGGCGACCTGGAACCCAGCAGTCTTCCACGCGGCAAAAAACAGGTCTACCTTGTTCCAGCCGTAGAAGGACACCGCGAAGCGGTTGTATTTTAAGACCCGGTACATCTGCGCGACCGCGGGCATGAGCCACTCGTCCGTCTTGTCATTGGCAATTGATCTGCCATCGCGGGAGGTATACCCCACCAGATACGGCGGGTCCGTGGCGATAAAATCCACACTGCCCGAGGGCATCTGGCGCATCACTTCCACGCAGTCACCGGGAATGATCCGGTTGACGAACTCATAAATACTTTTCATAAGGTTTTTACACTTGTTCACCTCAACTTTCTCAGGCAGTTTGCCTGCTCCCATCCACCACCAGCGATGGTGATGAACGGTTGGTAGACAAGCTACGCTTTGTAGTAGTTGGCAAAGCCCGTTTCAAAAGCCCTGCGCAACACCTCGTCCTCCTCGTCGGTGATCTCGCGCAGATCTTGCCGGTTGAGCCAGCTTTCAAAGGCCTCCGCGAGCTTCTCGCGCACCGACTCGGTTTCCCGTATGCCGGCGAGCCTGGCCTGCTCGATGAGATCAACCATTGCCGCGTATTGCATGTTTTGGACACCTCCTTTCCCAGGGCCTTGTAGCCCTGCTGCTCTCCGGCACCGATAGCGCCGGACAGGGAGCAGGGACACTAGTAGTCCTCAGGGTACAGGAGGGTAAAGGCCGCGCCGTCTTCCATGACCCAGACCTTTTTCCCGTTCATGCGGGTCTGAAAGAGCCGCTCTGCCTCAGGTAGAAACGGCTCGGTATGGCGGCGCCAGCCTACGTACTCGTTCCAGATCTCCAGGAGCCCGGCCAGACTGACCTCCTCAAAAAGGCTTGCCGTTGCGACAATAGGCTTGCCACCTGACAGCTGCCCCCAGCGCTCCTTGAAGATTGCCACCAGTACCCCGTCCTCGATGGCCTGGCATAGGGTATAGCGGGCAATCACGGGATCCTTGTTGCCTTGATTCACATGTCTCATCCTCCTTTCTCAGGGCGTAGCAGCCCTGCTCCTGTTCACCACCACAAAAGGTGGTAAACAGTTGGCAGACACGCTACGTGTCGCGCCGGCGCAGTTTGCGCTCCTCTACTTCCACGAACTGGTTATACTCCTTGGTCAGCTCGCGGGAGATGTTGCGATACGAAGCTTGCGCAGTCTGGTAGAGATTACTTGCGTCATAATCCCCAACCAGATACACCTCGTCGCCTGCCCAGCGTCCGGCAAACTGCGTCGAGTCAGCCCGGATATCGCCGCCACCTGCCTCGCTGCTTTTGCGAAGCAAGAACGGGAAAATGCCGGCTTCGCGGTTCACGCACCATTCCCAGAGTTTTGCCCCGCCCCCGATCTCCCAGGGGCTCACATACTCCTGCTTGGTGACGTTCACCGCTAGAAAATACTGTCCCGTAGGTCATGCACCTCCTTTCCCAGGGGTAGTTCCCCTGCGCGCAGATGAGAGCGTTCCCACCCATGCGCAGGGAAGCTACAGTGCCGTTGTGCCCGTCCCTTACTGCTGTCTCAGGCCAGTTTGGGCGGCTGTTTTGGCCGGCTCTGATTGTTGCCATTGCCCTGCGGCCGGGCTCGTAAAGCCTCATGCCGTTTTCTGACCGCTTCCTCAACCGCTGCCGCAGGCGTGACCACACCTTCTCGCATCATGCGCTCCTTGATGGTGCGGATCCGCGCGTCAACCTCCCGCTCTGGCAGCAGGGGGGGCGCGGGACTCGTCCTGATGCGGTGCTCGCCTGTGAGCAATTTCACCTTGGCGGTGTAGTTAGGTAATTGGCTTAGTTCGTTCGAGACTAAGTTTTCCTGGTCCTGGTACGTGCGCAATTGATACTTGGGTTGGTACTGGCCGGTAGCAACCAGCACGGGCTCGCGGGCGAGGATCGCCAGGACACCCCGGAGAGCCCGAAGCATGCGCAGAAACGATGGCCCCGGAGTCACGATCCGGCTTTGGGTCAGGGTGTCCCAGTAGCGTTTTTGGGCGTATTTTTTCAGGAGGAAGGCAACAGTCTGGGGATCGTCCAAAAGCCCAGGCCGGCCCAGGAAATTGGCGCTTGGCTCAAGGCCGATAAAGTCCGGCTTAGGGATGAACTCTTCTTTCCGATGCTCGGAGAAGAGGAAGGTGATCCCGTCATCAACGGCCCCGCCCAGGGTCAGGAGGGCCTGCGGGTGGATAAAAAGATCCGCCCGCCCCGTCTGCATCGCTTGGAAGAGGCAGTCGTTTAACAAGCGTTGGCCTTCAATCGCGTTGGCGCCGCGATAGTACATGCAGCCAAAGACAAAGGGCTCATGGCTCTGGCCCATTTTTCTAATGAGGGCGTCAAGCGGCTGGAGGTACTCGGAAACAAACGCCTGGACCTGGGAATTGACGTGGCCCCGGCGGACTAAATGGCCCACAATGTCCGTCACCGGCGCGAGGATCGGGTCCTGGCCAACAATGACCGTCTGGGTCGGTGTGGTATCAAAGGAGGGCGCTAAGTCTTTGGAGTCAGAGCCTGAGGTTCTGAGGGCGATGATCGTTCCGGCTTGGAGGGCGGTCGCGCGATTGAGGTCACTAATCTGCTCCAGCGTCTGGTGGGCGACCGTGCAGGCTACCCGGCTTTTGCGGGCCTCGGCCAAAAAGACCGCAAAATCGCTCGTTGCAAACCTTTGGTACTCATCACAATAGATCATAAAGGGCCGTCGCCGCTCCGCCGGCGTATCCGCACGGCTGAAGCTAGCCATGAGCAAGCGCCCGAGAATCAGGGCACCGATCAAACGGCTTGGTTCTTCCAGCTGCGGACTTAAATGGACGAGGAGTATTTTTCCCTCGTCCATGATGCGGCGCACGTTGATCGTGGAGGCGGATTGCGAGACAATTCTAGAGACTAAGGGCTCATTGAGGTACGAATCGACCTTGTTCATGGTGGAGGCGATCAGCTCCTCCCGGTCCCGGGGCGCTTTCCGGTTGTACTGAGACCAGAAGAGTTTGGTTTGGGTATTGGAGACACGACGGACGAGTTTTTCCCGTACCCCGTCATCCCACAGCAGCAAACCTATCTCCGCAAACGTCATCCCGGGGTTTTCGATCAAAAGGCGGGTGACGTTTCGCAGCACCATGGCCAGACGAGGCGTCGTTTCTGTCTGTACTGACCAGACTGTTTCAAACAGGTGCATCACGAAACTGGCCACCTTGGCGACCTCAGTCGCGTCCGCTCCGGGCTCAACCTCGTAGAAATTGAGGCCAAAGGCGCTGGTACTATCAGTCAGATCCAGGTAAATGACGTCTCCGAGGCGCTCCTGAGGCATTCCGGCAATGACCGCCCGGACTAAGTCGCCACTCGGCTCGACCAAACAGATCCCTCTCTTGAGATATATATCTGAAAGGATCATCTGCAAGAGAAGCGTCGTCTTCCCGGTGCCTGTAGAACCAATACAGTATGTCCCCTGAAAACGCGCGTTAAAGGGAATAGCGACGGGCTTAGAGGTATCCACGTCTGTCCCCAGCACGGTCGCAAGACGCTCTAGTTCACGCTGCGCAAGGCTTGCCTCAAGGAGCGAGAGGACGCGCGCTGGAGCATCCTCGCCATAGAGCCGGGCCAGGGAGGAAATGAGGTCGGGGCTTTGGGTAATCTCAGAAGGCTCACTCGTGTCGAGGATTCGTTCCACTAAAAACTCGAGATTACCGGTGGCAACGCTTGACACAAAGGTCTGGTAGATGGCGTGAGCTGAAACCTCCACGCTGTCCAGAGGATCCTGAGGGTTGTGCCGTAAGAGCCGCTGAAGAAACGCGAAGGCCTCGCGCTCATTAGGATCGGATTTGAGGGGCGAGAGCCAGGAGTCCAGTTGCTCCTGAAGCTCCCGGCGTTTCCTCTCCTCGGCCGTCTCGGGAGCGTGGCCGCCAGGCGGCTGGCAACTCTTAGGCTTTGGTGGGGACAAGAGACGGCGTAAGAGTCTTCGAATCATGGGGTGTCTCCTGGATGAAAGGGAGTGACAAAAGAGCCACGGGGCGCGGTTGGTCCGGCTGGTGCCAGACCGGCGCAAAAAAGAGTTCGCCCCGGTGAGCATACAGTGTCTCGTACTCAATTGTCGTGAAGTAGAAAGTCGAGGCCCAGTGCGTCAGGCCCTCTTGCGTTAAGAGGTCAGTTGTCCATTTGCAAAGGGTCTCAAGACGCCGGCAGCGAAGCTTCTCGTCCTTGCCGACCACGGCGTAGAGGAGACACACAGCCGGGGTGCCGAAATACGCCGTGTATGCTTCAGACTCGATCAGCTTCAGCCTGGCCCGGAGGCGCCGCTGGAAGGCGGTTTTCGCCTCCGTGGCGTTATCGACCTCAAACCACAGCGCGTGACCTGAGTCACTCCCGATTCGTCTGAGAGACACCCATAAATCGGGAATGACGGCGCTGGTCGCCTCCTGCCCCTCCGGACCCAGGTTGAGCCGGGGCGGCGTGGCGGCCATCTCATAACAAAGCCGCGTCTCTGCCAGGTAGTAAGCCGGATAGTCTTGGCACACGAGGGCCGCGCAAATGGCAAGGCGTGTCACGGCAAGGTTATGGAGCACATACGAGTAGCTATAGCCCTGCATCACGGCGGGGTTGTTCCAGACAAACCCCTCTGTCTCTGGCCCGACTAGAAAGAGCGTTTGACTAGCCGCGCCCGGCACATACACGCGCAGCGCATTCCCGCCGGAGCGCTGGGGCAGCGCGAAGCGATAGAGGTAGTGGCCCTCCGCGTGGTCGGTGTTGCCTGCCAGCCGCGCGGCGAGTCGTCGCACGTAGTTGCGGGAAGTGGGCAGTCCCAGGACGAAACATAGATCCACGACCGTAAGATACTGGTAGAGGGCACAGGCTCGGATGATCTCCTCCTCCCGCTCCTTGAGGACCACCGGGGAAGCGGAGGCTGTGGCGAAGGATTTGGGCGCCAGGGAGACGGGTGAGGTGTTGTGTGCGGGAGTAGGCAGCATGATGTGTCCTCTGAGGTTGCTGAGAGGAGCCACGTCCTCTCCGGCCCGTAAAATCGGCCGGACCAGTGGCGCCTCCGCTTGGCTTGGGGCGATGAAGGCCGGGTGCCCGAGGCCGATTACACCGGCAACAGCCGGCAGCCATCTGAGAGCGCCGTACCTAGGCACGAGGGCGCAGCGCAGCGCACGGGTGAGCCGTACGCCGAGGCTCAGGCACATCCTGCGTGCCTTGGCAGCCCACCCCTGGCTCCTGGCGCTCGGGGGTGCTGGTCCCCTCAGCGGGGGTGGGGGCGGGACACGAAGGGTCGAAACGGGTACAGGCGGTGGCGGCGTGATCGCGCTCACAAGGGCCGCCTCCCAGTCCGCAGCAGCCGGCCGCGATCTCTGCTCTTTGCAGAGGAAGCGGTGCTGAAAGGTTGTATAAAAGAGCGAGACCACAGGGTCAGGTAGGCTGGTACGCTTGAAGAGCGCCTCCTGCCAGGGCAGCGGCCAGGACGCCTCGGGATCGCGGTAGGCAAAGGGCGCGTAGGGGGTGTAATTGGTGATTGACTGATCGGGGTGCGTGGCGGCGGAGCAAAACGGCCCCTGATAATCAACGAGAAGTTGATAGAGGAGCACAGCGAGAGCCCAACGATCAGGGTCGAAGAACAAACCCTTCGCGCGAAGCTCCGGCCACTTCATGATGAAGAGTTCCGGGGCCTTATAGACGCGTTTGGGCTGGGACATCGGATCGATGGGGCCGGGGGGGCTTAAAAGCCCGCCCCCGTCGATATCAATGACGATGACAATCCAGCCGGTCGGGGCGCTGAAGACAATGTAGTTGTCCGGATGCACGTCCGTGTGGATCATTTGCGCCGCATGCAGGAGCGCTAAGGCCCGGGCGAGGGCCAGGGCGATACGCAGCCGCTCCGGGAGGGTCAGGGCCTGGTCCCGAAGGAGCGCCTGCAAAAGCTGCCCCTCCGCTTTCTCCATGACATACGCGGGCTTACTGTGCACCCGCACAAATTCGCGCGGCAGGCTCTTGAGCTCCACGTGGGTGGCTTTATTGACCTGCGAGAAGGCCGGGTAGGCGCGCGCTGCGTTGCGCTGCACCACCTCCTGGAGGACCGGATCATGAGTAATAAAGGAGGGCTCAAATTGCTTGACCAAAAGGCACGGGTCATCGGTCTCGAATATTCGACCCTGGCCTCCCCGGTTCACTTGCTTGGCAAGCGTGAGGGGCTTGCCGTAGCGGCTACTTACAATCGTCTCGCTCATACGTGTGTCTCCTCGGCCCAGATCAGGCCAATGGTCGTGTCGTCAGCGGCAAAGGCATGTTGCCAGGACGCGTCCTGGCGGCTCTCCCGCAGGCCTGCCAGGGTGGTCTCCAAGCGTGAGGGGTCTTGCCGGCTCTCCCGCAACAGGTAGTTAGGAAGAGTCAGGCGGTCACACTGTTTGGTCACGGCATCCAGGTGAGCAAGGCCATCCGAGCCCAGCAGCAGAATATCCCCGGGTCTATGGGGCTTGAGGCCTACCGAGGGCTGGAAGCCGTGCGTGGTGTAACCTGGCAGGGTGATCGTTCTCAGGCCGTTAGCCTGTTTGGTTAACAGTGGCGTTTCCACCGGCCAGCCGGCAAGACGCTCACGGGTGTGGATGAGCGAGAGGACGCCATCGCCCACATTGCCATAGAGCCAGTACCAGCGCCCGTCCCCCGCCTGCCACAGGGCGGCCAGGATGAGGGTGGTTGCGCCAGGGAGTGGAGCGTTACCGTTATGGGTTAAAAGTGCGGTATTCGCGGCGGCGAAACACTCCGACAAGAGCGTGAGCATCGCCTCAAGCGTGAGCGCGGGATGCGTCCGGTCTGTCAGATGGGTGAGCGCTGCCTGCGCCGCAATCCGCGCGGCCTCCCCGCCCCCGCCGGATATCTCTCCGCCAGGGCCTCGGCAGATACTCGCGCCATCGGCAACCGCCAGCGCGGAGAGCCATTCGTTGGAGGCAGCCAGCATACAATCCTCCTCCTTAGGGGTTGAGAGATACTGGATGACTGTGTGGACATCTATGAGCGTGTTCCCTGCTTGAGGCGTCGCGGCAGGTACGCGCTCAGGGACAATCAGCAGCTGAGGCGTCTCTTGTCCCGCTGTCCGGGATGGGTGAAGAAGGTGCGGGGCACGACTAAAACTCGCCCGGACGAGGACAAACCCGATGAGCAACACCGCAACTGCGCTGCCTGAGGCCAGAGCGAGCATCCGTACCATGGATGAAGGCGGCAGGGGCTCCGGGTCCGGGCTTCGGGCTGGCGCTGCAGGCAGCGTGGCAGGCACGTCCGATACAGGCGGAGGGATAGGTTGTTCGATGGGGGAGCTGGAAGCAGCGACAAGCGTTTCCTTGGGCTCGGGGGAGTGGGGAGCGAGCGAGGGCGTGGGGATCAGGATGCGCTCCCCGGCCCGAAGCAGGTTTGCGTCGGTGAGGCGTTTGTGCCCAGACACGCGGGGCTCCTGGTTGGCCTGCATAATGGCCTCAGGTGTGGTGCCATACTGAGTGGCAAGACTGCCCAGGGTTTGCCTAGGCAACACCTGGTGGAGACAGTAGGGCGCGTTGACGGCAAGCGGGCCGCTTCCCGGGCACTTCGGATAGGCCGCAGGAGCCGCGGCACACACCCCCGGAAGGACGCCAAGCGCGAAGAGCAGGAGGCCGGCAACAATCCACCCTTGTCGTGTCATCTGAGCGGGAAGCGGCTTCACGGGGGGCTCCTTTCCGTAGGGGGTTACGCGGCGTGTTGCTCCATCACCTGGGTGATCGTCCAGAGGATGTAGCCAAGGATCTCCTCAACCTGGTGTGATTCGAAATACACCGCGGGATTTAAAGGCAATTCTCTGAGGAGCCGGCGCCCCTCGTCCTCCACTGGATTTGTGCCCTCGGCAGACTGGAAGTAGCCAATGGTCGAAAGCCTGATCTCGCCCTTTTCACAGGTCGCGTTGAAGGTCTCCAAGGCCTGTTTTTGCTCCAATCCGGATTGGCCCGCATCGCACATACCATCAGACAACAGGAAAAGAACGGCGCGGCGCTGCACCTGGCCTGAGGCGGCATTCACCCACGCCTCCGCCTGCTTCCGTGCGACGGCAAGCGCAGCGCCAATGGGTGTCGTGCCCCCCATCCCCCGAGCCTGGTTTTCAGGGCTTAACAGGTCCCAGGGCGTCAGGTCCGTATTGCCCGTGTAGGACTTCAGGTTATAGGGGTGGTGGCCCTCAAGAAGCGTGATGATCTTCACGCCCGTGCGGCCGGCGGAAAAGCCGTAAATAGTGAGGAGGGTGTCCGCGTATTGGGGGTCGTCAAGACGGTTCAGCGCCTCCTGCGCCAGCCAGGCCACCCGTTTGTGCTTGGGTCCGCCGGTGCACAGTTCTTTCTCACCCATCGAGGATGACCCATCCAGTATGAGAAAGGCGTGGGTTTCCAGATCAGGTAGCCCTTCGGGGCGTACGTAACTCATGGTTTTCTCCTCTAGGGGCAGTGCCCCATGCAGTGGATATGCTGGATCACTGTGTTACTCAACCTTGTGAGCGCGGGGACGAAGTGCGCCTTCGCCCCGCAGGGACAAATCCGGAAATTGTTCTGGATCACCTCCTTATACGATATACGATGTCGGTCAACGCATTGGGAGGGGCTGCACGAGCAGTCCCTCTCCATAAGTAGCGCATCAATTCAGGGACGGCATGAACACGCTCACGACATCAGCTGCCAGACTCTCAAGGCCAACACGCCGGTGATAGTGCACTTCATCGCGCGCGGCCTGCGTAATGCCGTTGAAGACCTCATAGGCAATGAGGCCTGTGGGCTGCGGCGGTGCAATAACCGCCGCAGTGCCCGAGCGCAGCGCGCGCTGGCGCTCTCGAACGCGGGTGAAGAATTCTTGGCGCTTCTCTGCGTCCACGCCGAAGATCTGGTCGATCTGGTCGCTCCCAACCGTCAGGCTGCGGGAGAGGTATTGGACTTTGCGGTACCAGGTATAAAACTGGGTATCATCAAGCTCTGACTCGATCATGCGCGTATACGCCGCCTGCAAGGCGGCGCACCTGGCCTGCATGTCCTGCATGAGATCTCGCAACGCTTTCGCGAATGTGTCGAAACGCCACTGCCACGAGCACCGCCAATCATTGCTAAACCGGGAGAGCTTGGTATCGGTGGGCACTGTCGCGCCATTGGTGCAGACCAGGCGCAGGGTATAGCCCCTGGCCACCGGCAGCGGGCCGCCGGTCTCACTATTGGTGATCTCAATGCCCACGCGGGTCACATCCCCCACCACAGGCTCAAGAGTGAATGCGTCTGCTTTGTTGACGAGCGAGACTTTCATCCCGTGATCTGATAGCGTGATGTACGTGTCTGCGTATTCCGCGCGAAAGTTGCCACCCGTTCCATACGAAAGTTGCCACCCGTTCCATACGAAAGTTGCCACCGATTCCACGCAAAACTTGCCACTGATTCCATAGCAAAGTTGCCGCGCATTCCACGGCAAAGTTGCCACTGATTCCACAGCAAACTTGCCACCCCCTGAGGGAG
>JBMDXC010000460.1:0-4177 GCA_048594805.1 Candidatus Entotheonellaceae bacterium | reverse complement strand
GATAAGCAACCATGCCATAGAGAGGTCAAATGCAGCAGCTAATACGAAACAGGCAAAGTGTTGATAGCCACAACGGTAAGCCGGGCCGACACGGTCGGCTTAACTTCGCACTGAGGTAAAGGATCTGTTGGCGGAGTTTGTACTGGATGCTTCTAAGACTATATCGTTGCTGCTGGGCATATAAGCATTTTGACCATACAAACCCTGGGGCTTGACAAAGAGTACAAAAGCTGATATTCTGAGGATGTCTTACGTCTCTCAGGTTTTGCTTTTCTACCAAAAGTAAAGCCTTTTTTGTTGGTCTCACCACTAACATATAACAACTGCTAGGTTAAAGTCAATCCCTCACTTATTGGATCAAAGTAAATACTACTCTATCAGGTGAAGCTCATTTTTGCGGCTTGAGGAGAGAGCATGCTTGTCTACTGGTGCTCTGGCTCTACCTGTTCTCGATGACGTTCAATGAACGTCACAATATTCTCTTCGGTAAATCTCAATGCTCTCCCCTCCTTCAAACCCTGCAATTGATGTCTTCGAAAGAGCCGTCGTACCGTTGATTCACTGACTCTGAGACGCGCTCCCGCTTCTTTAGTATTAAAAAAACTATACATAGAAGTGAGCATAGCATACGCACTACATGTCGCATTATACCGCTTTACGGTGTATAACCGTATTACGGCAAAACAGTATTAATGTCTGCGACGTCAATAATGCGTCGAATCAAGTCCTGCTGATTGATCCTGATGCCGGTCTTTCGCCGGTAGGCTTCCATAAAATCGTAGAGTTTGTCGAGTTGTGCTTGGCTGGGGTAGATCGTAATCTTTACCGTTTTACTGCTTTTTACTGTATTACTGCTTTGCTGTTTTACGGTATTACCGCTCTCTGTGGGCGGTGTGACGTCCTTCTGTGGCATACTGCGGCCTTCCTGAATCAGTTGTGAATAGGCGTTTGGTCGTCGTGCCATAAACTCTTACACCTTCCTCCCTTCCACCAGCGTCGCTGCGAGTCGATCCCAATAGGCGCCTAAGGCTTTATCCAAGGCGCTCACATCGGTCTTGAGGACAGCGGCATCATTATATTTGGTCGTATCCCGCGACTCTTCCTCATAGACCTCTGCCCCGTACGTCGCGTGGAGCGCTTGTAACACTTCCTTATGATGGGCTTTGGTGACGTTATAAAGGGTCGGCAGGATGCCCCACACCGTGAGACCGCCGTTGAGGTCACTCTCCAGAATATCCTTGATCGTATTTTTGATGCGTTTTAAGGCGCGGAAGGCCGAGATTTCCGTCTTGACCGGAATGACGACTTGATGGGCTGAGGCGAGCGCATTAATGGTTAAAATGCCTAAGTTCGGTGGACAATCCACCAGACAAAAATCATAGTCCGCCTCATAGAGACGTAACATTCTCGCTAAGCGCTTTTGTCCATGCACTTTGCCCGGGAGTTCCAGCTCCGCCCCTGCCAGTTCATCATGCGCGGGCAGTAAGGTGATCTGTGGGGTAATAACAAGGGGGTCAATGCGCTGGAGGTCTGAGAGCGCGTTATAGACCGTGATGTCTTGGAGATTGGCTTGCTCGGCCAGAAAGTACTCGCTTAAACTCCCTTGCGGGTCAAAATCAACTAAAAGAATATTATAGCCTGCCCGTGCCAGCGCAAAGCCCAAATTGACCGTGATCGGGGTTTTCCCAACTCCCCCCTTTTGGTTGGCAATCGCGATAATTCTCATGCTGTAGCTACTTTCATGCACTATGGTATTCTACCGCTTTCCTGTATCGTACAGTTTTACAGTATTACTGTCAATAACCGTTTTTCTGTTCATCACGCTAAAATGCCGTAAAGCTTTTTTACCGTAATACAGTATTGAGTGGCATTTTGTGTATGGAGAGGCAAGGGAGGAAAGACAAGAAGCAGCACAAACAGCCTGTTCTCGTGTCATCCACCTTGTGACAGGCTGGGGAAACGTGCCGCTTGTGCTGCCAGGAGGGAAGTGTAACAGAAGACTGGTGAGTTTCTGAGACAGGGAGGGGGTTACTTTTTCCCGCGCAAATAGGCGGCGGCATCATCATGATTGCCAATGAAGAGGACGAGTACCACGCGGTCTATATCGACAACCGTATATTCCAGGCGGTACCCCGAGGGCAAGTCAAGTTGCCAGAGAGCCCGATCCACCTTTTTCATTGTCCAGTGGGTTTCCCCGCTGCCTTTGGGATGCGTACGAAGGATTTGCCAAATGGTATTTTGCTCGTCTTCGCTAAAGTCGGTGATGATCCGCAGGAAGTCTTTTTCAATACGGCGGCTGTGAGTCAGAACACGGTAGGTCATGCTATCTTTTGTTGTCTGTATGCCTCGTACAGGTCAGTAAACTGTGCAGGGTCTGTTTGCAGCGTCTCTACAGCCTCTTTCAGTTCCTGTTGAAATCGGTCGCTGTGGACAAGTGTGGCAAAGATGCTCTCATCTTCTTGAGCGATCTTCCCAAGTAAAAGCTCAAGTAACTCCGTTACCCGCTGTAGTCGATGTTCGATTCTATTAAGCTGGTCCTGTGATGCAATAGTTTGCATACTACTATTATTATATCATATCTTTCCAAATATGACTTCAGTAATGGGGGAGTAGACACCTGTCTCTAACACCTCTTCTCGACGCCTACTCTCTTTCCGATAAGACGGGGTTATCGGAAAGAGGAGTGCCGCTTTGCGACCTCGCTCTGCAATAGCGGTATGAAAAACCATCCTTCAACGAGGGCGCTGCATAGCACCAAAGCCCCGAGACATCCACGCCCTCCTCTCTGGGTGGAGCGGGGCCGTGGCTCATCCTGCCCCTGAGGAGGGGTTCGTACTCGTCGGGCTCGGCAGGGACGCCAAGGCTGGCCCGGCGAGGGGCGGCCAGCGTGGCCGCCTGGTCTTCACCCGTGGCAGACGCGCGTGCCAAGGTGACCGCCAGGCGGGTTTTGCCTCTGCCAACATGCGTGCGACCACCTATGCAGGCTGCCCCTCGTCAGCCGGGTCATGGCCTGGAGGGCCTTCGCGCAGGCTGTCACGCGTCCGGGTGCACCGTGCCCGGAGCAGTGCGCAAGCGCCGGGAGGGCGGTGGGCTGGCGGTCAGCGGTCGTGCCTTGCGGGGGGGTGGGACCGCGTTTCCGCCGCGGGGCGCCGGAGCACGTCCTGCAAGACGAGCTCACCATCGCGCTGGCCCTCAGGAGCACGCTGGGCCTCCAGGAGGGCGCAGACATCCGCGAGCGCGTGGTCCGGGTACTGTCGTGCATATTGCTGCTCCAGCCGTTCGAGGCATTGCACCATGGCCAGGCGCAGGAGCTGGAACGCATCGAGGGTGGCGCCGGCGGCGTCGCTAGCGGCAAACCGGGCCTGCACCAGATTGAGCTGACGATCCGCCGCGAACAGCGCGTTCAAACACGCCTGATAGTCGTCAAACGTCATAGCGAGACTCCTTGCGGTGATATGATAATGCCGTGGATCTGGCGTGTACACAGCAGAGCCAAACCCAGAGCGCTTGATGCATACGCCACCGACCAGATCTGCATAGGGGGCGCAAGAGCACCATGGTACCACTGAAGTGGCAGCCCAACTGGTGCCATCGCTTGTATGGTGGCTTCACACGCCTCCCTGAACGCGACACGGGAAACATGCTGTCACTTATCTGGCAAGGCTGGGAAGCGGAGAGGGGTGAGCATCCCTTTCTGCTCGGCACCGGGAATGGCACGACCGCACTTGCCTCCTGTGTTGCTTTGCGTGTATGCCCTTCGTCATTCTTGTCGAGCCGCTCTTGTCCGCGCCACAGATCACGCAGGCGCCAAACTGGTAGGGTAAACTTTCGTAAGCACAGAGCTTCGAAGGTCTCACCACGCACGGCGGCTGTCTTGCCACATGTCATAGCCCTCATGCCAGGAAAAACACGGCTTGCAAGGTTGACATAGTGCCCGTTATCAGATCTTCGGGCTTCTGGCCCGCTGAGGAAGGTGCCTGCCTCATCACTGTGATCTTATCGCTCTGATAACGTGGATGCGTCCTGAAGGGTGAGGCATCCGCGCGCCGGGCGCGGAGCTCTTTGTGTAGTCGGCGGTCTTCCTGGCCACGAGCCGCACCACCCATTTTTCTGAGCGCTGCAGCGGACCGTGGCACGAGGGATGCATAAGAAGGGGAGCAAGCTCATACAGCACAGG
>JBMDXC010000046.1:0-5029 GCA_048594805.1 Candidatus Entotheonellaceae bacterium | reverse complement strand
AGGCTCAGTCACCATCGCCGGCTCCCACTGACTCGGCCCCACGAAACGGGCCGCAGCACTGCCGAGGGTATCACGAAACAGCGTCAGTGGCGTGACGATGAGCCCTACAACCTCAGCAGGAATGTTGTGCTGTAAGTACTGTGTCGCAAAGCGCAGATCGTCTTCAATGCGGCCAACGCTCAGCACTACCGCTGGGGCAGCGCTCTCAAGTTGCTTCAGAATCGGCGTAAAGTCATTTGTCCCAGCAGGATAGGGATAGGTGTGAACGGCCTCGAATACCTGTTGCTGACAATACTGCACGGCACCAGCGGCAACGTCTTTGGGAAAGGCTCCAGCCGTCGAGTGGACAATGGCGACATGGCTAGCAGAGGGTCGTGTGTGCTGCACAAAATCAATCACACTGTGAAAGTAGGTACTGGGGGGGGACAAAATCCCCACTACCCAGGCAAAGCCACGTGTGTAGATGGCTTCGGAAGCGCCACCATGATTCCACAGCACACGCTGCAAGCGCTGAGCAATTTCTGCGGCTCTGAGCGCCAAACCACTAGAGTAGGGACCGAGTAAGATATCGACCTGATCCTCAGTGATAAGACGCTCAGTTAAGGCAGCACACTGCTCGGGCGCACTCGCGTCGTCATAGGACGTCAAGCGTACGGGCAGTGGTGTTCGACTACTCTGCAGCCAGACGCCACCCGCACGGTTGGTATCCTCCACCCAGGCCTGGGCGCCTAGCAATGCCTGACGCCCAGGCAGACGATACCTCCCAGTCAGCGCAGCCGTCATGCCGACGTGAATATAGTCCTGCACCCATGCTCCTCGCGGTGTACCAACACCACATGGCGCAGCCCAAGCTGGCTATGTGGGGTCATGCAACCCAGGTCAGTTTTCCCAGAGAACGGCAGCGCATCCCACGCGGCGGCCCCACCATTCGGGTCCTTCACGAACGTAGGCCCACTCCGGATTTTGGGCCGTATCTCGCAGCGCTGCCATGACCGTGCGGAAGATGGCGGCATGCTGTTCAGCGAACTCGAAATACGGCACGAAATCATAATTTCCTTCACGTCCATAATGCTCAGGGGCATGCACATTACGGCGGACGATGTAGGGGATCCCCGCCGCTGCGGCCAGGGCATGCCCCTTAGTAATAAGACGTGCCTGGGCGTCATAGCGGGGCAGGAAAAAACTCTCGCGCTGCATCCAGTCCATGGCCCACCAGGCGGCCGTCTTGTTCTGGGGAGTCACTACCCCCATGGGGCACACCACCCCAGGTTGAGGCGCGAGCGCTGGCGCGTAAGCAAACTGGCTCATGGCATAGCTCGTATAGCTGCGGGGTCTTTGCACACCTGCCAGGGTCTCTACCGTGCCGCCGCGGGGCTCGATGAGCTCACGCACTCCTTCCTCGTAGCACAAGAGAGGCCCAAGCGTCGCACCTTCGAGCCGGATAAGGGCGTGCGCACTCAAGATGGCCGGGTGGGGGAGGTCCCGTGCCGTGCTGAGGGTGGGCTCTGCCCGCAGGAACTGAAAGCGTCCCCGCTGGCAGGCGTCTTCTGACGGGTACCCTGTGACATCGTGCATGTTTTCCATGCCCTTGCCTAGACCGTCTAGCGCGTCAGCAAGTGCGCCATCAGCCCCGCCTGGCGGTAGCCGGACGAAGAGAAAGCGCTGGTAGCCAATGACCTCAGGGCTCAGATGGAGATCAGCAGGATGCATACGCAACTCTGACATGGTGTGATACCTATGCGTGAGAGACCATCGCTCCCAGCACGAGCCCTGGGAGCGATAGCAATGTCATGCTACTAACGAGGACTCCCTGCCCTGGCTGACTAGAAGGGCTGCGGGGCAAAATCAGGCGATAACATGAGGTAGGTCTTTTGCGCCACGATGAGCCCGTGCACCCGCGGCACATACTTCTGCGACCAGTCAGGGTCAGCGGCGACCTTCGCCTTGGCCTCTTTCAGGTGGTCGTAATCCTGATATGCCCAGATATGCACCACCTGGTTCAGCTCTCCGACATCACTGTAGTACCAGCCAGCCAGTTTGATGCCGTATTTCTGCCGGATCGGCAACGCTAGCTCACGTACAGCAGCCATATACTCAGGGGTGGCACCAGGTTTTAATGTGTACTGACGGAAATCATAGACGGCCATGATCTGGACTCCTTCTCCTGGTTAGCAAGCAGTTTGAGGGCGACCAACGGTGGCCCATCCTAGCGCATCGCTTCCTGGCACGCAAGACGTGTCAGCGTCAGCGGTCTTTACGCACGACTACGGGTATGTTATACAGCCAGATGCTCAGATAGTGGCGCGTTGCGCCGGCAAATCGTCCTCAATAAATGCCTGCACGATGGCGTCAATACTGGCATCGGCCTGGAAGCCAAGACGCAAGGCTCGCTGCGAGGTGAAGGCCCCAGGCCAGCTACTGATGATCCGTTGGATTTCGGCATCCGGTTGCCAACGGATATGTTGCACCGCCTGGGCTCCGGCGGCGCGCTGCAGCGCTGCCACCATGTCGCTGACCTGCACGGAGAGCCCGGGCACGATGAGGGAACGGGTGTGCTCAAACGCTGCCGCTGGGAGGTCATGGGCCCGTATAAAGGCTGCGATAGCCTGGCGTGGCGATAAGATCGCCATACGGGTCTCAGGCGACACCGGGCATAGCGCGTCCAGACCCGTGAGTGGTTCACGGATGATGCTGCTCGCAAACGATGAGGCAGCTCGGTTCGGTTTCCCAGGCCGCACGACAATGGTTGGTAAGCGCACGGCCCGTCCATCGACAAAATTTTTACGCGAGTAGTCGTGCACGAGCAGTTCTCCGATAGCCTTCTGGGCGCCGTAGGAGGTCTGTGGCGTCTGCGGGGTCGTATCATCCACCACGGCAGGTAACGGGCCACCAAAGCTGGCGATGGAACTGGTGAAGACGAGCCGCGGGGGGCGGGAGAGCGCGCGGCATGCCTCAAGCACTGCCAGGGTGCCGTGCAGATTGATACGCATACCCAGATCGAAATCAGCTTCGGCCGCCGCGCTCACGACTGCAGCGAAGTGAAAGACACTGGTAGTGCGGTCATCGATGATCTGGGCCAGGGTCGCACGGTCCGTGATATCCCCAATAGCCACGTGCAGACGTGGGTTAGTGGTGATGGCCGGCTCTGGCGTGACGGTGTCCAATACCACTATGGTATCAATGGGCTCATCGGCGCCACTGGGGCCAATGAGTGTACCCCGCTGTAATAGGGTACGTGCCAGACGCCGCCCCAAAAACCCGGCACCACCAGTAATGACAATTTTCATACATTCCTCCACAAGGCAAAGCGCGTATCTGTTGGAGGTAACCAAGCCATGATCCTCTCCATGCCAGACCGTATACGACTCACCTACCGGGCCACGATTATGCCCGATGGTCGGCCCCAGGTAAACCCGCTAACGTAGACCCCGGAGGTCCCTACATGGCATCACTGATCACCATCCCAGCACGACAGGGCAAGGCCATGACGCTCAGGCGTGGCCAGCACATCAAGGTCATCAACACTCACGGCCAGCAGGTCATCGACACCTGGGCCTTTCACAGCGCCGCGCTCACGGAGTGCATGTCCATGGAGCACACGCGTACAGCCTTGAGCCAGATCATGGTACGCGTCGGTGACAGCCTGGTCACGAACCAGCGCCGCCCGATCCTGACGCTCGTCGAGGATACCTCACCTGGGATACACGATACCCTCATAGCGGCCTGTGACCGCTATCGCTACGCCCTGCTGGGCTGCACGACGTACCACGATAACTGCACAGATAATCTCGCCGCGGCGCTCGCAGCGCTGGGGCTCCAGGCGTCTGAGACGCCCTCCCCCTGGAACCTCTTTATGAACATTCCAGTGCAAGCTGATGGCAGCCTGACTTTTGAACCGCCGGGGTGTCAGCCAGGGGACTATGTTCTGCTGCGCGCCGAGCTGGAGTGCGTTGTCGCCTTCTCGGCCTGCCCGCAAGATATGGTGCCGATCAACGGAGTCGCATGTACGCCGACTGAGGCGCATCTAGAACTCGTATGAGCCATGGAGGTGCCTTGGTGAAGGCTGCGCTGCGCACGCTCCAGCGCTATACCACACGCCTGTGGAGGCGGGAATCCCCTCAGAGTCCGCCGCGTCATCCTCCCGTCGGGCGGGTACGTTTTGGCTCCTTACGCCGACTGCAGCCCATCGGCCGTATCTTCGGCTCAGAATGGGGGCAGTGTATCGACCGCTATTATATCGAGTCATTCCTAGCACGCCATGCGGCTGACATCCACGGCCACGTACTCGAAGTCGCTGACAATACATATACACGGCAGTTCGGTGGCACACACGTCCAACAGTCAGATATCCTGCATGTCTCACCGCAGCATCCGGGCGCCACGATCACGGCTGACCTCACCTGTGCTGATCATCTGCCGTCAGAGACCTTTGATTGTGTCATCTTCACTCAGACTCTACAGTTCATCTATGACGTGCGTGCGGCCCTACGTACCCTGTACCGCATTCTGAAGCCCGGCGGGGTATTGCTGGCCACAGGCAACGGCATCAGCCAGATCGCCCGCTGGGACATGGACCACTGGGGCGAGTACTGGCGTTTTACATCCCTCTCCGCGCACAAGCTCTTTACTGAGGTTTTTCCTGTGTCGCATGTCACCGTGCAAGCGCATGGCAATGTACTCGCCGCCATGGCCTTCCTACACGGGCTGGTGTCAGAGGAGCTACGTCAGGACGAGCTCGACTACTGCGATCCTGATTACGAGGTGCTCATTACTATACGGGCAGTGAAGCCGACCGCAGGAAAGTGACTGGTGCATCGCTGCCCGGGCGCTCACTCGACCAGGGCGTGCCGCAGGCGGGCGCACTGCTCCTGGCTGAGGCCAATGCGCTGCACATAGGCGGCAATGCCGCCGTGGCGTTCATCGAGATACTGCAGCGTCATGTGCATGAACTCAGGCAGGCAGATGACCTGGTGTTGAAACCATTCCCAGGGAATGCCGTTGTGCGCCGCACGTTGACGTGCCTCCTCCA
>JBMDXC010000459.1:0-9749 GCA_048594805.1 Candidatus Entotheonellaceae bacterium | reverse complement strand
AGACCGGGACCAGGCCGATGCAGCACGCCGTTGGGCCTTCGTCTTTGCCATCGCCCGCACCTGGAAAACCGTGGAAGAGAAAACGCTCAAAAACCTCGTGACCCATGTGCCGCATCAGTATTACCAACGCACACGGGTTCCCAGAGAGACCACTGGTAGAGGCCGCCGAACCTTTTGGACGTATCACACGCAGTTGGGTTTGCGTCATGTGGGTGATGTCACTGTGGTGCTGAGTAAACGCGGGCGAAACCTGGGCCCCAAACAGACCAAAATCCTGGTGACCAATCTGGCCGCGCTGACGCCGAGTCAAATCGTGGGTATCTACCAAAAGCGTTGGTCCGTGGAGGTGCTGCATTGGGAACTCAAATCAGGCTTGGGCCTGGGCGAGCACCAAGTCAGTGGGGACAAGGACCGGAGTGAAAAATCTCTGGGCATCGCCGTGCTGGCCTACTTGTTGGTGCTGCGCGTGTGTCATCACGAGATTGTGCCTGGCAAACCCTGGAGTATTTTTCAGCTGCAGCAGGCGTTACGGTTACGGGTCATGACGAACCAAGTCGAGCATAAGGTGAAGGTGAAGATGGCAAAAACTCCTAAAGCTGCTTAAAGCCTCACATTATGGCGCTAGGGTGTTAATTCTGAGTCTCCAACTATGCGGAATTCACTTCTATATTTTGTCTGTGAGACTGACAGGCAATCCCTGAATTCAAAGTGTATTGTCCGGTTTCCAAACAGGGGAGATCCCCACTGATCGCAATAACGGACTTTGCATGTGTCACCGTTTCCCACTGTGAGCTGAAATTCGATATATTCTGTTTTCATATACATCTGCCGTTCTTTCCTGATCTTCAGCTGAAGCCCCAGCCTGTGGCTGGCTGAGACTTCAAAGAAGACTAGGAGTAGGCGCGCGCCCGGCGAGACGCACCTCGCTGGCCGTTATGCGTTGGCCGTTTGGCCTGTGCCGGCTCTTGCGACTCTGCAAACGGGTCTTCTCCGTCATAGAGCGCCTCAAGGCGCACGGGCACCTGTTTTGCCAGTTCCACTATCCCTTCATCCAAGTCAGATGGTGGCTCAGGGATGACGTTATACTCCACATCCCGTTCCTGACTGCCGGTCCGCACCTTCTCGATCTGCAGGTCGTAGTGCTGCGGATCGCCCCACTTGGGATTCTTGACGAACGCTTCAATCGCCCGCATCACGGTTTTTTGCTTCAGTTCAAGAATCTGGATGGTCTGGGTTTTGTAGTTGTAGACGATCATCGCCCAGAAGTGTTTTGCCTTCTGCCGGCTGTCCGTCGCCTCCCGCACCTCGTCGGGGATCTCATCAAGCGTTCGCACCCTGACGGGTCGGCGGCCTTCCGCCTGCGTTTCCACCCACCACTCATAGCCGACAATGGCCGGCGTAAGCACGCGGAAGCTGTTGACGCCCTCCTCAAGGGTCATGTAATTGCTCTGCACCTCCGGCGCTTGATAGTCTTTGGGTAAAAAGTCTGTCATATATGTGTGTCACCTCCTCTCTCAGGGTAGCGTCCCTGCTCCTACCAAGCACCGGTAGTGCTTAGTAGTGGGCAGAAGCACTAGTAGTCAACCGGATACATGAGCGTGAAAGCTGCGGAGTCCTCAATCACCCACACCGTTTGACTATTCATCCGCATGTGAAACAACCGCTCTTCCTCAGGGAGGAATGGTTCGGTATGTTTGCGCCACTCAACGTACTCGTTCCAGATCTCAAGTAACCCTGCCGGACTCACCTCTCTCGCAAGGTGTGCGGTCGCGACGATCGGCTTGCCAGCTGTGAGCTTGTCCCAGCGGTTCTTGAACACTTCCACCAACACCTCGTCAGCTAGAGCCTGCTTGAGGGTATAGGCTGAGACAACATCCATGTCTGTCCATTGATTCATGCTGTTTCACCTCCTTTCTTCGTAGGGTGGTTATTACTGACGGTATGCATGCGGTTGTCTCTGAAACTGAAGAACTGCGTAGGGGTGAAAATAATGTGGTCGAGTAACGTGATCCCTAAGATGTTTCCCGCCTCAAAGAGGAGCTTGGTGAGTTTGGTGTCCTCGTCCGAGGGGTCGGCCTCGCGTAGAGTAGAGGCGGAAGCGCCTATATGATGATTCCTCATCATGGTCTCTTCTGCCCCTCTCTCCGCACCGGACGTGCGTGTTTCCATGCATCCGGCTCTCCATTAGGAAACCTTTTGCTGGCTTGTTATGGATTGATGGCATCGTTGACACAGCGTTTCGAGGTCTTGCATACGGTGTGATGTCATGCCTTTCTTGTGGTGCACTTGGAGTTGACTACTATTCCCCGTGTGTCCACACTTCTGACATCTGAAGTGATCCCGTATTTTGACCTTGAGCTTTATCTCAGACATGTTGTGGGGTTCTTCCTCTCGGGAGCGTGCCCCTATAGTGTCTGTATACAGATGCTCTGCTGGTCCCGTTTCCCCTTGCGGATAGTCTAATTCAACGGGCTCCTCCTCCCAGATATACGGGTGTTTGAAGCCCTTTTTACCTTTTTGGGGGTATCGCTTACGTTGAAGTTCTTTCCTCGTGGGGAGCCACTGATACGTTTCGAGGGTTATCCCTCCTTCTTGTATCTGGGCTGTCCATCGTGTTCTGTTATGGATGACCTTCGTTTTGGCTGTGATGAGTTCGTTTTTCCTTGCCCCTTTATGCTTTCTCATCAGCCATTGGAGGTGTCGGAACCATACATACCTTGTGACGTCCTCTATATCCTCTAGCAGACTGGTGTGCTTATAATACTCTGCCCACCCTCTTACCAGGGCATTGAGTCTCGTCAGTTGGATGTATTCATCCAGCCATGTCCACCCTCGTCTTGACAGGTCTTTGACTTTCTCCTTGATTCGCTCGGTACCTTTTTCTGTCGGTCTGAGATGTACCACCCATCGTTCTTCCGGTTTGATCCTCTGGATATGAAATCCAAGAAAGTCAATGCCGTCGTTTATATGGGTGATGTTGGTTTTCTCTTCGGACAGTTCCAGATGAAGCGATGTGCTCAAGAAGTCTTTCAGTTCCTCTTTGACAGCTTTGACTTCGGCTATTGTGCCGTTGCTGACAACTACAAAATCGTCCGCATATCTGACCATCTTATAGTTGCCTCTTCCTGCTGTTCTAATACGCCCTCTGGTGTATGGGTTAAGGTCCCACTTTTTCTCTGCCCACATATCTAGCTCATGGAGATAGATGTTGGCGAGTAATGGGGAGATGATCCCCCCTTGTGGTACTCCTTGCTCTGTTTTAGCAAAGAGCTGACCTTCCATAACTCCGGCTTTGAGGAACTTCCAGATGAGGTCAATTATGTCCTTATCAGCGATCCGTCTTTTGATAAGGCTTAGGAGTTTCCTGTGATGTACTGTATCAAAGTAGCTCCTAATATCTCCCTCGATAACGTAGAAGTGTTTCCCACTTGGGTTAAAGAGGGGCATAATGACCGCGATGGCATCCATCGTGCATCGACCTTTCCTGAACCCATAGGAGTGCAGACAAAAGTCTGACTCGAAAATAGGGTCTAGGATGGCTCTGAGTGCTTCTTGGACGAAACGGTCTCGGAGCGCTGGTATCCCTAGAGGTCGCAGTTTCCCGTTGCTCTTGGGGATGTGCACCCGCCTGACTGGTTGCGGTTCATACGTTTTCTTTCGTAGTCCTGTTACCAGGAGTTTTACTGTCTCCTCGTAGTGGTCCTTGAAGTAATCACGTGCTTTGCCGTCCACTCCGGCTGTGGTGCTTCCGGGTCGTGCCAGAACGGTATCCATTGCTGTCCGTATCCAGTAGTCCCAGTGCAGGAGACTGTATAGGTTGGTGAACCTATGCTCTGGATGTTCTTGGGCAGCTTCTGCCAGGGTCTTTTGCTTTTGGGCCATTATCGCTTGGCTCATACGTCCTCACTCCGGCTTAGTTCGCATTGACCAGCACTGTTCCTAACTGCCTTCCTTCGCCGTGTGGCTGGCTTTCCCAGCCGCTGACTACTACGAAGGCTCCGCCCCTTGTCCAGCATGGGTCGCAAGCTGACCTACTCCGTTCAGGAGGGCTGGGCAAGGTTCCCAAGTTCACATAAGTAGCGTCTGCATGATGCTTTAGGCTCTGCCTGTACGCCTGGCTCGGCTCTTTGCCTTGCTCGTTACCGGGGCTTGCGGGTTGTGTTGGGAGTGCCGCTTGCCAGTCCATCAGAAAATATCCCGGCCCTTCCGTGACCAGGAATCCGGTAACTCCGTCCAATGCTCTACGTGACGACGTTCCAACCTTCGGCGCGTCAGTCAGCAGTTTCTTGTGTAGCCATGGCATCACTCTGGCTAGCAGCACTGGTGGGTGTAGAGCCCCACCATGCCACATTGTCGGGAGAGCTTCAGCCATCATTCTGCTTCGGGTCCTGACGCCTGTCCCCCTAGCCACCTGTACACTCCTTGCAGGGTATCTCATTGAATACTCTCTACTTATGCGCTTCTTGGCGCACCTGACGGGTGGTTATGCGCGACGATAATAGCATTTGCGCCTTGGCAGACAGCCCGCCGGAAGGTCTCCCGGGGACTAATAACCGCATAATTCAGCGTGCCGAGACTCACCAGCTCAACGAGTTTGACCCGGCTTTTGACATCAAGATGCATCACATAGAAATGCTCTTTCTCCCGTTCAATCCCGTCCTCAAGAGCGAGTATATCGAGAAACACCTTCGCCACATGCCGGCTGTCTTGAATCTGTAATTTACTGTGCTGTAAGTAGACCATAGTGCGTGCATGAAAAGCGCTTTGTGTCGGGAAGGGCGAGCAAAGCCTTGCCCTGGCTTTACGGGAGAGGCAGAACCTCCCCCATCAGCTCCACGGCTTCAGTTGTCGGAATGAGCCAGCTGCTGTGCTCTTTGCTGAACTCCTGAAGCGCTTGCTCTTTGGCCTCGGTTGCATTCTCTGCCTGAATTTCGTAATAGCTGGGAATGTAGACCCGGACACAATAGGTTTTCATGCTCCCCTCACCCCCTTCCAGCAGGTCGTTATCACATATTTGTTTTCTCCCGCGTCATACCGGTAGTAGAGGCCGACTGAGTAGGTGGCATACTGCCGGGTGATCTTGCCGTTTGTACCCTCCTCACCATGCCGGAAGACATCGGCAAGGGTGTTAACGTCCAGCTGGTGTTCATACATCCGATTGACCGCATGACGGGTCACAATGAGTTTTCCATCCCTGGGTTTCCCCCATCCGAAGAGCTGCGTGATGATGTCCCTACTAAAATCTTTAAGAATCTGTTGCATACACTTTTTCCCCTCTTCTGCTTCTCACACCCAAGGAGCAAATTGTTGGTGTCAAGGCCGACAACCAGGAGCCGCAAGGGAAGCCTTGACTCCGGCAATTTGCGAACTAGACACTGAGAAGCAGAAGAGGGGAAGTCAGGCTCGAAACGCGGGGCTCCCGGCAGGCAGGGCGGCAGGCCAAGGCGCCAAGAAAATCAAGGGCTTACAACCAGAAAGGCCCCTTCGCAATTCGTGCGCGCAGATGCGCGCAGCAAAGGCAATTGCAGGTACTTCTGGAGGCAATTGCAGGCAGCATTGCAGCTACGCTTGCAGGCAATTGCGGCTCACGAGGTACCGCGCGGGCAGAAGTAACAGTGCTTATAACAAACAGGGAGAAAGAAGCAGCGATAATAGTCTTGTTGTTCCCGGGCTTCCCGCAGTTTTGGAGCAAGAAACAACGATCTGTTGCAAGTTTTTGTCACTACATGGACTAGCGATCGTAGCCGTGCCGAAAAAGGCGCTGAGGCATCCAGTCTACGGGACATCCACACCCCTCACGCGCCTCATTGATTAAGGGGTCTTTTGTCCAACCCCCCTCATGCCCAGCATGCAATAGTGTCCGGCTCATTTTTTGCATGATGGTGGAGCTTTCAGATGCAAGCGGTCAATATGGGCAATCAATTCAGGTTCTGTGGCCCATCCACTGAGAGAGAAGCACAGCATCTCATACGTCCGCTTGGTCGGCACCTGTCCAACCCACAGGCTGATCAACAGGCTGGCGATAAAGGCGGCGTACACCTGAAGGCGCACCCCGTTGAACCCCTGGCTCAGCAAATGCCGGCAGCCCAGGACACATTTGACCCAGCGGAAAAACAGCTCCACCGCCCCGCGATACCGATACGCGAGGGCAATGAACTCCGCGTCGAGGTCCAACCGATTCGTCACGAGGATCACGACGTCTGGGGTCCCATCTGGCCGCGTTTTGCCCGTTGCGACCTGCACCAGGCGGAAGGGCTGCGGTAGCAAGCGCGTGTGATGGGGCGTACCCAAACGACGCAGGAGGACATCACGCACGACACCGGCGTGGACAGCAGCCGGCGTGAGAGCCCGCTCCTCCTGGACCTCGTAGGCGGCGTTGTCTTTCACCCGACAGAGGAAATGGCACGGCAGGTCATGCAGGTCCTGAAACAGGCTATAGTCGACGTACCCGCGATCGACCACGTAGAAGCCCCCCGGCTGGACTAGGCGCCGCCACTCGGCCCGCTCCGCGCTGTTGCCAGCCGTTACCGTCACATCGCCCGGCCCGTGCCGCAGGACCGCAAAGGCCACATGCATCTTGGCGGCGCGATGCTGGTCGTCCTGCCACAGGGCCCAGGCCATCCGTGGCAAAGCCGGCAACAGGCTGCCATCGACGGCAATCAAGTGGGCCAGCGCCGCTTGCTCGGCCAAGGGCAGCTGCGGGCGCAGCTGGGCACCCAACGTGATCAGCACCTCATGTAACCGCGTGGCGTCAAAAATGTAGGCCGCTTCACTCAGGGTACTCAAGGAGGTCGGGCGGATACCGAAGCGCTCCTGCCCTTTCGCCAGGGTCGTCGTCTGTTGCAGGCCCCGCAAGCTCGTGACGACCGGGTTAAAGAAGTACAGCAACAGCAAGCTGGCATATTGATCGTAGAACAACTGCCGGTTGCCGGCGCGGTCGCGCTCGGTCGCGGCGAGGCGCAGGTGGTCAAAGAGTGGGCCCAACAGGCGAAAATATTTGAACCCTTGGAGGGTCTCCTCTGCGAGGGAGGGCGGCAGGCAGAGTCCCATGGCGATGTCCTTCTGGCTTGCAAGAGGGAACGGCGCCTATGCGCATTGCGGAAGAGTGTATCGTCTCTCGCCATCTCCTGACGTCCCATGAGCAAGAATTGTACCGGACACTATTGGCCCAGCATGACATGAGGGGGGTTGGGCGAAAAACTCCATTAAAAGAAGACTAGCCCCCCGACTCGCGTTCCACCCTGTCCTCAATTACCTCCAAAATCCAGGTATTTCGCAAGGTATTGCCTGCCTGACGTATTCGAAGCCTATTAATCCGTGCGACCAGCCACGCAGGATGTAGAGATTAAAAATCCGTACCCTTTCCGGGTGTTCCTCCCCAGAAACTCCAGAAGCATCGATACGGCTCATTACCTTTTCCCCAGCCGTAGTCTAAGAACTACAGGATAAATATAGGGATCCCAATACAGGAGCAGTATGCAACGCCAAATGTTTCAAACAATTATTTTGCCTAGCGTACAAAAATCAGCGGTAGCTAGACCGGCCTAGCGTACAAAAATCAGCGGTAGGAGCGTACAATTTTCAGCGTGAACAACTTGGCCTATTGACAGGGTTTTTCACATGATTTTTTCCCTCACCTCCACCTTCGTCTTCGGGATAGGCGGCAGGGATGTTCTGAACAGCGCTCCATCTTTCTGTAATTCTACTCTCGCATCCGGATATGCAATCCTTGCGGCGGTGAGTTCCTCCGGGAAAAGTTGTTTGAATCGTCTGAAAGCTGTTCTTCCTCCGAACATCTCATGTAAATCTTTCCAGAGCATCAAAAGCGGCTTGTTCTGCGGGATACGGCAAAGACGCTGGGTCATCCAAAGATAGATATCCTGTGATCTGGGATTGTTCTGAATAGACTTAAGAGCACGGAAATCGAACGGTACAGCATGATCCTTGAGGCTGTAGTAGTAGTCGTCAGTCAACACGATCTCAGAGGGCCATAGCGTCCCTTGTTTTGGATGAGGTGCGAACCAGACATCAAACTGCTTGATAGGAGTAGTTTCGATATAGCGCCTCATGCCTGCCAGAGGACCAGGACCAACCAGAGTAAAGTGACACCGCGCAAACCGTGTTATTTGCTCCTTAAAACTCGCTATATTGCCTCTTGGGCCTCCCTTGGGCTCATAACCCAGTTCAACAATCATGGCGGTCATAGAAGACTCAACAGGGATGACAGGAGACTGATGTTTGATAGCCTGTGTGCAAATATAGCTCTGGAAGAGACGAGGTTTTGCACCGAACGGTAAGCCAAGAACGCGGAAGCTCTCTTTATCCTCAATGGTTCCGGCAGTCAAAAGAATACTGAAAGCTCCATTCTTTTTATGCCAGCGCTCGGTTTTCGGATCATGATAGGGCAAAAAGCATTGAGCTAGAACCGTATGAACAAACCAGATATCTTCGCTTTTAAGGTTGGTTTCCGCCCGATCTTTCAGGTTCCTGAGGCGTTTCTTGTCGATCTTGCGGAGATTGATGAAGGGTATCATTCCTCCTCCTTTAGCACGTTACTGGCAACATGTAAAACCCATGAGGTTCTGGTCAGATCCATTTGACTCGCCGAGGCGTCAAGCGGGAAATTTCTCCTCCAGCAGCTCCCTGATCACGGCATTCATCTTTAACCCACGTGCCGCGCATTGGGTCTTCATGCGTCTATGCAGGCTTTCAGGGATATCAATCGTAAACCGTTTGATGGTTTCTTCGGTGCGGTTCTCTACCCATTCATCTGTCGTTTTAGGTACGGGTTTTGTGGCGAACGACACTTTCTTTGCCATAGAGTTTCCTTAGTGATTGTGCGAGTCCCCTGATTTCTTTTGCTGCGGCTCCTTTCGGCAGCGTTTCGAGCACGGTCTGTCCTTGGCCAGCACTCTCCGCAAACGCAATGCGGTGACCAATGGACACATCTAGAACGGGGATGGGATAGCCAGCCAAAGCGTCTTTCACATCCCGCCCTATGGCTGTGTTGATTACTTTACGGGAAATCAGGAAAAAGGTTTTAAGGTTTTCCTTGAAGTTCATTGCCTCCTGTACAAGGTCAACGATCTCCTTTGCAGCCCATACGTCATAAGGAGAGGGTTGAACCGGGATCACAACAATGTCACATGCGGCAGCTACGGAACGGGTCACGTCATAGACCCTCGGTGGCCCATCTATGACCACGTCGTCATACTGCCCGGCAAGCGCTTCAATATCCCGGTGGATAGTGGCTTTGGGTTTTCCTATGACGGTAAACAAGGGATCGATTTGTCTGGCGGTATCCCAATCCAAAGCACTCCCCTGAGGATCCGCGTCAATTAAGAGTATCTTCCGGCCTTCTTCGGCAAATGCAGCGGCGAGGTGAACGGCAATGGTCGTTTTTCCGACCCCGCCCTTTTGATTGAGTACCCCGATGATCATAGGGCCTCCTGAGCAAGGTAATACATAAAACCTTGAAAATGATTTTATGGGAAAATGGGAAAAAAAGTAAAATGATTTCGCTCAATTTATAACAGTTTGTAAGAGGTTGAAGCGGGTGTATACTAGCACGAGTCAACCCCCAAAAAGGCTCGCCTCTTTACATGCGATGAGCACGAAGACGGTACAGCGATGTGGTATTCTCCGCCAGGTTTTATACGCTACAGGCTCTTGTTGGATTCCAGGGTCGTGGATGTGTCGATGGCATACCCCCTGACTTTGGTCATTCTCTCCTCCAATGGGTGATGTAG
>JBMDXC010000458.1:0-5063 GCA_048594805.1 Candidatus Entotheonellaceae bacterium | reverse complement strand
CACAACATGGAGGAGGCGCTGGGGCGTGTGACGGCGGACGGGCTCACGGCAGAGCGAGTCGTCCTGTACGGCGTACCCTTTCAGGAGATTGTGGAAACCGCCAAGGCCCACCAGGTGGACCTCATCGTGATGGGGACGCATCGCCGCACCGGTCTCATGTACGTGCTCTTGGGCAGTGTCGCCGAGAAGGTAGTACGTCTCGCCCCATGCTCGGTGCTGGTCGTGCGCCCAGTCGCGTCAGCTGCCCGTTGCGATGGCTCATGAGTGTCGAAAAGGGGATGGGAAGAAGACGACACTGTATACGCTGCTCCCCGGCCGCGCGTCCATCTGGTGTGTTATGGAGGCTGTTTGGCGCCCCACAGCTACCTGCGCGGTGCCATTATCCCGACGCCACACCAGCAGAGTGTGGACGAGGAGGAGACTGACACGGGATCGCCGCGCCGGAGCTGGGCGCGGCTGCTTAAGGGGGTGTTTGCGCTCGAGATGGCGCGCTGCCTGTGGTGTCAGAGGGGGACTCTGCACTGTCGTGCCTCCTCTGGGGTCTCATAGCGTCGAGCCTCGCCTCCCCAGCACGCCGGAGATGGTCTGTGTTCTGCACAGCCGAGGCGGCGAGGCTACGACCCTCCCGCAGCCTGCCGCTGAGATGCTAGGATGCCTGGATGGAGATTTGCTTGACTTGAGCCGGAGCACTCTTCGGTATAGTAACTTCTAGGACACCGTCCTTGAGCTGGGCGGTTGCCTTCTCTGCCTGCACAGGCGCAGGTAAGGCGATATTGCGCATGAACGCTCCATAGCGGAACTCTTGCCAATGGTAGTTCTTATCTTCTTTCTTTTCTTCTTCTTTCATTTCCCCTTTCACGGTCAAGGCATTCTCGGTGATGGTCAGTTGTAGGTCGTCCTTGTTGACACCCGGGACCTGGACTTTCACCATGACGGCCTCTGCGGTGTCGCTGACCTCTACGGCGGGCTCAACAGCCCGTTCCCAGAAGCGCAGAGAGCCACCGTTCGAGAAATCCTCAAAGAGACGATCCATCTCCCGGCGGAGCGCCGAGAGACCCTCAAAAGGTTCCCATTTCATCAATGCCATAGTGTGTCCTCCCTCTGTAAGTCGGTCATGTTCCCACCTGTACCTCCCGTGCGGTACAGCCTGATCCGCCCCATGTTACAGCACGTGACTTTTGCCGCTGTATAAGGGCAAAATGCGTGCCAGTACTCGTGAGCAAGAAGGGCTTGCCAATCACGGGGGATGTGCAGGTTTGTAACCTGTGGACGCTGGATATAGATGACAGGATGTCGGTGCACAGGACAGATTGTCGTGTCTTAATAATGAAGGGGACTGGATCGGCACATTGGAGTTTGGCAAGCATCTAGGCCGTGGAGCATAGAGTGTCGTGTGAAGGTGTATAAGGCCATATATTGATTTTGCAGGATAGACGGCCCCAGCCCAGTCGGCTTAATTCCCCACTGATGTAAATAAGTATTGGCTCGGTTTGGTCCCTCAGCTGCTGTGATAGATAAGGCTCCTTTTCGGGTAGTGAGATCCAAGTCAGGCTTACTGCCAAGGCTCATATTGGATGCCGGGGGCTGACACGCCTGAAAAGGACTGAAACCATTGATAGGCAACAGCTTTTTTGGCACCCATTATGCGCCAGCGCAAGCCTGGAAAGCCGTGGCGCACCCAGAGGCGGCAGCACAGTGGACCAGCCCATCCTGTCGCCTAGCTGGAGGCGGGGTCTTCAATGCGCCTCGCGTTGAGGGGCCCACGTGACGACCCGCTACAGCAGGAGTCGCTGGCGATGTGCAATCCCAGGAGCATGCGGCATTGCTTAAGCAACCGCTGGCTGTGGAGGAGCATGTCCTGGATAGAGTTTGGGAGCCGCCTGGCGATAGGGCTCCATACGAGAGCCAATTGTACAGCCAATTTGCAGGTATTTTGCAGGTAGAAATCAGGCAAGGGATGTCCAGTGTGCGTATGCTTATCCCATCTTTGGTGAGAGGAGCATGCGGTCATTCTTGTCGCGCCACACACGGCAAAATCGGCTCCTAAGAAACACCGAATGCTCCCTGCAATCCCCTTGAGTGGAGGCAGGTATATGGAAGAAGACCACGCGAGGCGCAACAGGGCATGTGTTGACCTGGCCGCGACTCCAGGAGCGTCGCGCTTCCAGCGATGGGCAGGCGGTGTGATCGCACTCCTCCTCCTCCTGGCGTGTTGGGGGGCATGGGTGTACCTGATTGGCATTCGCCCGTGCCCTCTCTCGTATCTGGTATGGCGCTAGGCCTGGCTGGTATAATGGCGACTCACAGACCAAGCACGCGCACCACGGCGCTCCGCAGGAGGAATGGTGCGAGACGATCCAAGCCGCTGTCGGCCCTGGGGGGTGTGGCCTCCAGAGGAGGAGTCCGGGGGTTTGTCGCAAGTTTTTGGGCCTAGACGCTCCGGGAGAAGTGAGTCCTGCCTGTGAGGGGGTTACACGGCTAGCGCGTAGAACTGTTCGGCCGCAGTGAGATCCCCGGCTCCCTCCTCAACCACCAGCTGCCGTTTCTTGCCCATGTGCATGAGCTGTGCGCAATCACAACTTCAAATTGCTGATAAGATATGTGGTTGTATACGTCTATGCCTATTCCTGTCAGACATGCATCCCTTGACCTGTCCTGCCTTGTCCTCTATCCTGCATAACGTCATACAGGAAATAGCCCCACAGAGAAGGACTGCCCCATGACCAAGCCTACTGGTCGCCCCCGTGGTCGCCCCAAAACCAAAGAGTATACAACCCTCATGGCACGTGTGGACATCGCCTTGGCCGACCGTGTCAAGCACTACGCATCTCTACATCGGCAGCCGATTTCCGTCGTCATTCGCGATGCGCTTACTCTGCTCATGGATGAGTATCCTGCTGGCGCGGACGTGTCTGGCCCTCATCGTCTTGCTGCGCACGAATTTTTGTCTGACAGATATGAGTCCCCCTTGGATACACTCCTCAGCGAGACGGACAGCGCTGGACTGGACGCGTTAATGTCTGATACACCTGAGGAGGTCGTTGAGACCATATTGTCTGACGCACAGAGGGACGACGCATTGCTGTCTGACACTAAAGCAGGGATGCCCGATAGGACGTCTGACAGCAAGACGGAGAGCGCAGCAACGCACAAGGGAGCGCCAGCACGTACACGGGGACGCACGGTGTCAGGCAGGAAGGCGGCTCAGCCAGGCAGACAGTCGGCCCGTACAGCGGGCACGTCTCCTATGATGGCAGACACGAAAGCGGCGAGAGCCGAGGTCCCCCGGCGCCAGCCCCGCCGACAGAGCGGCCCCATGCGCCAGCGCATATTGACGCTGCTCGCTGCACATCCCGAGGGCTTGAGCGCTGAGGACCTCCGCGTCTCTCTCAACGCTGATCAACGAATGGGCGAGACGCTCCAGGACATGCGGAAAGCGGGCATCGTCAAAACGCGTGGCCGTGGGAAGGCCCTGCGGTATGTGGTCGCTTAGCCCTCGCCAGGAGGGGCCGATGCGTGCTGAGGAATATTGGTGGTTCTGTCGCGACGAAGATGACGGCGAAGACAGGAATGCGTATCTCACTTGCTCCAACAAGCTGATCAGTCTTTTTCCGGCAGTGCGCCATGAATACCAGCTCAGCGGTGAGATACCAGCTGCTGAATAAGAAGATATTAAAGGGGGCATTATATTAGTAATGCGTGTTATTCTCGGCGGCCAGGAGCGGAAATGACTCCTCAAAACTTCCAAAGTAGTTATAAAATGAAATAAAATATTAAGAATTAGTAAAAATTGGAAATTTTTTGGGCATCGTTTGTCAAATTTGAAATTGCCCGTGCAATTCTCGACTAACTTGTATCCTAATATGTAGGAGATTTCTATACCTCTAGTACATCCGTGTATGCTACAAATTAGGATATGTATATATAATATAATTATTAAAACAAATGTCCTATGCAAGGATAAATACATAATCAACCGAGCACATTAGGACCTTCGGTTACATATTATAAAATTATTTCATTGTAGTATATAATTTTTCTTGACATTAACGAAATATACTAATAAATTTGTGACACTTTCCTTGCCTGAAAAGTAGAGGTACCTTGGCTGGTACAGTAGGCCAGAGCGAGGAAAGTGCGTCTGGAGGTTTGGGGTGGCCTGGTTGTTTATTGTCTCAGAGGGGAGAAAAGCCATGTTTAAGGGAGGAAGGGCCATGAAGAAACTGATGTTGGGTGGACTGCTCATTGCATTGATCGTTATGCCCCTTGGTAGTGCCCTCGCTCAAGACCCGGGGCCAAGTAATCTCGGGCAGTCAGGCGTATACTTATACTTTCCGGTTGCCCCGAGTAATTTTATTGGGTTCGATTCCATCCTTTTCGTCAGCTCGTTCTTTAACCCCGTTGCACTGGAGATTAATACTGCAGGGCTAGTGAACCTCCCAGGTTCGCCCGTCCAGCAGACTAACATAGACATCCCGAATCCATTTTCAAGCGTCGTCGTCACCCCTAGGCCTCAACCAAACACACCCACTTTTCAGTGCGCCGCTCCGCCGCCTAACCTCTGTCAGCTGTTTATCCATCACCGGGTGCCGCCGACCCCGAACCCGCAAATTTTAAACTTCACGGCGACGCTCTTAGTTACCAATAACCAGGAAAGTTTCCAGTTCGTTGCACCCTATTTTTTCCAAATCCCGTGATGCAGATGCTCTGGAATCTACCTTCCAGGCTGGACCTAGGAGGAGGGGCATTGGTCAGCCTCCTCCCACTAGGCAGAGCAGGATGAGAGCACGCCAGCGGCTCCTAACAATGTGAAGAGTTGCTGGCGTGATTTCCGTACTGACGGTCTTGGCTGATTGTTTGACGGTCGCCCTAGGTGAGTAATCTGGCGCGTTGGTGAACCGCACTGGCCAGAGATTAAGGCGTACCCTTTGCCATCCATCGCTGTGAGGAATT
Organism: Candidatus Entotheonellaceae bacterium; assembly: GCA_048594805.1. Lineage (GTDB taxonomy): Bacteria > Tectomicrobia > Entotheonellia > Entotheonellales > Entotheonellaceae > SXND01. The sequence continues at coordinate 110 of JBMDXC010000458.1, read as the reverse complement.
GGTCTTTTGGTGTATTCCTTAATAAGATATTGATTGATAGATCTAGGTTCCAGCGAGAGCTGTTAGTGTGAGGGGTAAGCTCCGCATGAGGTGGTTAATGCAATGGTGTT
>JBMDXC010000457.1:0-9510 GCA_048594805.1 Candidatus Entotheonellaceae bacterium | reverse complement strand
GGCGAACTACTCGGCGGCGAAGGCCGGGATTCTGGGTCTGACGCGGACGGTGGCCCGAGATATGGCGAAGTATGGGGTACGCGCCAACGCCATCTGGCCAGCGGCTGATACACGCATGACTGCGACCATTCCTGAGTCTGCTCGTCAGATTCGCGCTGAGCGTGGGGTCGGCCAGGCAGCCCCGATGCCAGCTGGACCGCGTCGGCCGGAGAGTGTGGCGTCAGTAGTAGCGTTCCTGGCGTCGGATATGGCGCAAGACATTACGGGCTGGACCGTAGGCATCTCGGGGGATCGGCTGTCACTGATCGAAGATCCAAGGCCAGTGAAAACGGTCTTCTGCCCGGGTGGCTGGACGCTCGATAAAGTTACTGAGTTATGGCCCCAGGCCTTTGGCCTCGATTTAAAGCATCTGCAACGCGCTGGCCAATAAGCGCCGGCTGCAGCTGTCAGCTCCTGAGAGGTTGATGGCTGCAGCATAGGCAGGAGACGTAGACGCCGTGATTCTCGATATGCACGTGCACACCGTGGCCTCTGACGACAGTACTGCGACGATTGCGGGATATATCGATCTCATTCTGGCGTACCGCCAGTTTCACCCCTTTGATGGTTTTGTGCTCACCGAGCACCGCACGTATACGCCAGGACTCGAATTGCGTCACTACTGGGATGATTATGGCGTACGCGTTCTCCAGGGGGTGGAAATGGACACCAACCTGGGGCACTTATTGGTCTATGGGATCAATGAGCGGGTGTTAGAACGCTTTGATCTCACAAAACGTATGCACGACGGCCGGCGCATTATCGCGGAACTGGAGAATCTGGGGGCAATGGCAGTACCGTCCCACCCCTTCCGGGAGTCAGTGTTTGGGAGCGTCATCGAACGCAATTTCACGGAAGTGGCTGGTGTACATATCCTCGAACGCTACAATGGACAAAACAGCGAGAAGCAAAACGAGCGTGCTGATATGTTATGCGCTCAGCATGCCCTGCGCGGCCTAGGTGGCAGTGATGCACACTATGTGCACCCCGCCTGGTTTTTAACCTGTGCGACAGCTTTTGAGGATACCATTACCTCCTCTGAAGATCTCGTCGAGGCACTGCACTACGGGCATTATCGACCGGTAACGTTGCCGGCGGTCGATGCTACTCACCTCCCGGTGCCAGGGCCCGTGGTCCGTTGAGCCCTCTTCATAGATCGTTGAGGGCCCTGGGCCCAGTTACCGCTCGCTTGATTCCGTAGTACATCACATGCTTTCGTCCCCAGCACGCAGCAAGAAGGAGTGTAGGATGTCACATACCACGTATACCACGGGTATGCAGCTCCAATCACACACGCTCACGGCCCACAATGATGCGGCAGCAAGCGCCAATAAGATTCATGACGACACCGTAGCCAGACACTATGGTTTTCGTGGTGGCCTCGTACCTGGTGTGTCGGTCTATGCCTACATGACGTATCCACTGGTCCACAGCTGCGGCGAGGCGTGGCTCACACGGGGCGCAGTACAGGTGCAGTTTGCCAAGCCGATTTATGAAGGTGACCAGATCACGGTTACTGGTACCGTCAAGGCGGTGGCAGAGTCGGAGGTGCGCTTTGATCTCGCCAGCACGAATGCCGAGGGCGTAGCCTGTGGCGTCGGCACGGCGGTACTGCCGACCGCAAGTGGCACAGCCCCTGATCCCGCCGCGATCCCGGTAGGACCGCGCCAGGCTCCACAGGTACCTATAAGTTGGGAAGCCGTGGTTGTTGGCCAGCCACTGCCTCCACTGATCCTCACGGTCACTCAACAGGACAACGAGGAGTATTGCCACACGCATGCTGATGACCTGGTGTTGTACCGCGGCCCCAGGGGATTTGTGCATCCGGGCATCCTGTTGCGGCAGTGCAATCGGATTTTCTCCGTGCATTTTATTTTGGGGCCCTGGATCCATGTCGCGAGTGACATTACGACCTATCATCCCTGTCAGGTTGGTGAGACGCTGGAAATCCGCGGGGTCCCTGTGCAAAAATTTGAGAAACAGGGCCATGAATTCGTGGTGCTCGATGTCCTCATACACGCTGCCGGCGAGGCCGTGCAGCGTGTCAAGCACACGTGTATTTTCCGTCCACGCCAGAGCCAACGCACGGCGAGTTAATGGACGGCAGACGGCTGGGAAAGGACAAGACGATGAAGCGGAGCGCGCTGTATCCACTGCATCAGGAGTTAGGAGCGACATTTACCACGGTCGGAGAGTGGGAACTTCCCCAGCATTTTGGTGATCCGCACATAGAATATCAGGCCTTACGACACGGTGTGGGCCTCTGCGATGTGTCGCATCGTAGTCTGGTTCGTATTTCAGGGCGGGAGCGGCAACGTTTTTTACATGCCATGGTCTCGAATGATACACAGAGCCTGCAACCAGGCCAGGGATGCTATGCCACCTTTCTCAATGCCAAGGGGCACCTCATCGCCGATTTTGTCGTGTACGCTGAGGCCGATGCCTATCTGCTCGAACTCGAGCCACAGGTGGCGCGCCCTTTTATCGAAGCAATCGAATATTTCGTGATCTCCGAAGACGTCACGTTTCACGATGAGAGCGGCCACTGGGGCCTTTTAGTACTCCAGGGACCACGTGCTGCTGAGCTGCTCGCCCTCGCTCTAGGGCATGAGGTCCCGGCACTACCGATGTACGCCAGTACCTCTTGTCAGCTCGCTGGCCACCCGGTGTGCTGTATGCGGCGCAGTCATATCGGCGAGTTAGGCTATCAGTTGCTCACGCCGCCCGCCGCTCTGCCCGACGTGTGGAACGCCCTCTGGGCCCATCGGGAGGCCTGTGAGGCCCGTGCTGTAGGGCTGGAGATGCTGGATACAGCACGCATTGAAGCTGGCATTCCCATCTATGGACGTGACATGACGCAGGAGACCATCCCTGTCGAAGCCAATCTCGAGGCCGCTCTCAGCTATACCAAGGGTTGCTATATTGGACAGGAAGTCATCGCCCGGATCGAGGCACGCGGCCATGTCAACCGCAAACTGGCAGGGCTGCTCCTGAGCGGCGAGAGACTCCCAGAGCCTGGTGCAAAAATCGTCTCACCGCAGCGTGAAGTAGGCTGGATCACGAGCGCTACCTATTCGCCGGCTCTGCAGCAGAACATTGCGCTCGGCTATGTGCGCCGTGAGGTTCTGACTCCAGGCACGCCCCTGGAGGTGCACACCCAGGATAGCACCCTGCACGCCACCGTGGCAGCGCTGCCTTTTTACAAAAGTGCCTGATCCAAGGATCTCTCAAGCCCCCTCCACCTGTGATCAAACCCTCGTCCGGAGGGTGAGGAGATGGTGCCGCCATGCCGCTGGATTGCATGTGACGATGAGGGCGAGTAGACTAGAGAACGCACGATGAGTCAGCGAAACGATACAGGCTAATCTCGCTCCTTCTTGACAAGGAGAGTTCCTATGCAATTTGCCAGTGCGCTATCGCGAGAAGTACAGACTGAGGCAGCGGTCTCAGCGGTGCTCGAGCAGGTGACCCCACAGTTGCCAGAGCAACATGCCCATCTCAGTTTTGTGTTTGCCTCTCCCCACCATCTCAAAGCGTTCCCCCGCCTCTTACACGTCATGCAGGAGCGCTTCGCCACCCATACCTTGATTGGCTGTACGGGAGGCGGTGTGATTGGCGACCGTCGGGAAGTCGAAAATCAGCCAGCCCTGGCGCTCATGGTGGCACATCTGCCTGGGGTGGACATCACGTCTTTTCACATTGAACAGCCCGATTTGGAGGAAGGCTGGCAAGAGACCTACTGGCATAACCGTCTCGGTGTGACGCCGGAGGACGAGCCGACGTTTGTGTTGCTCCCGGATCCTTTTATGATTGATCCCCAGAAGTTGCTTGAGGTCTTAAATAGGGCGTATCCACAGCGCCCAGTGCTAGGTGGTCTGGCGAGTGGCGGCCAGTCACAGAGTAGCTGCGCCCTGTTTCTCAATGGCGAGGTGGTGCATGGCGCCGTGGGTGTGGCCCTGACAGGCAATTTCACACTACGTACAGTGGTGTCGCAAGGCTGTAAACCGATTGGCCAGCCGTTTATCATTACGCGTTGTGAGGACCAGGTGATCTACGAATTGAGTGGCCGTCCGGCCCTGACGGCGGTCCGTGAAGCGTTAACAGCACTCTCACCCGCAGATCAAAACCTTGCACGCACAGCGCTGCTGATGGGGCGCGTGATTGACGAGTACAAGGAGGAGTTCAGCCGCGGCGATTTCCTCATCCGGACGTTTTTAGGGGCTGATCCACAAAGTGGTGCCATTGCTGTGGGTGATATGTTTCGGCCCGGACAGACTGTGCAGCTCCACGTGCGTGATGCCACCACAGCTCGGGAGGATTTGCATGCTTTGATGCAGACATTGTCCCCAGAACTGACTGGAAGGCCAGCCCGTGGCGCCCTACTCTTTTCCTGTAATGGCCGTGGCGCGCATCTCTATGGGGAGCCGGACCATGACAGCCGTGTAGTTGCGGAGACGGCGGGAGCTATCCCCCTCGCTGGTTTCTTCTGTAACGGGGAAATTGGCCCCATTGGAACGGGCAATTTTCTGCACGGATTTACGGCCAGTATCGGGATCTTCCAGGAGAAGGAATAACTTGGCGTCGGAGAGCCGTGGTGGAAGAGCACGTCCAACGCTATACCACGCTTGAAACCGTCCTGGATGTGCAGGGTCTCCAGGTATGCGTGACGCGCATCGCCGATTTTGAGGAACTCCTGGAGTTTCTCGATCCCATAACGTTTGCCGAGGACGAGCGGCTGCCCTACTGGGCTGAGCTGTGGCCTGCGGCTGTCGCTATGGCGCACTACGTGAGCCAGCGTTTGCCTATCACCGGGCGGCGTGTCCTGGAATTAGGGTGTGGCCTGGGACTCGTCGGGATCGTGGCAGCGCTGCGTGGCGCACGTGTCTTGAGTACCGATTATGAGGCAGCCGCCCTCGCCTTTGCACGGCATAACGCCCGCCGCAACGGTTGTCAGCAGGCACGCTTTCAGCTCATGGACTGGCGTTACCCTACTTTGCGGCGGCGCTATGACTATATCTTAGCCTCAGATGTCATTTACGAGGCGCGCAACTTTGGTCCGCTCGTTGCCCTCTTGCGGCGCTATCTGGCGCGTGGCGGCACTGCCGTCTTCTCGGAGCCTGGGCGGGTTAACGCGGTGCCATTCTTTGCCTTAGTGCGCCAGCACGGTTTTACATGCGAGACGGAGACCTGGCCTCTGGAGTGGGAGGGGAACCACGAGATTGCCATGCATTCGATTCGCTACCAGGCCCGCTCTGCATCCCTCAGGGCTACGCGCGCTCCTCTCTCTTAAGGGACACTATGGAAGACCTCGCGGACGTCATGCAGCGCTTGCACGAGCTGCGTGAAGCGATTCATCTGCATCAATACCGATACTACGTTGAGAACCGTCCGAGCCTTAGCGACGCTGAGTACGATGCCCTGTTCCGTGAACTCCAGGCGTTAGAAACAGCCCATCCTGAGCTGATCACCCCCGATTCACCAACCCAGCGTGTGGGAGGCCAGCCCGCCGAGGGCTTTGAGCCGGTCGAACACCTCCGGCCCATGCTCAGCCTGGACAACGCCATGAGCATTGAGGATTTGCGCGAGTTTGCCGCGCGCCTGCAGCGACTGTTACCCGGGCAACAGTGCACCTATGTGGTGGAGCCGAAGATCGACGGTCTCGGCGTGGCCTTGCTCTATACGCGTGGTGTCCTGACCCGCGGTGCGACACGGGGTGACGGTCGCATAGGTGAAAACATTACGCAAAACTTACGGGCCATTCGCAGCATTCCCCTGCGCCTGCGGGGACCGCTGAGCGCTCTGGAGCGCCTCGAAGTGCGGGGCGAGGTCTACATGCCCAGAGCGGCCTTTGCGCAGCTCAACCAGCAACTCGAAGAGGAAGGCCAGGAGCCCTTTGCTAACCCGCGCAATGCGGCTGCTGGCTCCTTGCGCCTGCTGGATTCCGCACTCAGTGCGCGCCGACCGCTCGACATTTTTCTCTACACCTTGGGTTATGCGGAGCCGGCACACCCGTATCAAACGCACTGGGACGCCATGCAGGGTCTGCAAGAAGCCGGGCTACGCATCAACCCGCGCACGGCCTGCTGTGCCAATATCGAGGAAGTCATTGCTTACTGTCAGGCACTGGAGGAGCAGCGCCACGCATTGGAATATGATGCTGACGGAGTGGTAGTGAAGGTCAATAGTTTTCGGTGGCAGGCTGCCCTGGGGGCGACGGCCCATCATCCGCGCTGGGCCATTGCCTTTAAGTTTGCAGCGCAACAGGCCATCTCCCGGGTGCTGGCGATCAACATTAGCGTGGGGCGCACCGGGGCGCTGACGCCAACGGCTGATCTCGAACCCGTGCATATCGGTGGCGTCACGGTCAGTCGCGCCTCGTTGCACAACGAAGACGAAATTCGGCGCAAAGACATCCGTGTAGGCGACCAGGTTCTCGTCGAGCGCGCTGGCGACGTGATTCCGCAGGTGGTCCGTGTGCTCCTCGAAGCCCGTCCTGCAGAGAGCCTACCCTTCAGCATGCCAACTCACTGCCCGGCCTGTCACACTCTGGCCTACCGGCCTGTGGGTGAGGCGGTGGCACGTTGTCCCAATGCTGCCTGTCCAGCCCAGCTCCGCGAGCGACTGTTGCATTATGGCTCGCGTCGGGCCATGGATATTGACGGTCTGGGCTCAGCCGTGGTCGAGCAACTAGTGTCCCGCGGCCTGGTGCACGACTTTGCCGATCTCTACGCTCTCGATGTGCCAACATTCGCCAAACTAGAGCGGTTAGCACAAAAATCCGCGACCAATCTCGTCGAGGCCATTGAGCGCAGTCGAAAGCGTGGTCTGGCGCGACTGCTCTTTGGGCTTGGCATTCGCCATGTTGGTGAACGCGGTGCAGCGCTGCTGGCCAGGCGCTATCGCACGATCACGGCGCTCGCCGCGGCCAGCGCTGCAGAACTGGCCGCAACCAACGAGATTGGCCCCGTGATTGCCGAGAGCGTGTCCAAGTTTTTTGCCAACGAGGAAAACCAGCATATCATCGCATGCTTACGTGATGCCGATGTGTCTATGGAGGAGAGCACGCCCCCTGACTCTGGCACGGCCTCCCCTCAAGTACTGGCTGGCAAAGTGTTCGTGCTCACCGGCACTCTGCCGCACCTCACACGTCAGGAAGCGCAGGCGCTTATCACTGCTGCTGGTGGACGCGTGACCTCCAGCGTAACCCGCAAGACAGACTACGTTGTGGCTGGTACTGATCCAGGCAGTAAGTACGCGCAAGCGCAGCGTCTAGAGATTCCTATCCTCAGTGAGGAGGATTTACATCAACTCTTGCGCGCTGAGTCTTTACCCCTCTCGACGGAAGAGTAGCGTGTGCATAGCGCACGCTACCCTGATCGTGTGCCAATGTCTGGCAATGCGATTGAGCGTGCCAGTCCGTCTTGCTTACTGCTGATAGCTGATACGAGAAATCGCTCCGGCATAGTCATCCGAGACAAGCAGAGCGCCGTCAGGCATAACCTGCACATCCACGGGGCGCCCCCAGGCCTCCTCGCCCTGCAACCAGCCTTCGGCGGAGGCGGTGTACTCCAACACGCGTGTGCCCTCCAGCGTTATCATTTATCCAGCCATGTTGTTTCTAGGAATAGATAGGCCTGATTGTAGAAGGAATAGCCCTTCACTTTGTGAGTATGGGCCTGGTAGAAAGGATATCCCGTGTCATTGACCCAGTAGAGCTGTTCGGCGATCAGACGCTGGATGTCGGCACTGATGGCCTTACGCTTCTCCGGTTCCAGGGCGCGCCGCCACTGGTGCACCAGATCTTCTAGCTTGGGATCGTCGATACCCATGTAGTCTGATTGTTGCCCTTTAAAAAAGCTTACCGAGCGCATATTGATGTCCACCAGATTGGCCCAGTTGGACACGACCATCTCAAAGTCGTGCTTGACCAGGACACGATCCACCACCGCTGTAGCGTCCATGAGATTAATTTTGGCATCCACGCCGATTTTGGCCATCTGGTTTTTAATCAGCGCCGCAATATCTGCCAGGGTCGTATCATGATTGCCCACTAGGATGGTGAATTTTAACGGGTTCTTCTCGTCATAGCCAAGTTCTTTCAACAGCCTCTTGGCCTCATCTGGCTTATACGGATACAGCTCGTTCAGGTCAATGGCGTCTGGCACGCCTGGGGCCAGGATGCTTACCAGCGGCTTGGTGCGGCCGTGGAACGCCACGCGGGCGATTTCAGCGCGGTCCAGGCCAAACCCACCCACGGCCCGCCGGGCCCGCACATCGTCAAAGGGCTTCACACGCATGTTCAGGAAAGAGACGATCGGGGCCATCTCAGGGCCGGTGACCACCGTGACCCCCCGGGCCTTCTCGAGTATGAGTGCTTGCTGGATGGGCACGCGCATAATGAAGTCAATCTCGCCGGAGCGGATCGCTGCACTGGCGGTCAGTGGGTCTTTCATAACGCGGAACTCGAGCGTGTCCAGATACGGCAGGCCTGGCTTGAAGTAGTGCGGGTTCTTTGCCAGAATCACATGCTTACCGGGAATCCACTCCTTGAGCGTGTACGGTCCTGTGCCAGTGGGATGCTGGACCCAGTCCTTGCCGTAGGTTTCAAACGACTTGGGCGACGCCATAGGGACGCCCTGGAAGTAGCCAGCCAGGACCATCGGCAAAGCCCCTGACGGCTCTTTCATCTGGATGCGCAAGGTATACTTGTCCACGGCCTCAACTGTGGCGATTTCTTCATAGTATGGCCGCACCCACGATTTCACGTCGGGGGCGAGGATACGGTCAAAATTCCACTTGGCCGCCTGGGCATCGAACTCCGTCCCATCGTGAAACTTTATGCCTTCCACGAGGTGGAAAACGTACGTCTTGCCCTCATCAAGTACCTCCCACGACTTCGCCAGCTCTGGGACGATTTTTAACTCGGGAGGTGGAGTCAGGGTGAGCAGCGAGTTAAAGATGTTGTTCCAGACCCAGAAGGTGAAATAGCCGGGGGCAGGTCCCTGATTGGCGTTGAAAAAGGTTAAGTCCCCTGGCATGGCAATGCGCAAGGTCCCACCGGGCCTCGGCTGTTGGGCCCATCCTGCCCCGGCCCAGAGCACTACGGCGGTGAGAAGACTGACGAGTACAAGCCGACACAGCTTCATGTAGACCTCCTCCGTCCTGGAGCTGCAGTCTGTCATTTCTCCAACCACACCTGCTCCATAAAGAGGTACGCCTGATCATAGAAATGAAAATTTTTTACGACCTCCCGGTAGGCCTGGTAGAAAGGGTAGCCAGTGACGTTCACCCACTCCATCTGATCGGCGAGCCGGCGCTGGATGTCGGCGCTGACCTGCTTGCGCCCTTCGGACTCTAGGGTCTGTCGCCACTGGAGCACCAGCGCCTCGAGTGTCGGATCCTTGATGACCACATAATCCGACTGTGCCCCGAGGAAAAAGCTCACCGAGCGCATATTGATGTCGATCAGGC
>JBMDXC010000456.1:0-8687 GCA_048594805.1 Candidatus Entotheonellaceae bacterium | reverse complement strand
CCTCGTCAAATGTGTGTCCATGTTGCACCGAGAGATGGATGAGGGGCATGACCTCGCTACCTCCCATGTCATGCTGTTAACCTTCTTCTACCAATTTTAACCTACATGGAGAGTGACGTTCTGCGTGCTCCAGGCAGCGGCAGGCATACATCCACTCACGGTGAGAGCACACCGTGGTGATGCAGGGGGCGGCTCCTCAGAAGGCATCGGACTCCTCCGCATACCAGATGGGTCTCGCAGGGGCAGTCATCCTCGTAGGTCATCAACGTAGCATAAGCGATATAATGGCGCGAAACCATTGTCAATCTGCAAGAGTCTGCTAGAATGCGCCCATGCTCACTTCACTCATAGCCAGCTTACGGAGGAATCAGAATGAATACGCTTCAGGCTGTCGCCCGTATTTTGAAAACGGAAGGGGTCGAGTGGATCTCGTGCTTTCCGTCCAATAATCTCATTGAGGTTGTTGCTCAGGAGGGCATCCGTCCGATCATGTTTAGGCAGGAGCGCGGGGCGATTATGGCCGCAGACGGGTACAGTCGGATGAACAACCGCAAGAAATTTGGCGTGATTGTCACGCAGGGCGGCCCCGGCTCTGAGAACTGCATGGGCGGCTTGGCGCAGGCATTCGCTGATAACGTGCCAGTCCTCTATCTGCCAGGCGGTCCGGCCATCAACCAGCACTCGGTACGACCGAACTTTTCCCCGGCGCGCACGTATGAGACCGTCTCCGTATACAGCGAAGTCGTGTGGAAGGCGGATATGATCGCCAGTGTGATGCGGCGGGCGTTCCATCGCCTGCGCAATGGCCGTCCGGGGCCCGTGCTGGTCGAAATCCCTGCCGACGTGAGCACGCAGGAGGTGCCCGACTCGGCCATGCACTACCTGCCCCCCAGGCGCATGCCGCAAGCGCCCTCGGCGAGCGATGTCAAAGACGCCGTGCGGCTGCTCCTCAACGCCAAGAAGCCGGTCATCTGGTCCGGCATGGGCACACTTATGGCGGAGGCCAGCCCTGAGCTGCGCGAGTTCGCGGAGCTGACCGAGGTGCCCGTGTATTGCACCATGCCTGGCAAGTCCGGCTTCGATGAGCGCCATCCCCTCGCCCTGGGCTCCGGCAGTTCTTCAACGAGTCGACAGGCCTACCGTTGGCTGCAAGAGTCTGACCTCCTCCTGGCCCTGGGCTCCAGCCTGACACGCACCAGCTATGGGCAGCCTATCCCAGGCGGGAAGATCATGATTCACAATACGGAGAGCCTGGAGGACATCGGTAAAGACTATAATATTGAAGTGGGTCTGCCGGGCGACACCAAATTGACGATCCAGATGCTCATCGAGGAAGTCAAAGCCCAGCTTGGCCCGAATGGCCGCAAGGGCAAGACCACTGTGGCGTCCGAAATCGCCACGATCAAGCAGCAGTGGATGTCGGAGTGGACCGACATCCTCCGCTCTGATGACGTGCCGGTGAACACCTATAGGGTCATTGGCGAGTTGGAGCGCATCCTCGATAAGGAGAACAGTATTGTCACGCACGATGCCGGGGCGCCCCGCGACTCCATTATGCCGTTTTACACCGCGACGCTCCCGCACAGCTACATCGGCTGGGGCAAGACGACCCACCTCGGCTACGGTATTCCACTGATGATTGGCACAAAGCTGGCAAAGCCTGACAAATTCTGCCTCAACTTCATGGGTGACGGCGCTTTTGGCATGTCCGGTCTGGATATTGAAACCTCCGTGCGCGCCGGCGCGCCGATCACGACCATCGTCCTGAACAATGGGGACATGGCCACCTATCCTGGCCAGTATCAGACTTCTCGTGAACTGTTTAACGTGACCCATATGACCGGTGACTACGCCAAACTGGCTGAGGGTATGGGCGCGGTAGGCATCACTGTTACCAGACCCGGGGACGTCGCCCCAGCCCTGAGGAAGGCCCAGGAATTGAACGCCGAGGGAAAGACCGTGCTGATCGACATCCATAGCAATATGGAATCCCGTAAGTCACGCGGTCAGTAGAGCATACAGAGGAGTGGCAGTGTGGGTGGAGTGCATAGCCCTGCGCTCCGCCCGTGGGGTTGTGTGCCTTGCCTAAGACTGTGCTTGACAGACCGCATGCCGTAGCCTACTGTGTGGCTTCCACAGCGACGGACGCGGGCACAGACCAAAGGAGGAAAGAAATGGCTTTTAAGCTGAACCACGTACACCTGAAGTCAAAAGACCCCCAACAAGCCGCCAAATTTTATGTGGACAACCTGGGTGCTACCATCGTTGCAGAGATCGGCACCCGAGGATATCGTCTGAACCTGCATGGGCTCACGGTGAATTTGACCACCCATGTCGAAGACCAGACCCGTCAGCAGCTCTATGGCATGGAGCACTTCGCGCTCGATACCGATGATCTGGATGGTACCGTGGCCAGGCTTACGGCAAATGGGGCGCGCGTCTTAGAGCAAATGGTCTCGGGCAATGGCCGGCGGATCTGCTTCCTTGAGGGTCCGGATGGCGTGCAACTCGAGATCATCGAGATGCAGCGCTAACGTCGCTATAGCCAGGGGCACTCCAGCCAACCGCTGATGGTGCCCTCGTGCCCCATCGTCCGGACGCCTTTAGGAAACATGGTCCCACCCTGAGTACAGACTCTCCCCCTTGCCGCGAGTGCCATAAAGTAGGATGAATACATACAGGGAGTCCCATATGACAGTGTCGTGGACCCTGTATACACTCCTCTGCAGGGAACTCTACTAGGCACAGACACCGTATGGCCATCTCTCTAGTCGGGTCAGGCTTTGTCTACATCTCATGGTTTCTTAACCGTTTCCTAACATATAACGTGCATACTTTGCCCAGACTGAGTACTGCATGTGGCCGTCGCCCCCCTGCAATGGATGCAAACTGAGGAGAGCGTGTGCGCACTCGTGTGTTAGTTGTTGACGATGAGCCAGACCTCCTAGAGCTGATCCACTACAACCTCACGAAGGCCGGTTACGATGTGGCATGCGTGTTGACTGGCGAAGAAGCGTTAGTGCATGCTCGTTCATCGCCCCCTGACCTCATTGTGCTGGACGTGTTACTGCCTGGCCTCGATGGGCTGGAAGTATGTAAGGCGCTGCGCCGCAATGCGACGACGGCGGGTATTCCTATTGTGATGCTCACGGCCCGGAGCGAGGACGCGGATGTCGTTGCCGGGCTCGAACTCGGCGCCGATGATTACCTCACCAAACCTTTTAGCCCGCGCGTCCTGCTGGCACGTATCAAAGCCGTGCTGCGTCGCCAACAGCCTGAGTCAGAGCCAGAGACTACAGTCGTGTATGACGATGTTATGATCCATCCTGGTCGCTACGAGGTGCGTGTGGGTGACGAGATGGTGTACTTGACTCCGACAGAGTTCCACATTCTGCACTTTTTGGCGCGACGCCCAGGGTGGGTGTTCACACGCTATCAGATCGTCGACGCCGTACGCGGTGAAGACGCCGAGGTGACCGAACGTTCCGTGGATGTGCATGTGGCCGCCATACGGCGTAAACTCGGCGTGCATCGCGATCTTATCGAAACGCTACGTGGTGTTGGCTATCGCTTTCGAGCTTCCCCGTGTCGCGTGTGAAAGTCTGACGGCTTCCTCACAGAACGCTCACGTACGTCAGGTATAATAACGCTCATAACCTTACAACCGTGAAGGAACTCAGCTATGCATCATCGGTGTAGGAACAACAGGCTCCAACGAGCCGCAGGCATGGTCTTGCTTGGCGGGATGATCGTGTTGGGCAGCGCGATTACAGCACGCGCCCAGGTGGCCGTAGACCCGGCCCTGAAGCCCTATGAGAAGGTCAGCGGTGTTTCCGGGAATCTCAACAGCATTGGTTCTGATACCTTGAACAACCTCATGACGCTGTGGGCAGAAGGTTTCCGGGCCGTGTATCCGAACGTGAATATTCAGATCGAGGGCAAAGGCTCATCTACAGCTCCGCCGGCGTTGATCGAGGGCACGGCGCAATTGGGGCCCATGAGTCGTGCCATGAAGGCCGCGGAAGTTGACGCCTTTGAGAAGAAATATGGCCACAAACCCACGGAAGTCAAAGTCGCTATTGATGCCCTGGCCGTGTTTGTACACAAGGACAATCCGATCAAGGGCCTGGCGATGGACCAGGTCGACAGCATCTTCTCGAGCACCAATAAGCGCGGCGGCAAGCCGATCAACACCTGGGGTGAACTGGGCTTGACGGGTGCATGGGCGACTCGACCTATCTCGCTCTACGGCCGCAATAGCGCCTCTGGGACATATGGATTCTTCAAAGAGCATGCCCTGAAGAACGGTGATTACCGGTCGACAGTCAAGGAGCAACCAGGTTCCTCGTCCGTAGTGCAGGGTGTGGCCAATGACCTCAGCAGCATTGGGTACTCGGGTATTGGCTATAAAACCTCGGGTGTAAAAGCCCTGGCACTGGCAGAAACGACTGGAAAGGCTTTGCAAGAGGCCTCTCTCGAGAATGCCCTCAGTGGGGCGTACCCGCTGGCACGGTTCTTGTACATCTACGTGAACAAGAAGCCCAATGAACCGATTGATAAGCTGGTGCACGAGTTTGTGAAGTTTGTGAACTCGAAAGAGGGCCAGGAAATCGTCGTCAAGGATGGCTACTACCCCATGCCGGCAGCCGTGGCGACTGAAACACTTGCGGCCCTGAAGTAGGAATCTGGCGGCCCCTCACTTTCTCCCTGTTCCCTCTCTCTTCGGAGGGATTTTAGTGGGGGGCAGGTTGTCTTTGTTAAGCGCTTGCCTAGAGGGTCATAGCGTGGCACAGGTTGCATCCCCCAAGCGTTCTCCCGACACTGCGCAGCGTTTTGCTACCGCCCGATCGACGCTCCTGGTCGATCGTTTTATGACCTATTTTATTAGCGTTGGTGGGATCGCCGTGGTCGTGGCTGTGCTGGGCATTTTTGTCTTTATCCTGTCGCAGATTCTCCCACTGTTCCGTGGCGCCCATGTCAAACCCCTCACGAGCGTGCAGCTTCCCCTACAGAGCTATGCCGTTTTAGGCGTTGACGAATGGACAGAACTGCCGTTTCTGGTGGCCACCGATGGGACGCTAGCGTTCGTTGATCTCGCTGGCAAGCGTGGCGTGGAGACCGTAGCGCCGGGCTTTGAAACCGTGAAAACTTTTTCAGCGTACCACTACGATCAGGCACACCAGGAAGTGCTCTTTGCGACCTCGGACGGGACATTTGCGCTCGTCAAGATTGAGTATAAAACGACCTTTAGCGGTGCGCTTCGGACAGTCATGGCACAACCCAAAGCTGAACCATTTTTGCCTTTAGGACAGCCAGGCTTTCCTATCAAGCGCATCGCTTACGGCAATGCTGGCAGTCAAAAATTGGTGGCCGCGATCCAAGAGGTTGACGGTGCCCTGGAGGTACATGCGGCGAGTTTGTCGCAGCAACGCACGTTACTTGGGGCAGGGAAGACCACAATTGACCAGACTTACAATCTCTCAGCCATGATCCAGGGCCATCCTCAGGAGGTCGTGGTCAACGCGCAGGCTGATGGCGTCGTCGTGGCTACCCAGGAAGGGGAAGTGTACTATTTCGACCATATCGGCAACGATTTGAGCCTGCGCCAAAGATTCGTGCCTTTCCATGACTTGGCCGATCCTACTATTACGTCCATGGATTTTCTGTTTGGCAGCGTCTCCTTAGTGTTCGGGAATGCCAGCGGGGCCAATCGGATTTTTAGCCTCTATGTACCAGAGGGTGGCGCTGAGCGCCTCTTCGGCCACACGAAGATTTTCCCTGCGCTGCCCGGTGCGCCGAGCTTCTACGCCATGAGCCTGCGTAACAAAGCCTTCCTCACGGGAACGGGCACTGTAGCGAGCCTGCGGTACGGCACGACAGAGACTATCCGCTGGCAGCAAACGCTGCCCTTTACGGTCGCGCAAGCGCTGATAGGCAGCAAGTACAGCAGCCTTCTCTTCCTCGATACCACACATCGACTGCACGTATACCAACTTGACGATCCCCATCCAGAGTCAGGGCTGAAGGCGCTCTTCGGCAAAATCTGGTACGAAGGGGTGGCACAACCGGCGTATGTCTGGCAATCTACGGGCGGCACCGACGACGTGGAACCGAAGCTGTCGCTCATTCCTCTGATCATCGGCAGTCTCAAGGGGACGGTCTATGCCATGCTGTTTGCCGTTCCCATCGCCTTGTTGGCGGCGATCTACACGTCACAATTCTTAAACCCGGATTGGCGTAGCCTGATCAAGCCGGCCATGGAAATCATGGCGTCACTGCCTTCAGTGATTCTGGGATTTCTGGCTGCCCTATGGTTGGCACCCTTGCTCGAAACGCGGGTCCCCTCGTTCTTACTCATACTGGTGTGTCTACCAGCCACCGCCTTACTGTTTGGCAGTGTCTGGAGTACGCTGCCGAATGGGTATCGCACGTGGATCAAGCCGGGCTCTGAATTTCTTGCCTTTGTCCCCATCTTAGTCCTGGTTGCCTATCTGGCGTGGTGTCTGGGACCAGTATTCGATCGCCTGGTGTTTGGGGACTTCCGTCAGTGGTGGCCGCGCGTCACAGGAGCAAGCTTTGAGCAGCGTAACTCGCTGGTGGTCGGTTTTATGATGGGCTTTGCCGTTATTCCTATTGTCTTTACCATTACTGAGGACGCCCTGTCCAGCGTGCCACCGGAGCTGAAGTCCGGTTCCCTGGCCCTGGGGGCGAGCCGCTGGCAAACGGCCATACGCGTGGTCCTACCCACCGCCTCAGCCGGAGTTTTTTCGGCGCTCATGATAGGCCTGGGGCGCGCGGTGGGGGAAACGATGATTGTGCTGATGGCCACGGGTAACACGCCGATCATGGATTTCAACCTGTTCTCAGGTATGCGTACCTTGTCCGCCAACATTGCAGTGGAACTCCCAGAAGCGCCGTATCATGGGACACTCTATCGCACGCTCTTTCTGGGGGGCATGATGCTGTTCCTGCTGACGTTTCTCATGAACACGCTGGCGGAAATCTTGCGGCAGCATTTGCGCGAACGATACAAAACAGTATGATACACGAACAGAGCAGCGAGCGGCTGTCCCTGCCAGTACAGCGTGTGCGTAGCACCACAGGTGAACCCATGGTGTGGTTGACCGCCATGGGCCTGACTATTGGCCTGTTGATGGTCGTGTATCTTATTGGCCTCATTGTCGTCAATGGTCTGGTAGCCTTTTGGCCGACACGCGTGGCACAGATTGATCTCCACGCCGGGAGCAAGACGGGCATGAACAATGTCCGCCAGTTGGGGGGAAAGATCGTCAAGATCCAGGCAAAAGCCACCCAGGGCGATGAGACACGCGACCAGAGCGAATGGCAGATCATGGTCGGGAATAAAGAGGTCTATGGATTTGGCTTTATGTACCTCGATCATGCCGACATCGCCAAGGTCAGCTATCCGACCGACATTATGCTCATTGAGCGGCTCGAGTACGGTGAAGCTATTGGCATGCCAGTCGCTCTGCAGATCAAGGGCGAAGGGACAATAGCAGCGACGGACGCGGAGTTTACAACGCGGCTGCAGACCCTGGTGACGGAAGTTAATCAGCGTCGCGAAGTCATCAGAGGCATCGAGAAAACAGACATCGGCCGCATTAACGCCAAGATGGAGGCCTGGCGCTTGCAGCAGCGCACCCTGGAGCGGGCACAGCAGCCAGGCACGTCGGTGCCAGCAGCCCAACTCCAGCCATTGCAGGATGCTATGGCAGCTCTGCAAGCCGAGTACGAGGTCTTCGCCCAGCGTGCAAGCGATTTGCGGCGCCAGCAGAACGACCATGTGCTGACGTACCGACTTATCACTGGTGAGGAACATCGCCTGGCTCTCGGGCAGATTGTGCATGTCTCCTACCCGAACCAGCTCAGTATCGGGCAGCGTCTGGGGTTATTTTTGCACAATGTGTGGGTTTTTTTCTCGGAGGAGCCGCGAGAAGCCAATACTGAGGGCGGGGTATTCCCGGCGATTTTTGGGACGTTCGTGATGACCTTACTGATGAGCCTGGCAGTGACTCCCTTTGGAGTGCTGGCGGCTCTCTATCTGCGCGAGTATGCGAAGCAAGGGCTGATCGTGCGCACCGTACGCATTGCGGTTAATAACCTGGCAGGAGTCCCCTCGATCGTCTTTGGGGTTTTTGGCCTGGGCTTTTTCGTCTATCTGGTTGGTGGCACGATTGATCAGCTCTTCTTCTCGACGGCGCTCCCGACCCCGACGTTTGGCACTGGAGGAATTCTCTGGGCGGCGCTGACGCTGGCGCTGATGACGGTGCCAGTGGTCATCGTGGCTACCGAAGAAGCGCTCGCGGCGGTGCCGCGCGGCACGCGTGAAGGGTCTTTAGCGTGTGGCGCGTCCAAGTGGCAGACGATTCAGCGGGTGGTGTTACCCGCTGCGGCGCCTGGCATCCTGACGGGCTTGATCCTGGCCATGGCACGCGGTGCTGGTGAGGTGGCGCCGTTGATGCTCGTGGGGGTCGTCAAGCTGGCGCCGACCTTGCCCGTGGATGGCCTGTTTCCTTTCGTGCACCTGGACCGGAAATTTATGCACCTGGGCTTTCACATTTACGACCTTGGTTTCCAATCGCCTGATTCTGATGCAGCCACACCCATGGTATTCGCGACCACCCTCTTACTCATTATGCTCATTGTCGTCTTGAACATTGGGGCGA
>JBMDXC010000455.1:0-13907 GCA_048594805.1 Candidatus Entotheonellaceae bacterium | reverse complement strand
CGCGTTACGCAATACCGCCATTGGTCTGCTCAGGTGCGCAGGCCATTCAAACATTGCGGCGGCGTGCCGTCGCTTGGCTGCCCAGCCGTTACAAGCGTTGGCTCTTATCGGGGTTGAACTGGAAAACTAAATGACCCTGGCCACTGCCACTGTCCCTTTACACACACATCAACAATAAGATCGTGCCGTGGTCTTCAACCGACAGGCGTGCGTTCGCGGTTGAGCGTTAGCATAGCCTCAACAGACAACGTGGCGAGGCAGAGGGTTCGGCCATTGCGGTCCAGAAACTCGACCTCGATCCTATCTGGCGGAAGCAACTCTACGACGGTACCAACATCGTCGCCTTCGACGTCAGCGTCTGGTGGACACTGCAGGACCGCGACAAGGTCTAGGAGTTTAGGTCTGTGGTACTGAATCATCTGATCCTCCTGCTTCTTGCAAAGAATATAGCATGTGACTAAACGCGGTGCAGTCTCCCTTGGACAGACGAATGATCCAGGCTGAGCGAAGCGTTGCCCGACCTGTCGGCCCGACAAGTTAGAAATCAATGACATAGCGTTGTCCATAACGGTCCAATCGGCCGGAGACGGCCTCACCGCCCCCGGCTGTTTCCCTGAGGGCATCTAACGGCACAGTCGCATGATCGCGTGTCAGTCCTAGTACGTCCTGAAATAGCGGTTGTGATGGCGTACCGCATGGCTTCGTAGATCTCCAGAATGATCCGCCTGGTGCGATACTCCCCGACTTGGGCTTCATCCCTACACTTGACGATGGGGAATGTTTCCATGATGTAGTCCACGTCGTCGCGGTCAATCCCGTAGATGTGGAAGTAGGCGGCGTCGAATTCACAACAAAGGAGGAACCGCCACTCTTCATCCCAGTGGAATGGTGGGCCGCAGTAGCCACGGTCTTTGGCAAAAGGATTCCAGGTCCCAGGCGGTATAGGTGAGTTCGAGGATGAGGTTGTTAGCGAATGCTGGGCGTTAGTTTTTGGTGGACACTTGTATACTCTGCCGACCAAAACTTTGATGAGGTCGCCCTATGAGTCTCCACCATGACCTGGTTTGAGCGGTGCCAGAACGACCGTTGAAGTGGCCCACGCCGCCGTTCCCCAGGGAACCGGTATATGCGGACGCGCGAGACTCTTAGCACACTGTACACCAAGGCCCACTTTGCCAGCCTAAATCCTTCGGCTCATGTGCAGACGGACTCATAGTGAACCACTCATAGGACTGCACGGCAGTCTAGCTCTGACGTGACATACGCATACACCCTCCCCTCTAAAGCGAGGCTGAGCACATATACCAGCACTCTGGACTCAGGACTGCCTCTAGGGCTTCGGCGCTGTGATCCACACGGGTTCAATCCCCTCATCCTGGAGCCACTGCGCGGCATGCTCCTGCTGGCTTTGCTGCTGCCAGGTGGCCCAGCGTTGTAGCTCGTCAGGATAGTGCGCCAGCATATCTTTGAAACGCCGTATCGCGTTGCGACCTTCCATGGCAGCAACCAGCTTGTTCCGCAGGTCAGCGTCACGCACTGTGTCAGTGAAATCGGACATGATCTCTTCGACTTCCCACTCCAGGTTTTCAGGAATCGGCACATAGCGACCTTGTGTATCGCTGAACACGGCTTGCGCCTCGTGGAGTTCCTCCTGCTGCCAGGCATTGAGACTCCCAGCGATGGTCTCGCCTTCCTCGAGCGCGTTCCAGACATCCGTCGAAATACGCATAATGCGCCCGGTGTGGGTATCAAGATAATAATCGTTTTCGTCGCTTCCCTGTCTAGCCATCGCCCTCGCCAACGCCTCGAAATCAATATTGAGACGCCTGAGCGCCATGATCGCTCCTCCCCCTCATGCCCTGCGCTGTCCCCCGGTGAGAACTTTATCCTGTGTCTTTTGTTGTACTCCTTCTTGCGCCGCAGCGCAAGACCAGATCCCCCACCCCTCATGGATGGGCTGCTAAGAAGGTTTCAATCCACGCCACCAGACGCTCAGGAGCGTCCTCAGGCACAAAGTGGCTAGCATCCTTGACCATATGCGTCTGCACCTGTGGGAACACGTCTTGCCACAGGTGCAATACCGGCGCACCCAGTACAGGGTCACGCATACCCCAGAGCAAGAGTACGGGTGTCCTGGCAAACTGTGCCAACCCGCCCTCGATCTGCTTCATGACCGCATAGGAGGGGTCCGCAACGTGCATTGGAATGTCGCGTGACCAACACAGGAGTGCCAGGCGTGATGCCGGAGTGGGGAAAGGAGCACGGTAGGCATCCATGACCGTGGTGGTGAGGCGCTCGGTATGATAGATCGTGCCCCGCAGTGCTGGTTCGAGATAGCCGTGTCGCTCCAGCACGAATCTGTCTCCACGCTCGGAGCGAATGATCTCGAGCAAGCGTGGAAAGGGACCACCTGGCCATGGGGCAAAGGCCCAGGTATTCATCAGAACCAGCCGTTTGATACGCGCCGGATGGCGTACAGCAAAACCGAGTCCGACTGGCCCACCCCAGTCGTGCAGTATCAGCGTAATATCGCGTATGTCCAGATGTAGCATGAGGGCTTCAAAATTGGCGATATGATGCTGCAGGCGGTATGGATACAGTGCCTGCGGCACACTGGATTTCCCCATGCCCATATGATCCGGTACGATGCAACGCCGCTGCCGTGCCAGAGATGGGATAAAGTGCCGATACAGATAGCCCCAGGTCGGATCCCCATGGATGAGGACAATGGGTTCACCATGGCCCTCGTCAACATAGTGCAGCTGCACTCCACCATTGACGTAATAGTGCGGGGCAAAGGGCCAGGACCCCGCCCACGTTTCGTCTGTGAGCTCGATCACACTGCGCTCCGCTGCTGTGGGACGCTCACTGCTGATACTCCGGATGGCGGTATTCCCCACTTTTACCGCCGCTTTTGTAGAGCAATTCCACATCAGCCAGCCGCATCTGACGGTCAAGACTTTTACACATGTCGTACACCGTGAGACCAGCGACTGTCACAGCCGTGAGGGCTTCCATCTCGACACCAGTGCGTCCCATATTCCGCACACGTGCCTCAATACACACACACATTCCCTCGGCATCCGGCCAGAGATCCACCTCGACATTGGTGATCTCCAGGGGATGACACATTGGGATCAGGGCCGGTGTGTGCTTTGCCCCCATAATCCCGGCGATACGCGCCACCTGGAGGACATCGCCCTTGGCGACTTGCTGCTCGACGATAGCGCGCAGTGTCGCAGCCTGCATATACACCGCACCACGCGCTACAGCCTGGCGGGCCGTCACCTCTTTGCTCCCGACATCCACCATGCGCGCCCGGCCCTGGGCATCCATATGCGTCCAGTCTGCCATGGCCTACTCCTGCTCCTGGGCTAGCGCGGCCACGAATTCCGGCACCCGCGCGATCGCCTCAGGCAGTTTGGCGGTATCAGGGCCACCGCCCTGCGCCATGTCAGGGCGCCCCCCGCCTTTGCCACCTATGAGCGCTGCCACCTGCCCTAGCAAGGTGCCAGCTGACAGACACGTCGTCAGGTCACGCGTGACACCGGCCACGAGCACCGCTTTGTCGTCTTCGACGCTCCCGACCACGACCACGCCGGAGCTGAGACGGTCCTTCGCGGTGTCAACGAATGAGCGCAACGCCTTGCGGTCGAAATTGTCGAGACACAACGCCAGGACCCGCACCCCAGCTACTTCGCGCACCTGGCTAAAATAGTCCTGCGTCTGCGCCGTGGCCAGGCGCATCTTCAAAGCTTCGAGCTGGCGCTCCAGCTCGCGCTGTTGCGCGGCCAGCCGCTGCAGCTTGTCCACCTCCTCATCCGGTTGCGCGCGCAATACCTGCCGCACATCGCTGAGAATGCGACCGTTATGCTTGACGTGCGCGTACGCCCCTGGGCCAGTCAGGGCCTCAATACGGCGCACCCCAGAGCCAATGCCGGCCTCATAGGTCACGGTAAAGAAGCCGATCTCCCCGGTGGCCCGCACGTGGGTACCACCACAGAGTTCCTTACTAAAGCATGGGACCTCGACGGTGCGGACCTCCTCACCGTACTTTTCACCAAATAACGCTAGGGCCCCCCCGGCAATGGCACTGTCGAGATCCATCGTCGCCACCCGCAAGGGAGTATTGGTCCAGATCTGCTCGTTTACCAGACTCTCGATGCGGTCCAGCTCGCGCGGGCTGAGGCGTGCAAAATGTGTAAAATCAAACCGGAGGCGGTCTGGGGCCACGAGCGACCCCGCCTGTTTGACATGCTCACCAAGAATTTGCCGTAACGCTGCGTGCAGGAGGTGCGTGGCTGTATGGTTTTTGCGGATCGCCTCCCGGCGGGGCGCATCGATTTCGAGCTGCATGGTCATTTCGTGCCGTACCGTGCCACGCTTCACCACCCCGTAATGCACGATGAGGTCTCCAGTCGGCTTCTGCGTATCTGTAATCTCCACTTCTACGCCCTGTTCGAGAGCCAGGGCACGGCCCACGTCGCCGACCTGCCCGCCAGCTTCGCCATAAAACGGCGTGCGCTCAAACACCAGCTCGACGCGCTGCCCGGCGTGTGCCTCCTCGACTTCCCGACCATCCACAATGATAGCGACCACCGGGCCGGTCGTCTGGGAGACATCGTAGCCGGTAAAGATCGACGCACCGGCACGTTGCAGCACGCGTTGATACACCGGCGCCACTTGCACTTCCCCCGAGCCCTTCCAGGTCTCGCGGGCTTTGACGCGCCTGGCCTCAAGTTCCTCCTCAAAATCTTCCCTATCTAGATTGATCCCCGCTTCAAGAGCCACCTCCTCGGCCAGATCAATCGGGAAGCCAAACGTATCGTAGAGCTGAAACGCCTCACTCCCCGTAATACGCCGCGTGCCATCCTCCCGGTGCTGCGCGATGAGCATATCCAGCTCGCGCATGCCCTGGTGCAGCGTGTGCAAGAAGCGCTCCTCCTCGCCCAGGAGCATCTTACTGACGTACTCACTCTGCGCCTCTATCTCAGGATATGCGCTCCCCATAACGCGCTGCACGGCGTCCACCAGGCGATACAGGAAGGGCTCCTCGAACCCGAGCATCTTGCCGTGGCGGGCGGCACGCCGTATGATGCGCCGCAACACATAGCCGCGCCCGGTGTTCTCTGGCCGCACCCCATCGCACAGCAGAAAGACGCTGGCGCGCATATGGTCCGCGATGACGCGCATAGACACATCGTCAGACTTGACGCTGCTGTAAGGCTTTTCGGCGAGTTCTTCCACCGCCGCGATGATAGGGCGTAACAGGTCTGTATCATAGTTGCTCTGCACACCCTGCATAATCGCCGTAATGCGCTCCAAACCCATGCCAGTGTCGATGTTCTGCTGTGGCAGAGGGGTGAGCGTGCCATCCGCAGCGCGGTTGTACTGCATAAAGACCAGATTCCACAGCTCAAGAAAGCGGTCTCCCGAGCCGCCCAGGACATCCTCAGGTCCTGTCCCGAGGGCAGGCCCCTGGTCAATATGAATTTCTGAACACGGTCCACAGGGGCCAGTCTCACCCATGGCCCAAAAATTGTCCTTTTCCCCCAGGCGTACGATACGCTCAGCCGCCACGCCCACCTGCTTGTGCCAGATGTCAAACGCCTCGTCATCGTCACGGTAGATGGTGACCCAGAGCTTCTCCACTGGGAGTTGTAACACCTGTGTCAAAAACTCCCAGGCAAAGGCGATCGCCCCCTCCTTGAAATAGTCACCAAAGGAAAAATTACCTAACATCTCGAAAAAAGTATGGTGGCGTGCCGTGTAGCCGACGTTTTCCAGGTCATTGTGTTTGCCCCCAGCGCGCACACACTTTTGCGAACTCGTGGCGCGCACATACTCGCGTTTTTCCCGCCCAAGGAGCACATCCTTAAATTGCACCATACCGGCGTTGGTAAACAGGAGTGTGGGGTCATCTTTGGGGATGAGCGGTGAACTTTTCACGACACGATGATTGTGCTGCTCGAAATAGCGCAAAAACGCACTGCGAATTTCGTTGCTCGTCATGTGCACTCCTCATGTATTTTCGTCCCATCTCCGCTGGGAGGAGGGAATATATCACATTACGAAACTCGTATCATGCCCCAGTCCGGAGCTGGCGCAGAGGACCTTGCAATCTGAAGGAGATCTCGCCACGTCGATCAGGGCGTCGGCGCACAACCGCCGCCAGAAGATCCAGCTCCGGTTTGTATGCCTCTTCGGAACGTACCTGCCAGCGCACGTTGAGCAGGCTGTCCACCAGGGGGATTTTCCAGGCCATAGTCCCGCGTGCCTCGATGAACAGATCCTTCCCCTGACAGGTGAGTGCCACCGTGCCAGCCTGCTTGGCGGGCGTTTTGAGTTCACCCTGCAAGGTGTCGCAGACAATCTCACGTGGGAGCTGGAATTGCCATCCGGGAACGCCTACGAGGACCATGGATTGTACGCGCAGATTGAGGCTGCCATCTTGCATGTGCCCGTCGCTGGTAAGCATCGTGGTGGCATCCCCACCGAGTCGTCCACGTATGAACGCTTTGCCGTCCTTGCGTAGCAGAGCGTATTGCGTCATATCCAGATTAGCAAAGCGGGTTTTGATATCCCACAGCGGCACTCCCTCGACCTTCATATAGTGCGCCTCCCCTTCCAGACGCCCGCCATACAGCCGGCCCTCAAAATGCAACTGCATGTTCCTCGACAAGAGGGCAAGCCACTCAGGGTGGATGCGCAGGGTCTCAATGGACATCGCCGCATCACTGGGGCTGAACTGGTCCACTTGCAAACGAATGCCCTCAGCTCGCAAGCCAGGAGGGAACGCTGGGCGCAGCCGAGTGAGCACCAGTTGTCGCCCATCCCGCGACGCCCAGTTCGTGAGACGCTGTTGCAACAAGTCATAGGGGAACCACACGTACACAAAGACGACAAAGGCTACCAGAGCGTACAGCGTATACGCCAGAATCTGCAGAATGATGCGTCTGATACCTATCTCCGTCCTGCCTACTCTACTTTAAAATAGAGCATAGCCGTTTGCTGCGCTTGATTGGCGCGGTTCGCTGGATTAGCTTGCTGCGCGTCACGCTTGAGCACCGCCACAATTTTCTTCTGTACAATACCCACAACTCCTACAGACTCAATGCGAAAATGCGTACTCTTGACATCTGCGACGCTGCCCAGGGTTCTCCGCAAATTCGCATCCTGTACAGCCTCATTCAGGCTTTTGAGCTTTTTCTCCTGCCGTCTGGCGACGATTTCCTCCACGACGCCTTCCGCACTACTGCGGGCTGGCTGTACCCCAGCAATGATGGCGTTGAGGACCTCTGGCGCAGCAGTATTCACGTTCACCTTGGCTACTTGGCTCCCTGTCTGAGTGCCGGCCCGGCCCCCTGCTTGAGAGCCTGTCTGGCCCCCTATTTGAGAGCCAGCCTGTGTCTGCTCAGTACCAAAGGGCGTCAGGTAACTGTTGCTACCGAGATCGAGGTCCGCCACAACCTCTGGCGTTGCACCCGGAAACAATTTTGCCAGTGTTTCCACATCAGCCAAGCCCTTCACCAGGCGGAGTTCTCCAGGCGTCCGCATGGGCCCGTTGGGAGGCGCATACGGTATGGGCAGACTCTGATAGTACGATGTTTCTGCGCCGCCGGTGCCGCGCGGGTTATCACCAGCATCAAGCCAATCGATCAAAGCATCCACGACCTCGGGATCAATCTTAAAACTCTCAAAAAACCTCTGAAAAATACTGACCCATTTTGCGTCTGGTGGCTGATTTTCGTCCCCATTCGGCGGCCTCAGGGCATTCACGGGTAGCTTGCTATTCTCGTCCGTAATCCGCAGGCTGACGCATCCCGCTCCCCCCTGGTTCATGTCCTCCAGGCGCGGCTCGGTACTGCGCTGTTCGAGGGCTCTCCTCGTATCACGCCCCTCCGTCGGCAGTCCCTCTCCCAGGCCCGCAGCCGCCAGTTCGAGCAGTTGCTCGGGAGAGAAACAGGCCGGGACAAGCCCGAGCTTATACCAGGGATCTTCTGGCCCGTTGCTATCCTTAGGAGCCTGTTGCAGCAACGCCTGTGCAAAGCGCACACCGGCGAGCGCTAAATGGTACGCCCGCACATCACTGGCATAATTCATCGCCAAGTCGATTTCCACCGAGGCGTCGAAATGGTATTCCAGCACCAAGACCGTTACCAACGCTACCACAAAGAGGGTCATGACCAGGGCCAAGCCCTTCTCATGCCTCCGATATCGCCTAGCGCCCTGACGGAGGACGCTCATCGACCTGGAGCCGCGCGCCACGTGTTTGTGCGTCTTCACAGGAACCTCGCATTGGCAGCGCCACTGTGGTAATAAATGCCCGTTCATACTGCTGCGCATCGCGCAGGGTCAACGCGAGGCGCACACGACACGGCAAAAGGTTCTGATCATCCCTGGTGGGAGGCCACTCCTCATAATCTCTTTCCGCATTGTCATAGGTAATATTGAGCCCCACGGCCAAGTCCGTTAACTCTAACCGGGTAGCGCGTTCGCGGCGTTCGTCCTCCTCCCCCGAGCAGTCCTCCTCCCGAAATAACGCCGTTTTCCCTTGTAAATTGTCCGCCACGTAATAGGCCACGCGGCAGATCTCATAACTCGGCACGCCGGGGCTGTAACGCCGATAGGGAACAGTCAAAAAGTCAATGCGGTCATGCCCCATCTCACCGTCAGCATGTTTTTTGCCCAGCAAGGACGTGCCGCTCTCAACCGTGCCGATCCTAGATGGAGGCGATGGTATGGCCGCACCGATTTCTTGCGCCATGCGCAGCAGTGCCACACGCCCAACGCGATAGATCTCTATATGCTGTCGGCCTTTCTCCACCCCACTGGCCACAGCGGCAAAAGTCGCAAAGACCACTCCGGCAATGAGGGCAAACAAAAATAAAGCCAGAAGCAACTCGACCAGGGTAAAGCCCGCTTCCCCCGGGGATGTCCTGCGCGGGCAAAAGCCTTTAGCGTACCCCATAGGCTTCCAGCGTATAATGATGGGTCTGCTGCCCATCGGTCCAGGAGACCGTCACTTCCAGGCGCCGCACCATCACGATCTGCCCGCCATCAGAGAGTGCGTCTAACGTGTGCTCGGTCACTGCAGTGGCCCACTGAAAACGTTCGAGATCTGGCCCTTCAAACTTGCCCTGCTCCGCCCCCGTATCAGGGAACTCACCCATGGTAGCCATTTTCCCTTGCGCTAATAAAACCGCGGTAGTCAAATCTTGAGCGCGTATCGTGGCATCGAGTGAGCGCAGATGCAGGCCCATGAATGTCACCAGTGCAATCGCCACAATGGCTACTGCTACCAGCACTTCTAAGAGCGTAAAACCCAGGGCAGAGATCTGGGCCTGGTGCTTAACTCGTCTTCTGTTCCACATAGTCATCGAAGACCTTCACCCGGCCTGCCAGGGGCTCAATCATCAGAGTGGCCTTCTGATTGCTGTTCGTACCGAGATGAATGATGCTGGGCTCTGCTAGCCCGGTCGGATGGAAATGCGTCACCGCATCTCCCTCGCGCGTTTTCGTCCCCTGGGGAGAGACCACATCCAGGACGTGGACGTCTGCCGGCAAGGCATAGGCGCGAAGTTCCCGGCTTGTCTCTAGCCGACACACATCACCATCGATATAGCACACAGATATCACCTGCCTGTCGAGGTCAAACGTCAGGCGGTAGATCCGTTTTGTCAGCGCCGCGTATGCCTGCAGGTAGCGCACGGTACCGTATATGCCGTTGATTGTACTGCGGAGATGCTGCCGCTCAAGCGTGCCGGCGAAGCGTGGCATTACCGTCGCCATAACGATAGCGAGCACGAGGATCACCATGCTCAGCTCGACCATGGTAAACCCACGCTCATCGTGATAGACGCCAGCTTTCGATATCTGCATTGTAGCCATCGCCGCCTTCCATGCCGTCTGCACCCAGCGATTTGATGTCGTAATCAGGGCTATGCTGGCCGGGCGAAATGTAGATATACGCATTCCCCCATGGATCTCTGGGGATCTCCTGCTTGTCCAGGTAGCCCCCCTCTGGCCAACCACGCGGCAGGACACCGCTGGTGGGCCGCCGTACCAGCGCCTCTAAACCCTGCTCTGTGGCGGGGAACACGCTATTGTCCAATTTGTATCGCTTCAAGGCGTCCTCGAGAATGCGCATCTGCGCCAGGGCCGCACCATAGCGGGCCTTGTCCGTTTCGCCCACGATACGCGGCATGACAATGGCTGCGAGCAGACCTAAGATAATGATGACGACCATCAGTTCAATCAGGGTAAATCCGGCCGTATGCCGTATGCCCTGCCCCATATCTCGCCTCCTCCGACGCGCCCTGCTCCTTGGGCCACCCAAGTACTGGACCGCTACCTCAGCGGTCGTGTGTGACCACCCTGCAAGCCTTACACTCTGCCTTTAGCATGTCGCTACCCTTATCTGTCGCTACAACCTTAGCACAGGCGCTGTGCCTTGTCCATCGCTCCACTGGTGCTGCCAGAGGCGCCAGCTAATGCTTTGGCCTTGTCTTTTACCGTGGAATTGCGTACGTTCATGACTCCATGAAGGAGGTGTTATGGCTACATGGCGTCTACGCGTTGATTTGCATACGCATACATCCTACTCTGATGGCCTGGATTCCCCGACCCGGCTCGTTGCCAAAGCGGCCCAGCAGGGTTTACATAGCATTGCCATTACGGACCACGATATCCTGGCAGCACTGCCAGAAGCTCAGCAAGCTGGCTTCGATTGCGGGGTTGAGGTACTGGTAGGCATTGAATTGACCGTCCAATACCAGCAGTACGACGATATTCACCTGTTAGGCTACTTTTTTGACCCCACACATACCCCCCTGCAGGAGCAGCTGGCTCTGGCGCAGCAGCATCGCCTTCAGCGCGGCATGGCGATGCTGGAGCGTATCAACGCGCTCCTGGTACAAGACGGGAAGACCCCTCTGGACCAGACACACGTGCTGCAGAGTGCCCGCGGCGCGTTGACCCGTCCTCACCTGGCCCACGCCCTCATAGCCCGCGGCTACGCCAGCAATGTCCAGAACGCTTTTGAGAACTTTCTCATCCCCTGTAATGTCCCCAAGACGGCTCTGGGTGCTGAGGAAGCCCTGGCTTTAATCGCGCAGGCTGGGGGGGTATGCTCGCTCGCCCACCCAGGCACACTGAGCAAAGATCTGGACGTGCTGTATCCTCTCCTCGATGCCTTCAAAGCCATGGGGCTCGTTGGCCTTGAAGTGTACCACCACTGCCATTACCCGGATACCCTTGCCTTGTTTGAGAACTGCGCCACGCGCTACGGTCTGGTGGCCACTGGCGGCTCGGACTACCATGGCCGTCCAGAGGGCGCCGTACTGGGGCATATAGCACCAGGGTATGCTGTACCTGACCATGTCCTGCCTGACCTGCAACGGGCCCATGCTGCCCGCGTCGGGGTAGGTGGCTGACGGTATGCAAGCAACCTCGCAAGTGTGTATGTCTGGGAATCGTCTTGACACCCTTTAAGTAGCTCTGCTAAGATCGCTTCCCGAAATTATACCCCACTTATGGGGTCTAACCTCATGTACGTCCCACCTTTTGATCCAGGACATACATGCACGCCGGGCGCGTAACGATGGGCAGAGACTTGTTGCTGCCGCAGGGGTAGGCACGAGGGACCTACGTATGCTTGACAGTGTGTGGCTTGTTCCGTTATGCCCTTTGCTAGGTGCAATGCTGAATGGGTTTTTTGGGCGGCGCTATAGCCGTGAGACCGTCGGTCAGCTTGGCATTGCTGCCGTAGGCGTGGCTTTTCTCCTCTCCCTAATGACCTTTATTACGTTTCTGATCCAGGCCGAGCCGCACTACCAGGCGTCGGTGTTTCCCTGGATTGCGGCGGGGGACTACAGTGCCCAGGTGGGTTTTCTGATTGACGGGTTGTCGTGCACCATGATGCTGGTGGTGACGGGTGTGGGGCTGCTCATTCACATTTATTCCACTGGATATATGCACGACGAGGAGGACTACGCTCGGTTCTTTACCTACCTCAACCTGTTTGTGGGGGCTATGCTGATCCTGGTCATGGCCGACAATTACCTGCTCATGTTCGTCGGCTGGGAAGGGGTAGGGTTGTGTTCGTATCTGCTCATTGGCTTCTGGTACACACGCCAGAGCGCCGCGGACGCTGGCAAAAAAGCGTTCATTGTCAACCGGGTCGGTGACTTTGGGTTCATGCTCGCCGTCTTGCTCCTCTTTGTGACCTTCAAAACGACAGACATGCTTAGCGTCCAGGAGCACCTGAGCCATCTCCACGTCGGAGGTGGGGTGCTTACGGCGATTGCCTTGCTCCTGTTCACCGGAGCGGCTGGGAAATCGGCGCAGATACCATTGTACGTCTGGCTGCCGGACGCTATGGAAGGCCCCACGCCGGTCAGTGCGCTCATCCATGCCGCGACCATGGTGACGGCCGGGGTCTATATGATCGCGCGCTCGTCCTTGCTCTTTACCCTGGCCTCGACCGCCTCGGGTATTGTGGCATTTGTGGGCATTACGACAGCGCTGTTTGCGGCGACCATGGCGCTGGTGGCTACGGATATCAAGCGCGTCTTAGCCTACTCGACCGTGAGTCAGTTGGGCTATATGGTCTTTGCCGTAGGTGTGGGAGCCTATGCTGCCGGCGTTTTCCATCTGGTGACGCATGCCTTCTTTAAAGCCCTGCTGTTCCTGGGCGCTGGTACAGTGATTCACGCCCTGGCTGGGGAGCAGGACTTGCGCCGGATGGGGAACTTGCGCGCCGCGTTGCCAACCACCCATTGGACCATGTACTGGGCGACACTCGCCATTGCCGGCATTTTTCCCTTTGCGGGCTTTTGGAGCAAAGATGAAATCCTGGCTGGAGCGATCAACTCAGGCGGCATCAATATCCTGTGGTGGCTGGTGGGACTCTTGACGGCGTTCCTGACGGCCTTCTATATGTTTCGTCTCTTGTATCTGACCTTTTATGGGACCTCGCGCGTCGAGCCTCACGTGGCGCAACACCTGCATGAAGCGCCTCCGGCGATGCGCGTGCCCCTCATGGTGCTGGCCATGCTCTCGCTGTTGGGCGGCGTCCTCCTCGGTGTGCCCCCGGAGCATGGCGTGCTGCACCGCTTCCTCGCACCCGTTTTTGCCGGGGCTGAGCATCTGCGCGGTGGACCACATCACTTTGGCTTTGGCGACGTGGTACTGATGCTCATCTCGCTCACGGCGGCGGTGAGTGGCTGGCTCCTGGCGCGTCGGGTCTATGTCCAGGAGCCCGCTCTGGAAGCGCGGTGGATTCAGCGCTGGCACGGCTACTACACGCTGCTGTTGAACAAATATTACGTGGACGACATTTATGCCAAGTACATTGTGCGCCCGCTCTATGCGTTGTCTGAAAGCGCCTTGTGGCGCGTTTTTGATGTGGGGGTGGTCGACCGCCTGGTCAACGTCGTGGGGCGTGTTATGAGCCTGAATGGCCAGTTTTTGAGTTACGTGCAGACCGGCTATGTGCGGACCTATGCCTTCATGTTGGTGGGAGGGGCCGTCATCATACTCCTCGTGTTGCGCTAGGAGCGTGGGCGCGCGGAAGAGCGGAAGAAAGGACAGCCTGGTATGGCTTTTCCACTGCTGAGCGTGATTGTGTTCTTGCCCTTGCTCGGGGCGGTGGTGCTGGCCGGTATGCCCCGTGAGCAGGTCAATGCCTTGCGCTGGGGGGCGCTCATCGCGATGCTTGTGACGTTTGGGGTGTCGCTGGCGCTGTACCCGTTGTTCGACCCGGTGTTGCCTGGGATGCAACTGAGCGAGCACGGTGCCTGGATCAGTAGCGTGGGGATCTTCTATCACCTGGGGATCGATGGCATCAGCCTGCCACTGGTACTCCTGACCACGTTTCTCTCCCCTATTGCCTTACTCGGGGCCTG
>JBMDXC010000454.1:0-7125 GCA_048594805.1 Candidatus Entotheonellaceae bacterium | reverse complement strand
CGACGCTCCAGCAGGATCTGGTCGCTGCTGGTGAGGTGGAAGTCAGTCGAGATAAGGTGAAGCTCACGAGTCACACCGTTACCCTCTCCCCGGCACGGCAAGCGGCCATTGAGGCCCTTGAACTCACCTTCCGCGAGGCCGCGTATCAGCCCCCCAGTGCTGATGAGGCGCTGGAAGCCCACAAGCTCACCCAGGCAGAGGACCGTGAGCTGCTGCAAGTGCTGGTTGATCAACAAAAGTTGGTACGCCTGAAGGGGGATCTGTTCTATCACCGGGACGTGTTTGCAGCGATCGAGCGCCAGCTCCGGACGTACCTCGAAGCGAAGGGCGAAATCACCGCTGGCGAGTTCCGCGACCTCATGCAGATTTCCCGCAAGTATGCCATCCCCCTGCTCGAACACTTCGATAACCAACGCCTGACCATGCGTATCGGTGATAAAAGGGTGCTACGTAAGGTGGGGTAGGGCGGGGAAGGAAAGTGAGGATCAAGCGCCGGATGGCATCTGGTTGACAGAGACGATGGCAGGATTATCGAGCGTGCAGATAACGCACGTGCCACCGCACGCCTCGCGCTGGACCTCCAGGATAGCACCAATCATGCGGGCACGGTGGTGCATGATGCGTAACCCCATACCCCGCCGTTCGGCTGCGTTCGTGGGAAAACCCACGCCATTATCGTGCACCATGAGTATCATGCCGCCTTCGCGCTGCACCGAGATCGTGATCGTGATCTGCTGAGCTTTGCCATGCTGGATGGCATTATTGACGGCTTCCTGCACGATGCGATACAGGTGCATCGCCACGGCATGGTCGGTGATGTGGATGGCATGATGACTACTGACCTTGCATGAGCAGTGAAACAGCGCCTCGACACTGGCAGCGAGTTCCTGCAGGGCGAAGGCCAAACCATAGGTCTCCAGGGTGACTGGCGCCAGGCCTGCCGCCAGCGTCCGAGCCTGCTCGATAGCCTGGTTGACAAAGGTAACAATCTGTGCCGCCTGGGCGGCTTCTGCAGCGTTGTGCGCCGTGAGCCGTTGTTCGAGAACTTTGCTGAGAAAGGCAATGCCGGCGAGCTGTTGCCCCAGGGTGTCATGCAGATCATACCCGATGCGCTGCCGTTCGCGTTCGCTGATCCTGATCAACTCGCGCTCTAGCTGGCGACGCTCTGTCACATCGTGTGCGATGGTCAGAGTACACGGGACACCATCCAATTCAATCCCTTCGATCGACAAAAGCACCTCACGAGTCATGCCGGATTTGGTCCGGAATCGCACTTCAAAGTCGTACACGGCTCCCTGTTCACGAAACAGCCGAATTACCGCGGCACGCTCCTGACGGTTCACCCACAGCCCGAATTCGCGGGAAGTGTATCCGACCACCTCGTCGCGACTATACTCAGAGAGACGCTGAAAACTGGGATTCACGTCAATGTAGCGCCCGTCCATATCAAGCAGGATGATGGCATCCGGACTGGCGTGAAAGGCTTTGACAAAACGCTCCTGCGCCCGCTGCAGCTCAGCCGTGCGCTGTGCCACACGATGTTCGAGTTCATCACGGGCCTGCTGCAACTCTTGTTCGCGCTGTACCCGATCCGTGATGTCCTGGGCATGACCCAGGACGTAGGGGGGGTGCCCAGGCTCCTCATACCGGATATTGTGATAGGCCCAGACCCGTTCCTCCCCGCGCTTCGTGATGACGCGCATCAGACCGCTGTCTGTGGGCTGGGAGCGAATGCGTTCCAGATAGGCACCGAAGTGGGGCCGCATCGAAGGGGCCAGAAACAGACTGAGCTTTTTGCCAATCCCCTCATGTGGCTCATAGCCCAGCAAGCGTGCAGCGGCAGGGTTGACAAAGAGCAGTACGCCATCCAGATCATGCATGCAGATAAGCCCCAGGCCGTGTTCGACAACATGACGATACCAGGCGGGGTCTGCCGGCTCGGCCTGTGGACAAGCAGGGGAGAGAGACAACGCCGTTTCGAGTGCTGCACAGCGTTCACGCAGCGCGGTAAGTTCTGCGATAAGTTGCTTTTTGGTCTTCGCTGCGTCGCGCATACAGCCCTTCCTGCGCTCAGCCTTTCACAGCGCCCGTCATACCCGAGACGTAATGTTCGACAAAAAAGGAGTAGACGAAGGCAATCGGAATAGAACCAAACAAGGCGCCGGCCATCAGTGCGCCCCAGAAGAACACGTCCCCTTTAATCAGTTCGCTGACGACACCCACGGGGATGGTCTTTTGCTGCGGCGATGAGATGAACACCAGGGCATATAAAAACTCATTCCACGACAGGGTAAACGAAAAGATGCCGGCAGAGAGAATCCCAGGCATGCCAAGAGGCAAGACAATTTTGGTCATGGCCTGGAGGCGTGTGGCCCCATCAATGCGGGCACATTCTTCCAACTCCCGAGGAATAGTCTTAAAGTAGCCCATCAATAACCATGCCGAAAAAGGTACTAAAAAAGTTGGATATGTCAAGATCAAGGCCCATGGCGAATCTAAGAGGTGCAGCTCTGCAATGACGGAGGCCAGAGGAATGAACAACAAAGTCGGTGGGACCAGGTACGTGATAAAGATCATGATCCCGAAGCTGGTAGAACCGAAAAAGGTGAGACGAGACAGCCCGTACCCGGCGAGCACACCGGCAAACAGTGAGACGGCTGTCGAGGCTGTGGCGATGCACAACGTGTTCCAGGCCCAGCGCGTAAACAGGGTATTGTGAAAGAGCTGCCACCAGTGCGCGAGGGTAGGATGCCAGACAAAAAACGGCGCGTTTCTGGCGTTATACAACTCGAAGTCTGGCTTGACGGACGTGACTAACATCCAATAGAACGGGAACAGCAGGGCAATAAGAAACAGCACTAGTGGGACGTAAAACACTATCAAGCGCTTGCGGAAGGTTTCACCAACACGTGCTTCCATAGGACAGCGTCTTTATATGCAAGTGGCTTACTGGCTACCTTCTTTCCGGAGATAGAGCAGCTGCCAGAGGATGACCAGGGCCAGGAAAGGAAACATGAACAGGGCTACTGCAGCGCCTTCGCCCAAATTCCCCGACGCCATACCCAGTTGGTAGGCGAGCGTGGCAAAGAGATGCGTGCTGTTGTGCGGCCCGCCTCGGGTCAGCACGTAGACGACCTGAAAATCGGCAAAGGTGACCACAAAAGAGAAGACGATGACCACCACGGCGATCGGTTTGATTAAAGGCACCGTAATGTGCCAGAACTTTTGCCAGCCTGTCGCCCCATCGATATCGCCAGCGTCATACAGCTCCGTCGGCACGGTCTGCAGCCCGGCGAGAAACGAGATGGCAAAGAAGGGAATGCCACGCCAGGTGTTCACCATGATGATGGACAGCATGGCCCACAAGGGATCGCCAAGCCACATCGGCCCTCGAAAATACCCGAAATCCGCCTTGAAGAGCCACTCGGTGGTCTGCCAGAGCCAGCGCAGCGCCCAGTTGAACACACTGAAGGTGGCATCGAACATCCACACCCAGGCCAGGCCGCTGAGCACGGTAGGGACAATAAACGGCAGTAAAACGGTAGCGCGAATGAAGCGCGCGAAGCGCATCTGGCGGTTCAGTAAAACCGCCAGCCACATGCCTAAGACGGTCTTCAGGACCGTGGCAGCGCAGGTAAAAAACACGGTGTTCCAGACCGTGCGCCAGAAAATCTGGCTCTCAAAGAGATGCGTAAAATTGCGCAGGCCAATAAAGTGTGCGGGTTTGCCCACCAGCTTATCGGTGAGCGACAGCCACACCCCCAGGCTGAATGGATAGGCAATAAAGACCACAATCAACAGCAGGGCTGGCGTCATCAACACATAGCCGAGGACGGCCTCGTTCTCCAGCCAGGCACTGATGGACGCCAACCAGGACACACGGTGGCGTGCAGACGCGAGTGTCCCCGAGGCTGGCGTTGGCACGGCACTTTTCGGCAATGCTTTCAACAGCTCATTCCTCAAGCCCGTTCGTAAACGTTCTTTAGCTCTTGCTCGGCCCAGGCGATGACACTCTGGGGTGACTCGCCTTTCACCACTTTAGCAAACAGGTCCACGATGATGTATTTAGCCCACGCCTCCGCGGCCTGGCGGTTGTAGGGCCCAGCATAGCCAGCGCTGCGGCCATACTTCGGCAGTTCACGGAAAATCGTCGTAGCCGGATCAGCTTCCCACATGGGGTGCTCCTGCCATTCCGGCAGCGGCCCATTGATATAGCCCTTGTTGGTCACGAGGAATTTCTCGTAGACCTCTTTCTGGTGACAGTACCGGATATAGTCCTTGGCGACATCCTTATTCTCGGAATAGGAGGCAATGCAGTTCGAAAACGTTGTTACCGTGTGGAAGCGGCCAGCAGGACCGCGCGGCAACAAGAAATGCCCGATTTTGTCCGCCATACCGGGCGCGGCTTTCTCGGGAGTATAGCGGGCTACAAAGTAAATACTGGCGCCGTTCAGCGTGCAGGCGATAGTCTCAGCGAGAAACGCCCGGTTATTGCTGGTGTCGTCCCAGGCCAGACCGCCCTCATCGCACCCTGCAAACCAGAATTCTTTCACGAAATCCGCCGCGGCGCGCGTCTCCTTGCTGTTGATCGCGGCTTTGCCTTTGTCATCGACTTCCATGCCACCAAAGGACCACAGCAGGGGATAGGCAAACCCTGGCGCATCGCCGAACGTATGCCCTAGAGTCTGGCCTATGGGCATGCCGAATTTTTTCAATTTCTTGCCGGCTGTGAGATGTTCCTCCCAGGTATCGGGAGGTTTGTCGATCCCCGCCTTCTGGAAAATATCCTTGCGATACGTGTTGGCGCCACCCCCAAAGAAATACGGCACACCGCGGATGATGCCTTCAGCCTGCACCGCGTCCATGATGAACGGGTAAAATTTGTCACCCCCGAGTTCCGCAATGAGCTGCGTGTGATCTTCCAGGCCACCGGCGTAGAGGTGCGGGGAGTTATTGAGCAGCTGCAGGATATCGGGCCCCTTGCGGCCTTCAATCGCTGCCGTGGCGCGGGCTGCCAGATCATTGGCATTGATATGTTCTAGGGTGACCTTTACGCCGGCCTGTTTACCGAATTCAGCCGCCTGCTGATCTCTGATTACATCGGCGGCTGGGACAAAGCTACTCCATTCGAGAACGTG
This sequence comes from Candidatus Entotheonellaceae bacterium, assembly GCA_048594805.1. Taxonomy (GTDB): domain Bacteria; phylum Tectomicrobia; class Entotheonellia; order Entotheonellales; family Entotheonellaceae; genus SXND01. Next base: position 1,987 of record JBMDXC010000454.1, on the reverse strand, counting down.
CAACGTCCTGGTCTGGGCCAGGGCTGGCGCCTGCCCTGTGACAAACTCCGCACCGGCTGCTGCCGCCAGGACCATACTCGTGCTGAGGAAGGCACGCCGTGTCAACCCTCCTGCTGGGTTGCCTCCGGCTTGCTGTGGCACTCTCTGTGGCATACATCTGCTCCTTCATGCTGCAGCACCGCCCCAGGGAGCGCTGGGCCTGCCCCAGAGCCGGCACGATAGGGTAAGCTAATCGGGGTGCCTACTGTAGAGCAAGGCGTAAGAAGAGTCAAGCGCAGGAAAACTTAAGCCGGACTGTGTCTGACCTCGTAGTGCACCAGATCTTGCAGGGTGAGCTATGCTGCCTGGGCATGAGATATCTCCATAATCAGGCTCCTTTACTTCTCGTAGCCCTTCACGTCCAAGGCGTCCTGGGGCTCCGGCAGCGTCGTGGCTTGCGATAGCATCTCTAACGGCTTGCCACACCGGAAACCAATGTAGGCATGTCCCGTCATTTGCCGCATAGCCGAGATCATCTCACGAGAGGTGGACGTCAGTCCCTCTGGCGGGCTGGAGGAGCTGCCACCACGGGCCACGCGCGATACCGCTACGGTAAGATCTTCCCGGCCATCTTGTGCATCGTATGGATAGGGTTTGTAGAGGGAGGTCGTCCACTCCCAGACTTGCCCCGCCATGTCCAACGCGCCGTAGGCGCTAGCCCCCTTGGGATACAGCCCTATAGGCACTGTCTGGCCACGCACGCCGCCAAAGAAGGCGAGGTCTGGCCGCGGCGCGTCATTGCCCCAGGGATAGAGCCGACCATCCGTGCCGCGTGCCGCTTTCTCCCATTCCGCCTCACTGGGCAGGCGTTTCTGCCGCCATTGGCAGTACGCCAGCGCCCCAAACCAACTGACTTCGCCCACCGGGTGTAGCTCAAAGCCTTTGTCGGGGCTCCAGACGCCATCCCGTTGCTGAATACGGTTATCGGGATCATGGATATCCAGGTACATCTCCCCATGTGGGCCTGTCATTCCTTTGGCCTGTACAAACGTCGTAAACTCTGTGACCGTGACCAGGTTGCGATCAATATAGAAAGTCGGGAGGAACACTTGATGCGCAGGTCCCTCATGGGTAGGACCATCATCGCGCCCCATAGTGAACGATCCGCCTGGAATCTCCACCATCCCAGCATATGGACTGGCCTCTTGCGCGCTTGCAAACCGGGGTATGACCGTGGCACGCCACCAGCCACTCAGGAGTACCAGCGCCACCATCCCCACCCCTACTACCCAGTTCTGCCATATCCAACCGGATGCTTTGGTCATGCCTTGCCTCCTCAGTGGTGGGCCATCGCCAGTAGTCCATTATTGTCCCTCTACAGGTCAAGCTGCCTCGCTAGTGCAGAGGGGATCACCTGATCCAGGACCGCGACAGAGTCCATCCCGTCTCCTTCCCGTTTTGTGCTCTGCCACCGTGCATACGAGCAAATTCATCATAGCATAGGCGACGCATAGGCGACCGCGAGGGTGCTGCAGCAATCGCATGTAAGGGTCCCGAGCCTAGTATTTCACAATACGCTCGTCCTGCGCTATGATCATGCCGCTGCATCGTGGCGTGCGATCCCGTGTCCCGTCCTAGGGAGGATGAGTCTATGGAAGCCCTCGCAGCACGCATTGCACTCATGCACGCGGAGGCGGAGTGGCTGGCGCCGTATCTAGCTACCCTATTTCCAGATGTCTGGCGCCAGCCCAGTGCCTGTCCGACTGGGAGGTCCGCGATGTGGTGGCGCATGCCCACTTCGAGCAGGTCACGTCGCCCCTATCCGCCATGATCTTCCAACAACTGGGCAACGCCGTCCGCCGGGTACCTAGCGGCGACACCGCCTTCGGCCATCGGGATACCGGGTACGAGTGGGCCACCATCTCGGCGTGGCTGGACCCTGGGGAATCCGCCGGCCATATCCAGTGGACCCGGGAGTTCTCCCAGGCGATGTTGCCCTTCACGAAGG
>JBMDXC010000453.1:0-3818 GCA_048594805.1 Candidatus Entotheonellaceae bacterium | reverse complement strand
GGCGGCGAAGCGCCGCCCAAACCTAACGAAGTCATTATTCCGGTCTATCTGGATTCAGGAGGACCAATAGTCAATGGGTCGATCACTATAGCAAGTGCCTTCTATGCTTCCGTGCGGATGTTGTCTTTCGACAATAATCTGCCCCAGGAGTTCGCCGACTTGTGGAATAGTAACTTCAGCAAGGATGAGGCTTGGAACTTCCTCTACAGCAGAGTTCTGTACCTTTACTACCTGATTTTTCCGGTGATGAAATTCAAGATAGGGCTTGATCTCAGCAGTCAGGAACAAGTAACTCAAAGAATCGCGACTATCGCCAATTTCACTGATTGTAGCAATATTGAAAATACTTTGTACATGCCGGTGACCCGCGACCTGTCCGCCGGCAGACGGACAGTAATCCAAATGTATAAGGGACTGGTTAATAGGAACTTTGAGTCTGAGAAGATTAGTCCCGGTCCACTAGCGATATGTCCAAGGTACCCGGACTAAACGCCAGCTTTTTAAGGCAAACTTGTTCATCGGCGGAGGAGTTACTGAAGCTAACCCTATGTTGAGCTTGGAGTAGCCGGAGCAAGTAGAGTCTATAGGAGGGATTGACATGAAAGGAAAAAAGACCGCTCCCGTAAGCGATAAAATAGGGATCGATACCTCATTGCCACGCCGCCGCTTTTTCAAGTTTGCCGGTAGTCTTACTGGCGGAATGTTCTTCAATAATATGTGCAATTGGTCTACGGCATGCAGCCAGACGCCTCAGCCAACAGTGAGGGCGGCGGAGGAGCGCACCTCCTGGTGGGTTACCCCACCAGAAGTAAGATGGTCCGATAAAGACAGCCGGGAACTCAGAGTTCCGCTCACAATAAACTATGAGGACTTTACCACCCTGCCGACAGACGGCAAGTATCCAGTCCGCCTGATGTGTTACAACAATTCAATAGTTGGTCCGACGCTGAGAGTAAAACCGGGCGATACTCTGCTGGTTGATCTGATGAATAACTTGCCTAAAATACCTGATCCTGCGGGGGTAGGGCATAATGGGCCCCATGGACTCTACATAACCAACTTGCATACGCACGGTTTGCATGTCGATCCAAATGACGGAGACAACGTCTACCTGGAGATTGGCCGGGACGCGCCGGATGGCCAGCACAAGCGCCTCCGGTATGAGCTGCCTCAGGATCATCCGGCTGGCACCTACTGGTACCATGCCCACAAACACGGCTCAGTTGCGGTGCAAGTCGGAAATGGCATGGCGGGTGCCTTAATCGTGGAAGGTGGGGTGGATGACTTTCTTAAGCAGAAAGGGATAGAGGAACGGATATTCGTCTTTCAGCAAATCCCCTTCCGCGAAGTACTCTCGGAAAAAGCCTACATGGTAGATTGGCAGGCTGTTACGAACCCGGTCAACAATAGGTATACGCTTATTAACGGGACGCTGAAACCGGAAATCAGATTGGCTCGCGGGCAGGTCGAGCGCTGGCGGTTCATCCATGCCGGCATCAGTGAGAATCTCAAAATTGAACTTGAGGGGCATCAGCTGTATGTGATTGCCTATGATGGGATCACCACAGGGAGAATAGAACCGGTTTCCTTCGTCGAACTTCACCCCGGTTATCGTGTCGATGTCCTGGTACAAGCGCAGGACCAACCAGGGGTGTTTAAGTTGCAAGACTTACCCGAACGTGCTTTGCGGGGGGGGACGGAGCAGCCGCAAGAACTTGCCTGGGTGCTTATAGGGAGTGCGCAGGTTGAATCCCAGTTACCCACCGAAGATGAGCTGAAGTCCTATAATCCATTTAAGGATGATGATCTGCGTAAAGAGGCGAACCCTAGGCGACTTCAGCTGACATTTGATATCGGGGTAAACAGCTTCTTCGTCTGCGGCAAGCCTTACGACCACAAGGCCCCACCCTTGGAGTTGCCGTTAGACAAAGTAGACGAATGGGTAATCACCACGCTGAACACAACGAATGGCGGGAACCACCCATTTCACATTCACGTTAATCCTTTTCAGGTCATTAAAATCGGCGACAAACCACTGGCGCAGCCCATCTGGAAGGATACAATATTGGTCAAAAATGGTGAGCCGGTAACCTTCCGAATGCGCTACCGCAAGTATACTGGCAAGACTGTTTTGCACTGCCACATCCTTGATCACGAGGACCAGGGAATGATGCTGGACCTAGAGATTAAGGACGGCCCAGTCAAGGACTTCCGATGTTAACTGCCCAATTAGCCCTACAACGCCGTTTATTCTTGACCTCATAGCCAGGCCTCTGTAACCAATGGTATTAGTCTATGACAAACCATGTAACACTATTGGTATTCTATAGACTAAACTCCGCGATCGAGAGGGGTACGAAGCCAGACACGTAGGGCTGGAGACCGTGCCACTGGACCAGCACATTGAAGGCGGCCATGGTGAACGCCAGGCGTGCCTGAAAATAGGCCCAGCCCCGATGCATCACCTTCTTCAAATGACACACGAGCGTGAGCATCGAGAGCACCGTCTCCACCAGCATCCGGTCTTCCCACTCGCCGCGCTGACACAGTTTGAGGTTGCCTGGATCCCCCGCGGCCGCATGAAAGCCGGTATCGCTCAGGACGATCATCCGCCCATCAACTTGCTGAATCAGCCATTGAAAGGTGTTGTCCGCGACATTGGCCGTGGCACACGCCCATCCCACGATCAATCCCCATTGATTGAGGAGCAGACAGAGTTTCCCACCGACAATCCAGCGGTGATTCGAGAGGCCTTTGCGGCCAATCTGCTGCGGGCTGCGGCCCTCGCGCATGGGGTGGATCAACTCGATGCCATAGGTGTCGATGACGCCGAGCACGGTCGGAGCGGCCAAGAAGGCCTGCGTCCAGTCGTAATGGGTCTTCAAAAGGCGAAAGAGCCGCGTCCGCTCGGGAAGGCGGGGAAACAACGGCCGATAGTCGCGCGTCAACCAGCGATAGAAGGGCCGATTCCCCACGCCTTTCAGGGCAGCAACAGCCCTAAGGTGACCACCTCACTGGGCCAGAGGTGGGCTTCGGGGTGTTTGGGGATGGTGCGCAGCTGCTCATCGACCTCGTAGAACAAGGCGGTGATCAAATCCACCGTGGTCATACGGCGCTCCTCTCCTGGGAAGGGTGTCACGCCTCCCAGCGTGGAAGAGTCATGGGACGACTGCAAGCTCAAAAATTGATACCGATAGGTTGTGTAGTTCTGGACTCTGGCGTTTTCTGCGGCCTTACGCTGCTTGACACAGAAAACGCTGCAAGACCGGCCGATAATCGTTCACATTGGCTGCTTCCTGGTAGGCCCTCTCCAATAGGGTGCGGGCATGCTCATAGCGGTGTTGGCGCACCACATCGGCGAGTGTGTGCTGTTGCCCCTTGGCCGCGGCATGATGCAAGCGCCATTGCAAAAAGACGAAGGTCAGGAAGACAATGGCAAACCACTTTTCCGTTGCTTCGTACGACTGCACTCGAAAGTCGGCCAAGCCTAAATGTTGGGTCGTGTGCCTCTGCGCTGCGGATAATGTTTCGAGATCTCTCCTAAGCCGTCTGACTCGCGTAAAGCAACCGGTCATCGCTTCTCATATCGGGGTTTCCAGCCCCTGGTGAAGCGGTCTGTGCCAGTCCATAGACACACCGCATCCACGTCCTCCCACGATCATCCTGTTCCGCCGCTGCTTAGCACCCCTGTGCGTATTCCACGACAAAGCGGTTCTGGCGCGCTTTTGGTGATGCGGCTCGGCATAGCCGTATGGGTGTATATTTAGAGAGAGGCTTGCTTCTTTCTCAAAACGCACCTGCATGGAGGATACGACATT
>JBMDXC010000452.1:0-5991 GCA_048594805.1 Candidatus Entotheonellaceae bacterium | reverse complement strand
ACTTTCAGCAAACTCTTGAGTATATTTCGGACATCGTTTGCGCTGCTACTTTGGTGGATAACATCTTTGAATACTACTGAGAACGATCGTGATGAGGTAAAGAAAGAATCAAATAATTTTAATTTATTATTTATTAATAATAAACTTTCTAGTACATCTTCAGTAGTCACGCTATAACCATACCGCACCTGCGCCCATCCTGCGCCCCCACGATTGACCGTGAGCCTCTGGAAGTAATAGGTGATTGTTGTTTGGAATTCAGCCACGAAGTGCAGCTTTTCTGGACATAGGCCAACAAGACTGATATTACTTCTGGGCATATTGAACAGTTGCGGAATCTTATCCCTCGCCGTCCACCGCAGGAATATTGTCCAACTTGGGGTATTGCAGGGAGCCGTTGTTTAGACCCACACAGGGCTGGTCTCTTTTCCGGTATCGGCTATCATGGTACGAAATTTGTGTGGAGTGAAAACCTGACCAGACTGTCCCACCCGCTCTTGCCTGAAAAAGACTGCATTACAAGAGTCAAGCCTAACATTTTAATACTCTTAAAACTATAAAGGAATTGCGATGCACAGGCCAAGGGATGCACACAGGACATCGAGCGGCCGTATAGAACAGTACCGATACAGATGGTAATAGAAGGTAGAATGAATAACTATCTGTGACGCCAGAAGATCAACCAGTACTCAGTGAATGTGAGTTGACGTTCACTCCACACTACCGGGCCCCTTTGCCACACACGACAATCTGAAGGGTCTTCATAATGATGCGCAGATCGAGGACGAGGGACATATTCTTAATGTAATACAGATCTAAGCAGAGCTTTTCCACGGCGTCTTCCACCGTTGCGCCGTAGGGATAGCACACTTGCGCCCAGCCAGTAATCCCTGGCCTGACGCTGTGGCGTTGGGTATAGTAAGGGATGTCTTTGGCAAACTGCTCCACGAAAAACGGCCGTTCGGGGCGTGGCCCTACAAAGCTCATCTCGCCTCTGAGCACATTGAGGAGTTGGGGCAGCTCATCCATTCGTAGGGTGCGGAGCACTCGCCCAACACGCGTGATACGGTAATCGTTCTGGTCCGCAAAAATGGGGCCTGTGGCAGCTTCGGCATCGTTGCGCATCGAGCGAAATTTAATGAGGGTGAAGAGGGCGCCATGCCGTCCGACCCGCTGCTGTCGGTAAAACACCGGTCCCGGTGAGTCGAGTTTGATCACTATGGCCACGACCAGCATCAAGGGAGCCGCGAGGAGTAAGCCAAGGCCGGCGAGGCAGATGTCCGCCAGGCGTTTGAGGATGCGTTGTGGTGGAGAAATAGTGAAACCTTGGGAAAAAACGAGCCAACTCGGTCGCAGATTTTCCAGTATGATTTTTCTGCAGACCTGTTCGTAGAAGGTCGCGCCTTCCTCCACCTCCACACCGTTGAGTTTACACGCGAGCAGAGTCTCCATTGGGAGTTTTCCGCGCCGATCAGATAAAGCGACAATAACCTTATCAATGTGTTCCCGCTCCACAATTTCTTGGAGTTGTTCGCAATGGCCAAGAATATGTGGATGTAACATATCTAGGTTTGGTCCATCATACATATCATTAATAAAACCTTTGAACTCATAGCCAGAAGGACGATAGACTTGTAGATCTTGGGCGATTTTTCTGGCTTCTTTCGAAGTACCAAGAATGACAATTTTGCTTTTGAAATTAGCAGTTTTCTGTAGATTATAGTACGCCAGTTTCCATATAACGATAAAAGCAAAGATGAGTGTCAGGCTGATGGGAATAACTTGATACTCACTCAGTGCTCGTGGAGTTAGATAGGAACCAGCCGTGAGTATTCCTGCTGCTACTGTTATTGACTGTAAGCATTTCATATACACATTGCCAGTATTCAGAACTGCTTTGAGTTTAGGACAGTTATTCATAGTACACAGCTGTCTTTGGGGAGTAGGGTAATAAGGACAGTGTCCGGCTTGTTATCACCGGCCAAAATGTGAGCCAAAATCATCGGTGAGAAAGTAAACCAGCCTCACCGGCATAAAATAGACCATGGGTTCTCTTTGCTCAGCACAGTAGGAAAAAAATGTCTTTTCTTCTGCATTTTCCTTGCTACTGGTTCTGTTTCTTGTGGTACAGTGCCCCGAGAGTTGAGCCTCTGAGGATGCGTATTGCCCCAAGAACGGGTTACCTGCACTGCAGGGGTGTTGGTTTTGGTACATTTTTTGACCGTTGATAATACCGGCTTATAGGGGATGTGAATCTTTGCGAGATCCATTGGGAGACTGCGTATAGTAGCGATATACATAGTCGTAGCGCGCAGTCTGCTGATCGTCTTTGTGCAAAACAAGGCCGACTAGCTTTGTAGAATCCACGATATCGAGTGCCTCTGAAAGCATTTTGCGAGGTGTCTGATGCGCCGCTACGACTACAAGCAAGCCGTCGATCCATTTTTCGACAAGCCGGCATTCTGCGAAGGGGAGCATGGGTGCTTTCTAGAAGGAGAGGTCTGGTTCCAGAAGCATTTCTGCCAGGCCTCCCGTAGTCCAAGGTATTTGGCGATAGCGAGGCGGCGCAAATCAGCTTCCACCAGGAGCACCCGGATTTTGGGCTCCTGGGCTAGGCCGCTGATGGGACTCGGGATAGCCAGGACACATACATCGGTTTCAGTGTGCATCTGCCCTACCAGATGCGCCAGGACTCGGTACGGTTCCGCTTCAAAGACCGCTGGATTCAGCAGAGCCACTAGGTGCGGATCCATTCCTGAGAGGCTCTTGCTCCCCGACCCTGGAGGCGGTGGCACTGGGGCAGAGGATACCGCGTTTTTTACGTCAGAATGTGAGTCGTCTTCTGCTTCAACTGTGACCTGCCTCTGGCTTGCTTGCAGGACGACCGCATCATGGTGAATGCCCCCAGGGAGACGCAACCAGGCTTCAGCCGCCCTCTGAAAGGCTAGTGGTCTTTCAATCTTCGATTGACGGGTAAAGCTTGCGTAGCTTTGCACGGGCAACCGCAATAGTGAATGTCCAGTGCAACTTGACGCCGTCGGCATTGCGCTTGGCTTCCCACGCGGCGATCTCGTCGGCCATGGTTTGGGCATTGTCAATACGACGATTAAGACATTGGCGGTGTAAGACCCCGAGTTCGATCTCGGCCATGTTCAACCAACTCGCATGTTTCGGTGTGTAATGGAACTCCAAGCGGTCCAACAGACGGCGAGCTTCGGCGGGCGGAAACGTCGCATACAAGGAAGCGCCGGTGTGGGTGTTGAGGTTATCCAGCACCAAGTGAATCTTGGCGGCTTCAGGACAGTAGACGTCCACCAGTGTGCGGATGCACTGCGCCCAATCCCGCTGCGTGCGGCGTTGGGTGACGTGCACATGGCGCCACCCGCGCAAGGGTTCGCACAGGACAAACTGGGTGCAGACCCCTTTGCGTTCGTAGGCGTAATCCACCCGTTTGGCAGGGCCAGGTTTAGTCGGCAGGGGCACGGCGATTTCGGCGATCAGCTGTTGGCTGGCTTCGTCCATGCACACGACGGGAAACTGTGGGTCGTAGGGACGTTGATACGTTTGCAGGACGTCCTCCATATGATAGACAAAAGCGGCATCCGCTTTGGGAGGAATGCACCATGTCTGCCTCAACCAGGGTTGGACCGCGTTTTTTTGAGCGCCTGCCGTACCGTTTCGAGCGAGACACTGGATACCTTGCGTAGCACGACCAGTTGCTCGGCCAAGAGTTGCAAGGTCCAGCGGCTGCGTCCTCTGGGTGGCGTATTACAGACCAAGTCGAGAAGGGCTTGGGTGATGTCTCGCTGGATTTTGACTTTCTGTGGACGTGCAGGGCTGGGCCGAGGGTGGAGAGCCGCGTCGAAATTCTCCAGCACAAAGCGCTGGCGCACACGGTGGATGGTGGAGGCGCCCACGCCCAAGGCCTGCTCAATGTCTTCATCCATGCTCGCCGGGCCCTCTGGACCGGCATCGGCTAAGAGGAGAATGCGTGCGTGCGTCAGTTTGCGAGCCGCGGCCTTGCCGGAAGAGATGAGCTGTTGCCAGAAGGTACGGTCGTCGCTAGTGAGCTTTACGATGTATTTATCCACGGTAGGTCTCCCTTGTCTGTCACCGCACACAGTGCCCGGTGACAGCAAAGCAGACCCCGCACCACCTGTCAATCGAAGATTGAAACGGCACTAGGCCGAGGCGACCTGGACCCAGGGGCTCCCCGACTGGATTGGCTCCCATGTCCGGACCTTTGCCACCCTCGGCGGCGTCCCCGAGATCGTCGTCCCCGACAACCTCAAAGCGGCAGTGACCCGGGGCCACCGCTATGAGCCTGCAATCAATCGCACCTCTGCGGCCCTCGCCCAGCATTATGGTTTTGCCATCATCCCGGCCCGCGCCGCCAAACCCCGCGATAAGGCAAGGTGGAGGTCGGCGTCCACGTCGTGGAGCGCTGGCTGCTGGCCCGACTCCGGCACCACACCTTTTTCTCCCTCGCGGAGGTCAATACCGCCCTCGCTCCCCTCCGGCTGGCCCTGAATGCCCGTCCCTGCAAAAAGCTCCCCGGTTCCCGCCAGCAGCTGTTTGAGACACTCGACCGGCCCGCCCTCCGCCCGCTCCCCGGCTCCCCCGATGCATATGCGGAGTGGAAACATGCCCGGGTCAATATTGACTCCCACGTGGACGTCGAAGGCCACTACGACTCCGTGTCCTCCATGCTGGTCAGGCAGCAGCTCGACGTGCGCCTGAGTGCCCAGGTGGTGGAGCTCTTCCACAAGGGCACACGGGTGGCCAGCCATCGGCGGTCCGCGCTCAAGGGCCGGCACACCACCGTCGCAGCGCATATGCCCACCGCCCACCAACGCTATGCCGCATGGACGCCCCAGCGGCTTATGCACTGGGCGGCCCCCAGTGGCCCCGCGACAGCGCAGGTGGTCGAAATGATGCTGGCCTCACGACCGCATCCGCCACAGGGGTTCCGGTCCTGTTGAGGGATCATGCGGCTCGGGAAAAGCTCTGGCGACGAGCGCCTGGAAGCCGCGTGTCAGCGGGCCCTCGCCCTGGGCGCCTGTGCGTATAAACGTCTCGAATCGATCCTCACCATGGGCTGGATCATCGCCCATTGCCGCCCAAGCCAGGCGCCACGGCTGGCTCGGCCCACATGCACATCCGTGGCCCCCACTACTATAAGGATGACAAAGGAGCACAAGGATGCTGACCCATCCCACGCTCGACAAGCTCCAGACCCTGAAACTATCCGGGATGTCTCAGGCGTTGGTCGAGCAGCTCCAGATGACGGACCTCGCGGCGCTGAGCTTTGAAGAACGCTTCGGACTCCTCGTCGACCGTGAGCGCACGGAGCGCGACACCCGCCGGCTGACCACACGCTTGCGGCAGGCGAAACTGCGGCAGACCGCCTGCATCGAAGCCATTGACTATCGCCATCCTCGCGGCGTAGACAAAGCCTTGCTGGCCCGTCGCGCGACGGGCCAGTGGGTGCGAGAGCATCACAACGTTTTGCTTCCCGGGCCCACCGGGATTGGAAAAACCTGGCTCAGCTGTGCGTTGGGCCATAAGGCGTGCCGGGAAGGCTTGACGGCCCTCTCTCTCCGGCTCCCCCGCTTCCTCCAAGCGCTCCCGATGGCCAAAGGGGATGGGCGCTATGGGAAAGTGCTGACGACCCTGGCCAAGACCGATCTGTTGATTGTGGATGAGTGGGGTTTGGCCCCACTCAGTGATGAAAACCGCCGTGACTTGCTGGAGATCATCGACGACCGCCATGATCGTCGGGCCACCCTGGTGACCAGTCAGTGGCCGGTCGAGCACTGGCATGAGGCCCTGGGGGATCCGACGTTGGCCGATGCGATCCTCGACCGCCTCGTGCATAATGCCTACAAGATCACCTTGCAGGGCGAATCCATGCGGAAACGACAAGCGCGGTTGCCACAAGGAGCATCTGTGGAATAATTCTCGACCGCCCAGCGTCGCTGCGCTCCGAGA
>JBMDXC010000451.1:0-1768 GCA_048594805.1 Candidatus Entotheonellaceae bacterium | reverse complement strand
GAAAAAGTGCCTTTTGATATTCCAGCGCTGCCCGAAGCGCAATGCATTGTCATACCGCTTGTACGTGAGACAGTTGCACCGATGCTCATCCGCAACAATGACGCTGACATGGTTACGGATATGCACGCTGCTGGCAAGCTCCGGGTCAGAATGATTGCGTCCAAAACCAAAGGGGTTGAGAGGCGTCGTGGGAGTCAGATTCTACGTAGTCTTGGGCTGGGAGGGCGCGCTGCAGCGAATAAAGCCTACATCAGTAAGGATGAGAGCGCTGGCTCCGTTTTTGACTTAAATACCTTCATCTTTGGTGATTCTGCCAATGGCGAAGGCAAGGCGATTTATCCTGTGCACGCTGCTGTTTTATACAGTGACGCCCTATCCATCCAGAATCTAGAGCAGCCGATTATTGATGACGTGTTTCGTCAAGGGGGGATTTCTGAGGAATACGTCAGTTTCGATGCCCAGCGTAAACAGACCAGTTCCAATATTTTCACGACTCGAGCCGTGCTCCCGAACACGTTGTTTGTGCAATCTCTGGTCATGATCGGTAGACGTATGACCAGGGAAGCCTTCGACCACCTGCTGTTATCGATAGGACTGGCAGGTAGTTATGGTGGTGCCACGGCGACAACTGGCACGAATTTGAGGACTCATCTGTGTGGCGTCTATTGGGGAGCTTTCGAGCGCAGTATCAACGCCCCGCAAGAAATCTTACAAGCACTGCAAACACTGGAAAATGAGCAACCTTTGGACGTGGCGGAGGTGATTGCCCTGTTGGAGCAGGCTTTCATTCATCCCGAGGCCGGTTACCGCAATCATATTGCGGCAGAGCCGTTACGGCAGTATGTCACCCAGCTTATTGAGGCATTCGAAACAGAAGATAAAACCCTTCTAGAAGGCTACCAAAAAGCCGCTGAGCAGATGCGCGAGTTGTTCGACGCCTGGTTTACGCCGACAAGTAGGCGAGCGCGAGGTCGAGCATGAGGCCGCAACCGTCGTGGACAGGCATTCGGGCGCGGAGTGTAACGCCTTTTTATTATCACGGTCTGTATGCTAGAGATGGGAGTGCCACGCACCCTGATGTTATCACGGATACTGCACTGGTGTTCGCCCTGCGAGCCGCTTTGCTGAGGATGCCTGATGTACTCCGTGCCCAGCCGGATTATAAAACGGATCTCGCTGCTCTCCCCTGGCGCGCATCGTTGCTTCTGGGAGAGGGCAACAGCATCATGGCGCCGATACGGCACACCATTGACGTCGTACGTGAAGGTGGGAATCAGGAGAACATGCAGGGGAACATGTTCTCAGGCAACTTCAAAAATACCTTTTTTGTGCATGAAGTCGAGGCTGGAGCTGAGTATACCAGCCTTCTCGTTGGTCCTAACCCCTTCACTGTCCTGGAAACAGACTGCTTTGTCATTCGAGTCGGTGTCGGACGCCTGGGAATGCTGGAACTGAAGCCTGATGAAACGATTACCACCGTAGCACTCAACACTGCTACGGCCAAATTATTTCGACGCATCGTGCCAGAAGCGTACCGGATTATCGATACCATCCGGGTGGGTATTGCCATGCCGATAGCAGCAGCTGTCGCCGAGCTTGAGCAGTGGTATGAGGGTGAGTGAAAGTATGTAATTACCCTACGAACACCTGGTGGCCGAATGCGACAGATTGGGTATCCATGGTCTACTCTTCCAGCATATTCACTTGTGCCATACCCGCACCTGGCTCCATTACCACCGCATTGATTGCGCACATCTCAACAGGCATA
>JBMDXC010000450.1:0-3250 GCA_048594805.1 Candidatus Entotheonellaceae bacterium | reverse complement strand
TCCCGAATGTTGATGCCATGGACTATTTTTGTCGTGAGATTTTCCCAGGTGTACGCGAGGCGGTGCCGGCGGTGCAATTGTACATTGTTGGCCGGAACCCCACTCAGCAGATATGCCAGTTAAGTCGCCAGCCCAATGTGATTGTCACGGGCGCTGTGCCTGATGTCCGGCCATACCTGGCACGGGCGCAGGTAGCGGTGGCGCCCCTGCGTATTGCGCGAGGTGTACAAAACAAGATTCTGGAAGCCATGGCTATGGGGCTTCCAGTCGTGGGCACTCCTGCAGCGCTGCAAGGTACGTGGGCAACACCAGCAGATGGAGTACGCATAGCAGAGAGCCCACACGCTTTCATACACGAACTGGTGACCCTGCTCAAGGATCCTGCTTTGCAACGCCAGTGTGCACTACAGGCACGACGTTACGTGCAGGAGCATCACCAGTGGGACGTCCATAACGCACGTCTAGACGCGCTGTTGCGTGAGACGGTTGCTGCCCCAGCCACTGTGTGAGAGGCAGGTGTAGGTATGGACGTGGTCGTATGTCCTGATGCCAGTGTGACAATGTCCTGCGCTACATATACAGGAGACGCACAACGCCCTCTCGTTGCGCATATCATTCATCGGCTCGCCATAGGCGGTCTGGAAAATGGGCTGGTGAACTTGATTAACAACATGCCGCCCACTCGGTATCGCCATGCGATTGTGTGCCTTACGGACTATACCGAATTCCGTGAGCGTATTCGGGATAAGGACATACCGATTGTTGCCCTCCATAAGGAGGAGGGGCAGGATCTGGGCATGTATGTGCGTCTGTGGCGGGTGTTGCGCCATTTCCGTCCAGCTATTGTCCATACGCGTAATCTCTCCGGGTTGGAGTATCTGGTGTTGGCAGCCCTGGCGAGGATTCCGGGACGCGTCCATGGCGAGCATGGACGTGATATCTATGATCTGGATGGCACGAATGTCAAATATAACCTGTTGCGTCGAGCCATCAAACCGTTTGTGCGACACTACATTGCGGTGAGCGCGGATCTGGCAGAATGGCTCGTACACACAGTGGGGCTTGATAGCCGGCGCGTGACGCAGATTTATAATGGTGTCGACGTGCAGCGTTTTACCCCGCGTGTCGGTCCACGCCCATTCCGGGGGCCGGAGGGTTTTGCCTCTCAAGAGAGCCTGGTTGTGGGTACGGTCGGCCGCATGCATGCAGTGAAAGATCAGCTTACGCTGGTCCGTGCCTTTCTGCATATATTAGCGACTGTACCACAGGCGCGTGCGTGGCTCCGACTCGTCCTTATTGGTGATGGTCCACTGCGCCAGGAAGCAAGCCAGTTGTTACGGGCGTCTGGTGCCGAGTCCCTGGCCTGGCTGCCAGGCGAGCGACACGACAGCCCTGACCTGATGCGGGCTTTGGACGTCTTTGTGTTGCCCTCACTACGTGAAGGGATCTCCAATACCATCCTGGAGGCTATGGCGAGCGGGTTGCCCATAGTGGCGACGCGTGTTGGTGGCAATCCAGAACTTGTGGAAGAGGGGCATACGGGCCAACTCGTGCCGCCTGCTGATCCTGTGGCCATGGCCGAAGCCATATGTATCTACGGCCGCGATCGTGTTTTGGCAGTGTGCCATGGCCGGGCTGGTCGTAAGCGTGTAGAAAATCAATTTAGTATGGTGTCCATGGTTAACAGCTATCTGGCGGTGTACGATGCTGTCCTCCAAGGCACGCGCTATCACCGTACAATAGTCATTGCGTAGGCCTCGTAGAGGTGAGCTATGTGTGGTATTGCCGGCGTCTTGGCGTATGATGGCGACCGTAGCCCTTCGCGCGAAGGGTTGCAGCGTATGGCGGAAGTGCTGGCGCATCGTGGCCCAGATGAGCAGGGATTGTATATCTCTGGCCCCGTTGGCTTCGTCCATCGGCGTCTGAGTATCATCGACCTGGTATCTGGCCAGCAGCCCATGGAAAGCCCTGATGGGCAGGTCTGCCTTGTCTTTAATGGTGAAATCTACAATTATCCAGAACTCAAAGTAGAGCTCGAGCAGAAGGGGTATGTGTTTCACACGCGCTCAGATACCGAGGTGCTCCTGGCGCTTTATCTCTATTATGGACTTAATGCCTTCCCAAAGATAAACGGCATGTTTGCCTGCGCGTTCTGGGATCATCGTACGCGTCAATTGGTGTTGGCACGGGATCGGTTTGGCAAAAAGCCCTTGTTTTACTCTCAGAATGCGCATACTTTGCTGTTTGGCTCTGAGCTGAAGGCGCTGCTGGCGTATGGCGGCAGCGAGCGTCAGGTCAACCTCTCTGCCCTGCATGAGTATCTTACCTATAGCTATATCGTGAGTGAGCAGACCATCCTCGAGGGCAGCTATAGACTACCACCGGCGCATGTGCTGGTGATGCGCGACGGGCAAGTGACGTGCCGCTCGTATTGGGATTTCACCATGCAGCCCTCGGTCAAGCCGCCGGAGGAAGAGGCCGTGGTCGAGCACCTGGGAGAGTTGCTCTCCCAGGCTGTTAAGCGGCGTTTGCTGAGCGATGTGCCTTTAGGAGCTTTTTTGAGTGGTGGTCTCGATTCGAGTGTCGTCGTTGCCTTAATGGCGCAGCTCTCGGATCGGCCAGTGCAGACTTTTACGATCGGCTTCGAGGAAGCCGCATACTCCGAGCTTGAAGATGCACGTGTGGTAGCCCAGTATCTTGGAACGGATCATCATGAGATGATCGTGAAGCCGACGGCGTTCGATATCCTGCCGCGCCTCGTGTGGCACCTCGACGAGCCCTTTGGCGATTCTTCGGCAGTGCCCACTTATTACGTCTGTCAGGCAGCGCGGCAGCACGTTACTGTGGCCCTCTCTGGAGATGGCGGTGATGAGGTCTTTGCTGGTTATATGCGCTACCAGGAACTCCAGCGTTACCAACGTATGACACAACTCCCGACCTGGATGAAACGCGGCATTATTCAACCTTTGACAGCAGCCTTGCCCTTCACATGGCCAGGCTGGAACTATCTCTATGCCATGGGAGAGTTAACCGCAGATACCCTGCCTGCCGGGCTGGGTATCTATCCCTATATCCAGGAGAAACTCTATAGCCCTGACTTCCAGGCGCATCTGCATATGAGTCGGCCTCACGCGTCGACCCAACGTCTGATGCAGCAGGCAGCCCACCTCGATCCCATCAGTCGCTATCAGTATGTAGACACGTTGCAATACCTCCCGGCTGATATTTTGACCTAAGTTGACCGGATGAG
>JBMDXC010000045.1:0-4356 GCA_048594805.1 Candidatus Entotheonellaceae bacterium | reverse complement strand
AGATGAGTACCGAGCGCCGAGAAATGCTGTCGCGACCGCTACTGGTGAGGGTGTCTGCTTTGGGTGGGCTTGCCCAAGAGCAACCAGAGCCAGAAGCCGCCGGTACGTCCGAAGACCTCCTTGCCTTTGGCACGTGCTCCAGTGGTGTTAAGGTGTGGCGATATTGTGTACGCTAGGCCTTCTGTAATTTTGCCATCAAGGAGGCCTCCATGCTCGGTGACGTGTTTGAACGATTTGTGCAAAAGAGCCCCCTCTCGGTCATGGTCCGCGCTGCTCTCGAGCGCGTGTTGGGCGCCGATCGACTCGATCTGTGGTATGAGCGCACCGCGCAGAAGCCATACACCCGAGCGCTCTTGTTCTCCCGCGTCTATGAGCTGATGCACCCAGTCGTCTTGGGTGTCCAACCCGCCGTACGGGCGGCTTCCCAGGCTCAACACGACGAGGTGGCCACCTCCCTCGTCTCCGTCTATAGCACACTGCATGGCGTAGAGACGCATACCTCGGCGGAATTGGTGCGCGACAGCGCGCGCGCATTGGCCCCGCTCATCGAGCACCTGGGCGGTGAACGCGCCCCCTGGCTGGAAGGTTCTCGGGGCAAAATTGTCGATGGCAACTGTCTCGCAGCCAGTGAGCATCGCCTCCAAGCACTGCGGGAAGCCCAGGGGCGTGCCTTGCCCGGCACATCGTTGGTGGTCTATGAGCCGGCCCTGGGGTTCGTCACTGAGGTCTTCCCCTGTGCAGACGGCCATGCGCAGGAACGCGCGCTGTGTGGGCCGCTCCTCAAGACGCTAGAGGTCGGTGATCTGTGGAGTGAAGACCGCAATTTTTGTACCCGCACCTTTCTCTGTGACATTGACAATCTGGGCGCCTTCTTCGTCAGCCGCCAACAGCAGGGGTTAGCTTTTGAGCTGTTAGGCCCTCTGCGCTCATGTGGCCGCACGCCGACGGGTCAAGTGGTCCAGCAGCGTGTGTGTGGTGGACGGGCAAGGCATCAAGCAGAGCTTTCGTCGCCTGCGTCTCAAGTTGCACGAAGCGACCCGAGACGGAGCGACGATGATCCACATCCTGACCAATGTCCCTCGCCCAGTGTCAGCCCAAGAGGTGGCTGAGCTCTACCGCAAACGCTGGACGCTGGAAATGTGTCAACCACAATACGGTCATCCACACATTTTTTGTCGCGATTATTCGCCATGCTCTCTCTCCTGAGACCGGGTGGTGTACTCTCTGCGGTGATACAGATTGTCAACTCATTGATTTCTCAGCGTTGTCCTGGAGACAAAACCCATCTGTGCCCCTACCCTGTGACCACATGGTTAAAGACTCGTAGCTTCAAGAGTACTGGGGGCAGGTGAGGATTGAGCGTCGAGCCACTCCTGCCTGTTCTTCGCTCCTACAGACTGACGACTGTAGGCTTTGAGCCGGTCCAGTTCGGCCTCATCTGCCTGCACCGTCCAGCGCTTGAGCTTATGGTCCCAGCGGGCGTGCACCACACCACGTTTGCGCCACAGGTACACCGTGGAGGGCGAGATGTTCACGGCACCAGCGAACTCCGATATCCCCCATTCATGGCGCTGCAAGACGGGATGACATCGTGCACGGTGAGTACTCAATCCTAGGCGGCGCCGCAAGGTACGAATCGCTTCGTGCGTAAAGGGCGCCCCGTGCCTAGGAGAACGAAACCCTTCTTGGTTCAGCACGTCGGTTATCTCGGCCGTATGATACCCGTCGGCGACTAGGGCGCGCAGACGCGCACAGAGCTGCGGGTAATCGTGCAAGTTCTCCAAGCGACTCATGGGGCGGGTGGTGACCCCGGTCGTGGTCCCACCCCCCATCCACTCGATCGTCATGGTCAGGCGTTCGCTCTTGTCTTCTGCCGTCACCCTCACGCGCTGAATAATCTGACGGACGATCTCTTTCCGTTCGCTCATCGTGGTTGTCGGGGCATGCCACAGGGCCGGGATGTTCTGGGCCAACTGCGTGATGGCGTCACGCTCAACCTGCGAAAGCACCTGGGGTTGCGCATGCACAAAGCGCTGGTCATCCTCCTGTAATTGCCGCTGTGCCGTGAGTTTTTCTTCCCAGTCCTGTGCCAATTGTCGAGCGACCAAGCGATTTTCCGGTTCGACCAAGCGGTAGTGGCGGGCAGCCCGCTCGGCCTCGTAGGCCGCACGCTCCACACGCTGCCGCCACAGCTGGTCCAACGCGTGGCGCTCCTGCTCCACGCGCGCGGTGGCCTCCAACGACAACGTGAGAGCGGCGGGTTCAAGTGCCTTGAGGACCCATTGCCTCACAAACGCATCAATCGGCGCACTCGGAATATATTGGCACAGGTCATCCCCATAGTCGCTGGCGCCACGATGACACATGTAGCCCGGCACATTTTTGGCCCCACCCTAGCGGACCTGCATCCGGCGGCCGCATTTGCCACACCCCATCAGGCCGGATAAAAGCGACGCCCCCTGACGTACGGCACCAATGGTATCGGCATGAGCCCGATTGGCAGCTAAACGGGCCATGTTCCGTTCATACTGGGCCCACGTGATGTACGCAGGCACATGCTCGGGCAACATCACATGATAGTCCTGAGGCGCCCGCGTCACGCGTCCGGTACTGGGTCGGCCTGGTTGTTTGTGGCGTGCATCGACCTGGCGTCGTCCATAGGCATAGGCCCCCGCATAGATTGGGTTTTTGAGCACATTTTGTAAGGTCATGCGATTGGGACGGCGCCACACGAGGGGCCCCTTGGCAGCTCCCTCACGCTCACGGACGCCGACCTTGACGTCGTGCTTGACGAGATAGCGCAGTACCCCGTGGAGCGTCCCGATCTCGTCAAACTTGTGAAAGATCAGGCGTACCACCTGCTGCACTTGCTCATCGGGGTCCACGCTCACCTCGCCCCCCGGATCATGGACATAGCCGATCGGCACGGGAAAGCGGAATTCCCCTCGACGAGCCTTATGCAGCTTGCCTTGATACATGCGTTGTTTGAGCATATGCATCTCGGCTTCACTCATCGTGCCCTTGAGGCCTAACAAGAAGCGATCATTATAATGGCTTGGATCATAGATGCCGTCGAGGTCGGCCAGCAACGTGCCAAACAGGGCACAGATCTCCAAGAGTTGGTGCCAGTCCTTGGAGGAGCGGGCCAAGCGCGACATGTCGATGCCCAGCACCAAGCCAACATGATCCAACCCTCCTTCGGCCACGAGACGTTGGAAGCCCTGACGGCCTTCCACACTGGTGCCCGACTGTCCGAGGTCGTCATCGATCACCACGACCCGTTTCTCGGACCAGCCCAAGGCCACAGCGCGATGCACCAAACCATAGTGCAACTGGGTAGAGGCTTGGTGATCGAGCACCTGTTGCATGGTGGATTGCCGCACATAGACCACCGCCAAGCGCTCCAAATGTCGGGCGGAAATTTTCTCGTGGTATCCGCGCCATACCTCAGTCGTTTGGTGCACACTCATGGCCGTCCTCCCAAGGCGTGTGAGACTCCGTCAATCGATGCTCCAACAGCTGCCCGAGCAACCACAGGAGGCGATGACGATTGGCAAGAGGAAGTCTGAGCCACAACTGCGCTATCTCGCTCCGGGCTATGGGCGGGGGGGGACGACGTCGGTGAACATACATTTCCTTTCTCTGCGAACGATTGATGCTGCAACTTCTCGGCGATGGCTACCAGGTTTAGCAGAGCCGGCAGGCCAATCATAGGATATGATGCCGTTGCATGTATAGGGGTATTATAACTGGCTAATGGAGACCGCCTTCACACACCGTGAGGCGTACTTTCACTCCGACATGACTACCTTCGGGTATCCGAAGGCGGCCTTGTTTGGCTTCTGTCTGGCCCTCGTGGCCTACAACTTACTCGCCGTAGTGTTGGCTGCGCTGCGCAGCGTTCATGGCGAAGAGACAGTGACTCAAGACGTATCTCTCTACTATATTGCCAACGAAATGACGACGACTGACCACGGGATGATGATCGCGATCCCTGAGCCCGAGTGGGACGTGTTGTATGCCATGAGTACGGCAGACCGGGCGGCCATCTTGGTTGCACTGGCCCGGGGCGTGCGTCTTCAAGCCATTCGAAAAAATCCTCGCAATCCTAAGAAACCTCGCTCGCAGGGGAAAAAGCCAGCAAGGAAGGGACATGTTTCAACAGCGAAATTGCTCATGAATCGTCAAACAAATTTGGCCACACCTTAACACCACTGGCACGTGCTCCAATCCAGACTGAGGTCCGCATCGCTCATCGGGATGCCGCAGGAGAGATGTGTGCCACATGAGCATCTAGTCCAATCCTACCCCTCGCTCAATAAATATACGGTGGTCTATCACCCATTTTAGAACAAT
>JBMDXC010000449.1:0-3141 GCA_048594805.1 Candidatus Entotheonellaceae bacterium | reverse complement strand
CGGGCTTGCGCACAGCGAAAAAGGGGCTTAAAGGGATAGAGAAAGTCGTATACGTTGCGGGGGACGCATGTGCATCGCCACAGGGGTTGGCTCCTGTGTCAATTGGGGTTTGGCTACCTTCCAACATACACAGGAGCCCTTGTTTTTCAAGTGTTTTCTGGGCGTATTCCCACTCTGGAGACCTGGCACCCGCCACTTTTGAGTTCCGAATATTTTCTTTGCACCTGTGAGAGATATTCTGCATAGGTTTGCCCTTGCTCTGCACAGGTTTGCTCGATGTGATGACGGATATCACGCAGTTCCTGTAAAGGGTCCTCATGCATTAGACAATCTCCATGAGTTCTCCGGGAGTACAAATAATTGGGGTCCGTATACCAAACTCGGCATTCACTTCTTCAAGAATCATACGCACTCTGCCACTGACGATATGGGTACAATTCCACGACACGAGATAATCGACCCCATGCCAGGCAGCCAGGGCCAGATGATAGGCATCGGCCTGGGCCTTATCTGGCAGCGGAATGGCGGCAAAATAGACGGCGGCCAGGGCATCGACTTCTGGAACCACTTCCAGCGCGAGGAAAGACGCGTCACTTTGGAGACGCCGCTGGGCAGCGTCTGGGTCTCCTTGGGCAATTTCCTCTAAAACCACTGGTGACACAAAGGCGTCACATTGCGGTAAGACACGCTCCCACCACTCATGGGTGAGTTGCTGATGTGCGGCGACAATCAGATCACGGCTTGGTCGGGCGGCCCGGTAGCTGATGACGCTTGTCTCAATGTATACCGTTGGTTTCACACTCATCTCTAAGCCGTTAGGCGCCGCTGCGATATTCCCCTGCTCAGGCAATGTTCCACCGGATAGAGAACAGTTCGACGAGGACTGTTTCCTGTTCGAGCTTGCCTTCGATCTCAGCAATGAGCTGTTCGCGGCGGCGGTCGATGTCGTCCTGGGCGTCAAACAGCGCACGCCGTCTGGTGTTGCGCTGAGCTTCAATGGTTTTGATACGTTTTTGGGCCTCGAGCTTTTCTTCAAGGGTCAACGCGGCAGTTGCGGCGCGGCGTGCTTCCTTGATCTGCCGGTCAAGTTCCTTAATTTCGCGCTCCAGACTAGCCTTTAAATCATCGGCCCACCCGTCCAGCTTATTGGCTTCTGCTTCGAAGAAGGACGCATTCCGCTGGGAGATGGTCTTCAAGATGGCTCCCTGGTGCAGGGCAGTGAGGATGGCCAAAGGCTCGCTCGCGGGCGGGGTCGCCAATATATGGCAGTCTCGCGCTGGTAGCCGTAGTAACCGGTGGGCCTGTTCCTCATCCAGCGCCTGGCCGCTGTCAGTCATTGCCGCCACGATTAAATAGTCCTCAACCTGGTCAAGTGATTGGATGGTCAGCAACGACAACAGGAGCGCACCACTTCGCCCTACCAGTAGTTCCAGAATGCTAACGGTCGGGCGGTAATGGGTGTAGTCGAAAACAAGCTCCGCTGGCGGTAACACACGGCCCTTGGCCTGGGCTAGAATGTGCTCTGCCAATGGATGAGCCAGGCGATAGAGGTGCGCTTCACCAGAGCGACGTGGTAATTCGTACAGCCCCAGTGGAATGTCACCAGGGAAAGGACAGAACTTCAGCCGGAAGGCAGACTGCCCGTCGAGAAACTCCGCATAGTCTCCCAGTTCGTAACAGGTCAGCTCCATCAACATCCGCTCATAGCGGTCCAGATATGCCCTGCTACTTTCGAGGTTGACCCGGAGTTTTTCGAGCACCTCCTCATCGAAGTTTTCCAGTAACTGCTGACGGGCACGTGTCATCGCCTCGTCTATCTGTTTACTGAGTTCCTGTTGCAACTGGTCGAACGAGGCGTTGATCTCTTCTGGGGTGCGACAGCGCTGATAGATGTCAGCAATGCGTTTCTCGAAGTCCACACCCGACTCAATAGCCCCGAGCACCTCATCGCTGGCACCAAAGACGCCCTCAAATAGGGAGAATTTTTCCGACAGGAGCTGGAACACCCGCTGGTCTGCGGCGTTCTTCTGATTGAGGAAGTTGACCACCACCACATCGTGCTGCTGTCCATAGCGATGGCAGCGGCCGATACGCTGCTCGATGCGTTGCGGGTTCCAGGGCAGATCGTAGTTCACCACGAGGGAGCAAAACTGCAGGTTGATACCCTCCGCGCCTGCCTCTGTAGCGATCATGATTTCGCCTTGCTCATGGAAGTAGTCAACGAGGGCAGACCGCATGTCCGCATTGCGGGAACCAGTGACGCGATCGGTACCGGTGTGACGGTCTAGCCAGTCGGCATAGAGCTGTCGGGATTTTATGTCAGTGTTCGAGCCATTGAACAGCACGACACCATTCTTATAGGGGCTGTCCGCCAGGACACGCAGCAGGTAGTCCTGCGTGCGCCGTGACTCGGTGAAAACAAGAGCCTTGCGCGCAGCGCCGAGAGCTGCAGCTTTGGCGAAGGCTGTCTGCAGCGCCGTGAGCAGTGCCACGCCTTTGGCATTGTGGGTAATTGACACAGCCAACTCGCGGAAGCGTTCCAGGTCAGTAATCTCCCTCTCGAGCGCAGTGCGTTCACTCGCCGAGAGGGGCTCCGGCGTTGTCTCCTCCTCGCTCCATTCTTCGGCTATGGCGTCTAATGCCTCAAAGTCCTCCGTCAACTCTTCTTCGAGGCTCTGAATCTCTGAGGCTTGTTGCAGGCGCGCCTGCAGGCGTCGGCTCAGGGACTCCAGAGCGCCGGCAATAGCAAAAGTGGAGGAGGCGAGCAATTTGCGTAGGACCAGCGTCATGAGTGAGCGCTGGCTCGCCGGCAGCGCCTGGAGATTGTCACGCTGGAGATATTCCGATACCAGGTGATAGAGGCGATCTTCCCGTTCATCAGGGGTGAAAGGCTGCACGATGGGGAGGCGCTTGGTGTAGCGGACATACGGCAGCACCTGCCGACGGAGAGTACGCTTGCAGACGGGTTGCAGACGCGCCTTGAGCATCTCGAACACCCGGGAGTTATGCAGATTGGCAAATTGCTCGCGGAAGCTCTTGAGGTCACCGAAGGTGCGCTCGTCGATACAACTGACCAGCCCGTACAGTTCCAGAAGCGAATTCTGCAGCGGTGTGGCGGTGAGAAGCAGTTTCGGCGTATCC
>JBMDXC010000448.1:0-5040 GCA_048594805.1 Candidatus Entotheonellaceae bacterium | reverse complement strand
TGTGCAGCACTACGTCCACGTCGTCACCGCCGGCATCACGTCGCGCGCCAGCAGTTCCAGCGCAGCGAAGTCCGTCTGGTCGTTGTGCTGGAACATCACCCGCTCCACCCCTTCGTCCGCCAGCGCCTGAAGCTGACTGATGATCTGGTCCGGCGTGCCGACCAGCCAGCCTTCTGCCCGGAGGACATCTGGCACGGCACCAGGGTCGTGTGCTGCCAGGCCCGGGAGAAGCTGCTGCATCGCCTCCCCACGCCAGCGCAGTTCTTGCGCATCGTGACCGATCAGGTAGGCTGTCGAGACACAGCGGCGAATCTCACCGGGATCGCGGTTGCTCTCGTGGCAGTATGTAGCCAGACGCTCGCGCCTGGCGCGGTAGGCGGTGGGTGAGGTGATACCTGGCGCATCCCACTCATCGGCATAACGTGCCACGATCCGGAGCATGCGCCCCGCACTTGTAGTGCCAATGAGCAGTGGGATACGGGGACGCTGGGTGGGTTTGGGGTATGGGTGCGCACCGTCGAGCTGGTAATAGCGCCCGGCGAAGTGGGCCGGCCCGTTACCCAGCAGGCGCACAATGACCTCGATCCCCTCCTCGAGCATGTGCATACGTTCCTGGAGCGGCGGGAAGGGAATGCCGAAGGCGCGATGCTCTTGTGCGTTCCAGCCGGCGCCCACACCCAACACCAGCCGTCCACCGCTCAGGGTGTCCACGGCCGCAGCCATGCGCGCCAGTAAGGATGGATGCCGAAAGGTCATCGGGCACACCAGGGATCCGAACCGCAGCCGCGTTGTTTCCGCGGCGGTAAGCGTCAACGCCACCCAGGTCTCGAGCGTGTCACGGTTGCTATCCACCAGCGACATAAAGTGGTCTGAGCGCCAGAGCGATTCGAAGCCCAACTCTTCCACCCTGGCCATAATCTGTCGCCAGATGTCCCACGTCAGCCCCTCCTGACCTTCGAGCATCACACCGAGCTTCATATGTGTCCTCCGGTCTACTACCTTTTTGCATAGACATACGTGCCAATACATCTTAAGATTGCCTAGCACTGCTGGAGCCGAGGAGATCATACCATGTCGGGAGAAACGCGCACCTATACTACCTACCAGGAGTTCTGTGGCAACCGTGAGCAGCCATGGGTGACACGGATCAGCGAGGCGATAGACTGGACCCAACAGGAGACCACCCGTGACCAGGCCTGCATAGAGGCCGTCCTCGACACTATGGAGGTGACGGGCGCCTCTCTTCTCCACGTAGGAGTGGGCAATTCCAAGTTCGCCCAACGGTTTGCCAGCCGGGCGCGCCGCATCGATGGCCTGACGGTGCACCAGAATGAAAAGATCCAGGCAGACGCTCTGGGGATCCCGCATTACACAGTATATGTGCTCAATAAGTACAGTCCAGAGTTCGTCTCGGTCATCACCAACACGTACGATTTTATCATTGATAACAACCTGGCATCTTTTGCCTGTTGCAAATATCACTTCGCTATTATGTTCGAGAATTATCTGCGGGTATTAGCACCTTACGGCCAGATCTTGACGTGCCAGATTGGCATGGACGCGTACCATGGCGCTTTTGGGTGGACCATGACGTATGCCGACCTGGTAAGCCTGGAGAGTAAGTTCCCCATGCACGCATCAAAGCTTACTGATGTGGTCTATGCGATTGCCGCGAGGCCATGACACCGATAGGGGAGGTTCTGTGCCATGCGTACGGTGCATATCGGTGTAGTGGGGTGTGGTGAGGTGGCACAGCGTGTCTATCTTCCAGAGTTCCACCGCTTGCACGACAGGGCCGCCTTGGTCGCCGTCTGTGACCGCGTCGAAGAGCGGGCCAGAGCAGCCCAGCAGCGCTTTGGCGCGCGCACGTACTACACCGACCTCGAGCGTTTTCTGCGTGAAAGCGATGCCGAAATCGTCGTCAATCTGACCCCGCACAAAGCCCATGTACCGGTCTCCATGGCGGCCCTGGAAGCTGGCAGACACGTGTATACTGAGAAACCGCTGGCGCAGTCCGTGGACGATGCCACGCAGCTGATCGAAGCGGCGCAGGCGCATCACGTCAAGCTCGCCTGTGCCCCGGTCACGCTGCTGTTACCGACCGCGCAGCGCTGGCGACAATTGCTGCGCGAGGGGGTGATCGGTGGCGTGACTTTCGCACGCGCGCAGCTCCTTGCCCCACCAATCTGGGACGATTTCCCTCCGGACCATGTATGGTATTACGCCGCCGGCAGTGGACCACTGCTGGATGGGGGGGTGTATGCGCTTACGGCCCTCACCGGTCTCTTCGGTCCCGCCTTACGGGTGAGCGCCATAGCCAGGACGGTCATGCGCGAGCACGTCATTGGTAATGGTCCTGCGGTCGGGCGGCGCTTTCGCTCGGAAGTTGCTGATTCCGTGCACCTCCATCTCGACTTCGGGCACTTTTTCGCCACATTCGATGTGTCGTGGTGCGTGCCGGCGAGCCGTAACGAGGCATTGGAAGTGTACGGCGAGCACGGCACCTTGTCCGGCGACCCGACCTATGCTAATACGCCCATCCATATCTTTCGATCAGGCAGTGGCTGGACCGTGGACGACCCCACGCCGCGCTTGCCCCGTAGCGACGACTGGTTCCAAGGTGTGGCCCATCTGGCCGACTGTGTCCTGCACGATACCGAACTGGTCCCCAGTGCTACACACGCCCGGCACGTGCTGGACATCATGCTCACAGCGCTGCGTTCGGCACAGGAGGGACGGGCGCTGGCGTTGCAGACCACCTTCCAACTGCCCACGGCGACGCCCTGAGGAACTATGCGCACAGGGAGCAAAGGGGGTCTTTTCATGATTGCAGAGAGCCCTGCCCTCGTTCGCCTTCCCCTGCCATGATGGACCCTCTGACACTCAAGTATTGTTCCCAAGAGGACGATAAAGATAACAAATAGGCAAAGCGCGCAGCCAACTCGTCAACCCTATTGCGGGAGTGCCGTACATGGCAGCTACGATCAGCATTAGCAGAGTCTATCTCAACGAGGACGGACAAGGTGTGATCACCTGTCAGCATTGTGACGTCCAGCGTCCAATTCATACGTCACAGCATCTACATGAGTCGATACACCAAAAACTTGTAAAGACTAGATGTAAGAATTGTGCGAGTATTTTTTATGTGCGATTCGATTACCGAAGATATCCAAGAGTTCCTGTGTGTTTTCCAGGCAAACTTATGCGACTCCATCCACAAGAAGTCTTAGGAGATATTAAGATTATCTCATTATCCATAGGAGGATTAAGTTTTATCTTCACTAAAGACATTTCCATAAATATTGGTGGTACCTTTGATATCAAATTCGCTCTCGATGATGATTGTCAATCCATGATTCATGAAGAAATAATTATCAGACGGGCTAATGGCCATGTCATAGGAGCTGAGTTCACCAACCATGACACGTATAAGTACGAACTTGATTTTTACATAAGCACCCATGGAGTGGCATTCGAATAAGCCTCCTCGAGGTCTCAATCACCACGGAGCTCGCAAATGCTTTTTGAATTGCCTGGCGTTGGGGATTTTGCTTGACACGGGGGAACAGCATGGGATACTGACGCATTATCCCTGCTGCGGGCCGCGAGGGATGGACGGGCGCTGGTGCTGCAGACCACCTTTTGCCTACCGACGGCGACACCCTGAGGAGGAACGCACACAGAGATGAAATTGCACGGCAAGGTTGCAGTGGTCACGGGCGGCTTGCGTGGCATCGGCCACGCTATCGCTTTGGCCATGGCACAGGAGGGAGCAGATCTCCTCATCGCTGGCCTGTCCATGGACAGAGCTGCGCAAACCGAGCAGGAGATCAGGGCACTAGGGCGGCGGTGTGTGGTCGTCCAAGCCGATGTCGCCGATGAGAAGGCTGTCAAAGCTATGATTGCACGGACAGTGCAGCACTTCGGTGGTCTGGATATTCTCGTCAACAATGCTGGCATTGCCCTGTTCAAGCCGATTGACGAGCTCACCGCTGCGGAGTTTGCGCGTGTCGTAGACGTCAACCTGAAAGGGCCGTGGCTCTGCGCCAAGTACGCCTTCCCCGAATTGAAGCGGTGTGGCGGTGTCATTATCAACATTACGTCCGCGTCGGGACACTATGGCGGCGCCAGCCCCGGAGGCAGCGCCTACGATGCGAGCAAAGGCGGGTTGCGGCAGTTGACGTATGCCCTTGCGGCGGAGTTCGGCCCGCACCACATCCGCGTCAACGCCATTGCTCCAGGTGTCATCGTCACCGAAAGTCTTGGTGATCAAGCGTTAGTCGAAGCAGCGGGCACCGCCCACGAAATCGTGCGCGCACCATTGCAGCGGCTAGGCATACCAGCAGACGTGGGTAAAGTGGCAGTCTTCCTAGCCTGTGACGATTCCTCGTATATCAACGGCACGACCATTGTGCTTGATGGCGGAGCCATGGCCGTGTGGTGACCAGCTTCCCACGGGCGCCTAGTACTACATCGTAAATCTGCCTGGGGCGGAGATGGGCCATCTGGTTGGTCGCGATGAGCCACAACACCACATCTTGGAAGAGCTATAGGAGCACCTGACGATGGACCGCTGGGAACGACGGGCGCTCCCCAGAGGGGAAAAGCCCGCCGGGTTGGCGGGCATCCAGCGCTGGCGTACCAGAAAGCTATAGGCGAGCATGACCAGCGCCAGGTGTCCATGCAGCAAAGCTAACGCAGTAGTATGAGTACGCCAGATAGGCACAGCAGAACGGGGAGCTGCATTGAAAACGGGGAATTGTTTTTAACGAGCCCTATGTTATACAAAGCGTAGGGAGACAGGGCTGTGCTTCACATGGAGTAGCCGCAATTTTTTTCGCCTAGCCCCATTGACAGTGAAAAAAAGATTCGCTACACTGTCCCTCACCTTTACAACAGGTTCTTTGACAATCGTAATAGAGATTCGAGCCTGCGACGTGAGAGCGCTCAGATGCGGGGGCACGCCAGAGGTGGGGTGTCCCGCGCCGAGGCAAATTGTACGGAGAGTTTGATCCTGGCTCAGAACGAACGCTGGCGGCG
>JBMDXC010000447.1:0-29103 GCA_048594805.1 Candidatus Entotheonellaceae bacterium | reverse complement strand
TACTCCAGACCAGCGGTGGCCGCGGCGGGTTGCCAAACACCTTTGTGCCCGGACGCAATCTCCTGTTTCTGACCGTGGCGGCAGCATTTGCTTACCAGCGCGATATCCATGATCTCGTCATCGGGGCTTGTGAGACGGACTATAGTGGCTACCCTGATTGCCGCGAGCAGACCATGGTCGCGTTGGCGCAGGCCCTGCGTCTAGGCCTGGACTATGCCGTGCAGATCCACACACCGCTCATGCATCTGACCAAAGCCCAGACGGTCTTCCTGGCGCAAGAAGTGGGCGCCATGACCGCGCTCAGTTATTCGCACACATGCTACGAAGGCGCTTTTCCCCCGTGCGGAGTGTGTCCTGCGTGTGTGCTGCGCGCGCGCGGTTTTACCGAAGCCGGCGTGGCCGACCCGCTGCTGGAACGGTCCGCAACCGAGAGGCGTTGAAGGCATCTCCGCCTACCCTGTCAACGCTTTGACTGGCGACGTCTGATTCCTGACAAGTACAGCGAGTGCCTGGCTCCTGGCAGGACGCAGCGGTGCAGGCACAGCAGCGGTCCGCATTGGCTTGAGATGGCTGGCATAAGGTTTGCTCAGGAAGGAGAACACTGGAATAGTAGCCTCTGGAGAAGGAGACAACGATGTTCTGGAGGAGAAGGTTCCCTCGACTGCGTAAAGATTTCCAGATTACGTACAGAATAGTCGATCAGGAGAAGTTTGACCAGGATCCTATCAAGAGCCTCGCTTTAAATATCAGCGGTGGCGGGGTATGTTTCGAGGCAACCGAGGATCTCCAGAAAGACGCCCTGGTCGCCCTGGACATTCGTTCGGACGATTTTAGTGCCCCAATTCTAGCGCTGGCCAAGGTCGTATGGTGTAAACCAAGCGGGGGCATGTACCAGGTTGGCGCAGAGTTCTGGTGGGTTGGCTGGGCCGATAAGCAAGCCCAAACGACCATTGCCAACTATGTTTCGGCCCAGACCACCGCTGCGAGCACGTCGACACTCGGATAACGCCAGCGTGCGACCCTGGAGCGAGACACTCGCGGCGGCAGAGGGGGCTCGTCCCGCTCACGAGCGCCGACGTAACCGACGCCGGAAGAAGGCTGGCACGTCTAAGTTCCGTTCATCAGGCACGCTGTCCGGCTCCAGGGGGGATGCACTCTTGCTAAACGCTTGCCAGCGGGCGTAGGCTTCCGGGTCAAACTTTTCGTGAACCTCATATGTCGACGTACTCGTCGGCTCGGTATAGCCATTGCTCATCGGCATCTCGCCGCGACGCCGCCCGCTGGGGACTGCCTTGGCCGGTTCCTCAAGTGCCACATCACTGAAGCCCGTGGCAATCACTGTGACACGGAGCGCGTCGCCCATGTGCTCGTCGATGACGGCGCCAAAGATGATCTGCGCCTCCGGATGCGCTGCCAGTTGCACCGCTGAAGACGCTTCATGCACTTCGAAGAGTGACATGTCGGCGCCACCAGTAATGTTGATCAGCACACCCTGGGCGCCGTGCACCGAGGCCTCGAGCAAGGGGCTCTCGATGGCACGTTGCGCTGCCACGACGGCACGCGATTCGCCCTGCGCGATGCCCGTACCCATGATGGCCTTGCCCTGGCTCTGCATGATCGTGCGCACATCCGCGAAGTCCAGATTGACCAGACCTGGCACCAGGATCAGGTCCGAAATGCTTTGCACCGCCTGCCGCAGCACATCATCGGCCACTTGAAACGCTTCACGCAGCGGTGTGCGTTTATCAACGACCTCGAGGAGACGCTGGTTCGGGATCACGATCAGCGTATCAACATGATCACGCAAGTCATGGATGCCGGCATCCGCCTGCTTCATGCGCTGACGTCCTTCAAACGTAAAGGGCTTGGTGACGACAGCGACAGTCAGAATGTTCTTCTCACGGGCCATGCTGGCGATGACCGGCGCCGCCCCTGTGCCTGTGCCGCCCCCCATGCCGGCGGTAACAAACACCATGTCCGCCCCGTCCAGGGCCTTCATGATGGCCTCACGGTCTTCTTGCGCGGCCTTCCGGCCAATTTCCGGGTTAGCTCCAGCCCCAAGCCCCCGCGTCAAATTCGCCCCCAGTTGCAGACGGATGTCGGCCTGGGCGGTTTCGAGCGCCTGCAGATCCGTGTTGGCGGCGATAAATTCCACCCCCTGCAACCCGGACGCAATCATCGTGTTGATCGCATTGCCACCACCACCACCGACACCAATGACTTTAATGTACGCGCCATTGTCCACGCTCTCGTCATCCATAAACCGCATCATACTACCACCTCCCCTTCCTACAGCTTATTGCCCTGCTGTCTCATCAGCCGTCCGCGGTGGCTCGGCCCGCGGCGATGGCTCAGTGTCGCGTGTACTAAAGAGCAGCTCCTGATGGCCGGCAGAGATGGCCTCCTGTACCTCATCTCCAGTGAGAGGAATGAGCCGCAATTGACGGTCAGGCTGCGCATGCAGTAGTTGGATTGCTTCGTTGTTCTGCATAATCTTGATTACATTCCGCTGCCCTTTCCGATTTTCCAGTACTAAGAAGTCCCCTTGCGATAGAGGATTGTGCCCCATGGCCCGCAACGTATTCAAGACATCGCGCAGCGACTGACCACGCAAGTATTTACGCAGCTGCACCAGGCGACCTATTTCCTTGACATCTTTGGCAGAAAAGAGTACCGGAGTGCGACGACGGCCTGAGTAGTCATGCGGATGTACGAGCCCTGTCTCGACCCAATACATGAGCGTGCGGTACGGAATGCCAAGCTGTGCGGCTACAGTGCGGCTATCGTAAAATTCCACAGGAACTTCCTCTGTTAATGCAAGTTGCATTATCAGACCACAAGGTTACTGATTCTCCTGCACGAAGTCAATATATTTTCACGCTTTTTTCTCTATGACCTGCCCCTCATACCGCACCACGGGCCGTGCTATAGTAACATGGACAGCCTGCTGGTGCGAAGTGCACAATGGGTCCTTGTTACAACAAAAAAGACAATTGACAATGCCCCTCGCGCTGTGCTAGGGACTAGCTCCCGGAGACAGTGTATGGCTCGTTCATGCTTGCAGGGAGGCAGAGGCTATGCAAGGACGCCTGTGGAGGAGGTTGGCGGTTGTGGTGGTCGCCCTGGTACTGTGCACCACCACGACGACCGGCGCGGCTGACAAACCACCGATCAAAATCGGCTTGCTATACAGCCTGTCCGGTATGGCGGCCGTGCTCACCGAAGGCACGGTGTACGCCCACGAAATTGCTGCCGAGGAAATCAATGCCAGGGGAGGACTACTGGGCGGACGCAAGATCGCGTATGTCACACGGGATGATAAACTCAAACCCGGTGAAGCGGTGAAGGAATTTCGCCGCATGGTGACGCGCGACAAGGTGGACTTCGTGATGGGGGTGATCAGTAGCGGAGTGGCCCTGGCGGTCTCCGAGGTCGCCAAAGAAATGAAGGTATTGTTTGTCGATACCATCGCCCAGACCGCTGCCCTCACTGAGGAGCAGGGACATCCGTACGTCGTGCGGACCACCACCAACAGCACCGTCATTGGCCGTACGGCGGCCCTATCAGCGGCGCGTGGGCCTTGGAAGACTTATTACTTCATTGGCCCTGACTATGAGTGGGGGCATCGCGTCAATGCCGATTTCTGGGAATTTCTCCAGCACAAGAAAGCGGGCGTGCAGAAGACCGGGGAACTGTGGCCGAAGCTCGGGGAACGGGACTTTTCCTCGCACATCACCACGATCTTAAATGCCAAACCGGACGCCGTGTTTAGCTCGCTGTGGGGCGGCGACCTCATTGCCTTTGTGAAGCAGGCCAACACCTACGGCTTCTTCGACAAAGTGCAATTCATTTCCACTGGCGCTGGCGACCTCGATATCCTTAAACCATTGGGCGCGGAGATGCCGGACGGCCTCATGGCTACCTTCATGTATGCCTTTGATATGCCTGTACAAGGGAAGGAGAAGGAGCACGAGGCATTCGTCGCGAAGTTCAAGCAGCGTGCTGGCTACGAGCCCAAGACCGGCGATATGTTCGGCTATGTCGCCACATATATGATGGCCGAGGCCATCGAGCGGGCCGGGAGCACGGACACCGAAACCCTCGTTCAAGCCCTACGCGGTGGGCAGTTCAAGACCCTGATGGGTGACGTCATCATCCGGGACTTCGATGGCCAGGCGACGTTTGGCCACTACACGGGTTTTACTTACACGCACCCCAACTACCCGTTCAAACGTCTGAAGGATGTGGTGCGTGCCGAGGGGGAGGAGGTTCTCCACACCAAGGATGAGGTCGAACGCATCCGTCAAGAAGCCCAGAAGACGAAGAATTAAGCAAAGTAGTAGCCAAAGACCGCGCAGAGGAACATGGATGTCTGACTTCTTCGTGCCGTTTTTGAATGGCGTGACGATCGCGATGACGATCTATCTGATTGCCTCCGGCCTGTCGCTGGTCTTTGGTGTCTTGGGGATACTGAACTTTGCCCACGGGTCACTCTATATGTACGGCTCCTTCCTCCTCTTTACACTGATGCACTCTGTCTTCCACAGCCCGAGCAGTTTTTGGGTGGGGCTCCTGGTGGTGCCAATCCTCGTAGGTCTCCTGGGAGCAGCCCTGGAAATGGGCTTGCTCCGGTTTATCTATAAAGCCGATCCCCTGTACCAGCTCCTCCTGACCTACGGCCTGGTGCTCATCCTGAGCGATATGGTCAAGCTCATCTGGGGCGCCGAAAATCAATCGGTATCTCGGCCACCAGGTTTCAACGGCTCGGTGGCCATTTTCGGTCAGTTGTTCCCCAGCTATAGTCTCTTCATTCTCTTGCCCTGCGGCCTCGTGACCATGATCGGCCTCTACCTTTTTCTCAACCGTACACGCCTCGGTCGCATCATCCGTGCTGCCACTCAGGATCGTGAGATGATTAGTGCCCTGGGCATTAACGTACGCCTGCTCTATACAGGTGTGTTCGCCCTCGGCGCCTGGCTCGGGGGATTGGGGGGCGTGATTGCCGCCCCGATGGGTGCTATCTATCCAGGGATGGATCTTGACATTATCATCGACGCCTTTATCGTGGTGGTCATTGGGGGCCTCGGTAGCCTCGCCGGCACAGTACTAGGCGCGTTGATTTTTGGGCTCTTGCGGTCTTTTGGTATTCTGTTTGTGCCGCAGTTTGAAACACTGTTCATTTTCATCCTCATGGCCATTGTCCTGGTGATGCGCCCGCAGGGTCTGCTGGGCAAACGTGTGCTAAGCGGGCACTAAACACCCAGTGCCTGGTGGTGAGTAGTCAGTATGAAAAACGCATCGCGCATCACTGACCACTGCCCACTAATCACTGACCACTACATCGTGGGGGAGTTGTGAACACGCCACAGACACCGTTGACAGTACCACGACAGGTCACGGTGCCGACGCGCACGGCCCGTAGGGACAAGACAACCTGGATGTTTGTGGCGGCCCTGATGCTGCTGTTTTGGGTGCCAGATGCCATTCTCTACATGGGATGGGCCAGGTTCTGGATTACGCTGCTGGCCGAGGTGTTTATCTGGGGGTTATTCGCCGTCGCGTTTAACCTGCTCATGGGCTACACGGGCATGATCTCCTTCGGACAGGCGGCCTATCTGGGCATTGGTGGCTACACGGCGGGGCTGCTGCTCAAAAAGATCGGTGGTTTTCCTTTTGCCCTGGGGCTCATGGCAGCGCCAGTGTCTGGAGCCCTCGCTGCCCTGATCATTGGCTATTTTTGTATCCGTCTGACCCACACCTATTTCGCGATGCTCACCCTGGCGTTCTCGATGATCGTCTATTACACGGGGTTCAAATGGTATAACTTCACTGGCGGTGACAACGGCCTGATTGGCATTCCTGTTCCCGCCTGGGTGCAGGATCCTACGTTTGCCAATTATTATAAGTTCGTGCTGGTCGTCACCCTGGTTGGGGTATACCTCCTGTGGCGCATCGTGCATTCTCCATTCGGCAAAACGTTAATGGCTATTCGAGAGAACCCTGACCGCGCCGGCTTCGTGGGGATCAATGTGAAACGCTACCAGCTCTATGCCTTTATCGTTGCTGGAGCGTTTTCAGGCCTGGCCGGCGCCTTGTTCATGATCAATGAGCGCAGCGTTTACCCGGAACTCGCTTTCTGGACGCGCTCAACGCAGGTGCTGCTCATGAGCATTCTCGGCGGCGTGTATACCTTCTTTGGTCCGATCGTGGGCGCTTTTATGCTGCAACTGATGGACGCTGACATCACTCAGGATTATCCAGAAATTTGGCAACTCTTCCTCGGCAGCATGCTCGTGCTCATTCTGTATGGCCTGCCAGGCGGCATCATGGGCTTTATCCAGGCGCGCGACACCGCGAGTATGGACGACGCGGCGACGCGCGTGCACAAGGCCATAGGAGAATTCAGCCGTAAATTCTGGTATTTCTTTGCCGCGACGCTGTTCTTCACGGGCTTCTTCCGCATTCTGCAAGCACCGGATACCTGGGTAGCCACGTTGCTCCTGACCGCAGCCCAGGCCGTGGTCGGTGCCCTGCTCTGTGCCTGGATGCTGCGTCAGCTCAACACCTTGGCGCAGGTCTGGCGGATTGTCTTTCTGGTCTTTCCGCTGCTGCCCCTGGGGCTGCATATCGCCCTGCATACGCCCCTGTCCGGTTTGATGATCGTCGTGCTGTGGGCCGTGTTCATCTACTACTACCTCTGGCAGGCTGAAATCCGTGAGGCCTTTGGGCAGCCCCACCGTGCTGCCCTGGAAACCGCTCATAGGGCGCGATAGGACGTCACAGCATGCTGCTCCGCGTTGACAAAGTCACCAAATCCTTCGACGGATTTGTGGCCGTGCAGGACGTCGATCTCACCGTTGCCCAGGGGCAAATGGCCTGTATCATTGGTCCCAACGGCGCTGGGAAATCAACCATCTTTAATCTCATTACCGGGCACTTGCACCCCACCCGGGGGAAAATTTTTTTCCGCGACCGAGACATTACTGGTCTTCCTCCCTATACCATCTGCCAACTCGGCATGGGGCGGTCCTTCCAGCGCACCAACATCTTCCCGCGTCTGTCCGTTTTCGACAATGTCCAGGTAGCGGTGCTGGCACATCGCAAGAAAACGCTCAACTTCTTTACGCCCTCCAAAAAGCTCGTGCAGGACGAGACCTATGCGCTGCTGGCCCAGGTGGGTCTGGCCGACGAAGCCCAGTCCATCAGCGGTCTGCTCTCCTATGGCTTTCAAAAGCAGCTCGAATTAGGCATTGCCCTGGCCAGTGAGCCAGAGCTGCTCTTGTTGGACGAACCAACCGCCGGGATGTCCCCGCAGGAAACGGCGCACGCCATTGCCCTCATCGCCACAATCGTGCGGGAACGAGGTCTGACCTTGCTGTTTACGGAACATGACATGGACGTGGTCTTTCGCATCGCGGAAAAGATCACGGTGCTGCATCAGGGTCGGGTGCTCGCCGAAGGCACACCCGCGGCCGTGCGCAGTAACCCCGAAGTGCAACGGGTGTATCTGGGGGAAACGTCATGATCCTGGAAGTCCGTAATCTCTATACGTCGTATGGCCTCAGTCAGATCCTGTTTGGTATCTCGCTGGAAGTGCACGCCCGCGAATGTGTGGCGCTCCTCGGCCGCAATGGCGTCGGCAAAACCACCACATTGCGGAGTATCATGGGGTTAACACCACCACGCCAGGGGGAGATCCGCTACAAAGAGCACAATATCACGGGCCTGCCAGCCTATCGTGTAGCCAAGTTGGGCATGGGGTTTGTGCCGGAAGATCGGCGTATTTTTCCTGACTTAACAGTGCGGGAAAACCTCGACGTGGCGCGCAAGGCCCCGGCGTCGCCACACCGCACGGTGTGGACCATAGAGCGCGTCTATGAGACTTTCCCGGTCCTGGCCCGGCTCGATGCCCGCAAAGGTGGCTATTTGAGTGGTGGGGAGCAACAGATGCTCACCATTGGTCGCACCCTCATGGGTAATCCCGACCTGCTCCTGCTGGACGAGCCGTCCGAAGGACTTGCGCCACTCGTTGTGCGTGACCTGGGCCGGCAGATTCAACAGCTCAAGGAGGAAGGCTTAACCATCCTGCTCTGTGAGCAGAACACCAAATTTGCCATGGCCCTGAGTGACCGAGCGTATGTCCTGGAGAAAGGGCAGGTGCGCTTTGCGGGGACGATTGCTGAGCTGCAGGACAACGAGGAAGTTCGGCGGCAGTATCTGGCGTTGTAGGGAAACATACGTTGGGCGGCTCTGCGTCTCAAGCTGAGAGATATAAACCATATTGAGAGATAGACACACCTTCCCCTGTCATCATGCTATGTGGCCATGCCCACTGTATGCATGGCTCCTCTGGATTCTGGCATAGATTGTGCTACTTGCATTTTTAAGACAATAGCAGTGGCTCACTGCCTCATCTTCGTAGGTATGGGAAAGGCCCAGATATGGCAACGCAACCGTCTCATGAAGCTCCCGTGCTGCCCGCCGCCCCTGAGGAATCGGCACAGGCAGCCGGGTTGCGCTACGTGTCTGATACGCGACCCGGCATCCGGCGCCAGCGCGCTGGCCGCGGCTTTTATTACCGTGGCATTGACGGAAGGCCTATACGCGATTCCGCCGTGCTGCGCCGTATCAAGGCTCTTGCGATCCCACCGGCATGGACCGAGGTCTGGATCTGTCCGCGCCCGGACGGGCACCTACAGGCCACTGGACGTGACGCCAGAGGACGCAAGCAATACCGGTATCATCCACGCTGGCGTGCCGTGCGCGATGCGACCAAGTACGACCGGATGATTGCCTTTGGCGAAGTGCTGCCACAGCTCCGGGCGCGCCTTGAGCAGGATCTCGCACTCCCTGGCCTGCCCCGCGACAAGGTGCTGGCCACCGTAGTGCGGCTCCTGGAGACTACGCTCATTCGCGTTGGCAATCTGGAATATGCGCGCGTGAATAGTTCGTTTGGCCTGACGACGCTGCGGGACCGGCACGTAAAAATTGCCGGGGCAACGCTGCAGTTCCACTTTCGTGGCAAGAGCGGGAAACAGCATACCGTACGTCTTCACGACCGTCGCCTCGCTACGATTGTCAAACGGTGCCAGGATTTGCCAGGATATGAGCTTTTTCAGTACATCGATGCCGCTGGCGAGCGCCAGACGATAGACTCTGCCGATGTCAATGCCTACTTGCGACAGATCACTGGCCAGGACTTCACGGCCAAGGATGTGCGCACGTGGGCTGGCACGGTCTTAGCCGCTTGCACCCTCCGGGAGTGTGGCCCTTGTACATCCCAGAAAGAAGCCAAGCAGAACATCGTCCAGGCCATTGATGCGGTAGCCAAGCGCCTCGGCAATACACGGGCCGTGTGCCGCGCGTGTTATGTGCATCCAACGGTACTTGATGCGTATATGGACTGCTCACTTTGCGCTTTGCCGCTCCCGCGTGATACGTCCGATGTCAGCACCGCAGCGCCAGGTCTGTCCCCGGAGGAAGCAATGGTCTTGACCTTGCTCAAACAGTGCAGCAGTCCGCCAGTGCTCCTGAGCCAGAAAGCCAGCTGAGGGTATCATCGAGCGCTAGGCAGGCTCTGCTGATATGGACTGCTGGCGGAAACTCGCGGCAGCGTTATCGTAAAGGTCGTGCCCTGACCCTCCACACTTGCCACTGTGATCTGCCCTCCATGCGCCGCCACAATCTCCTGGACGATATAGAGCCCTAGCCCTGTCCCGCCAGGCTTTGTGGTATATAAAGGCTCAAAAATGTGCTCCAGTCGTTCTGCCGCAATGCCACTACCCGTATCACATACCTGAAGCTGCACCTGCGTTGCTGTACTCTGACCTGTGATACTGACTATCCCCCCCGTAGCCACGGCGTCTAAAGCGTTCTGTACTAAGTTGAGCACGGCCCGGCGTAGTGTACTGGCGTGGAACGATACCTTACCAAGATGCTCTAAACCTTTAAGCTGAAGCCTGACGCCCTGCGCGTCAGCCTGGGTCTGCATCTCGGCGCCCCAGGCCTGGACGCACAACCCGAGTTCCTGGGGCTGCAGCTCGATATTGGCGACGCGTACCAGCGACAGGTAATCTCCGACGAGCTCATCGAGGCGCCCCATCTGCGTTCTGATCTCAAGGAGCGCCTGGGCAATCTGATTGGGGCTCTCAGGGGTAGGCTGCTGCAGTTCCTCCTCGAGGAGATCCACATGCAGGAAAATCGCCCCCAGAGGGTTACGAATTTCATGGGACACACCCGCTGCCAAACGGCCGAGCATGGTGAAGTGTTGCGCGCGCTGGGCTTCACCCTCCAGGCGCTGGCGCTCGGCCATTTCACGGCGTAGGGCAGTGGTGCGTTCCTGCACGCGTAGTTCGAGTTCGGCGTGAGCCTGCTGGAGCGCTTGTTCGGCTTGCTTACGCGCGGTGATATCCGTCAGAGCAATGATGCCGCCAGCAATTTCACCCCTGGCATTCAACAATGGGCCGAGGCTCAAGAGGAGCTGCAAGGTCTGGCCATTAGGCCGTACAAAGGTGGTCTCGATCCCTTGTTGCACCTCGCCACGCAGGGCGATGCGTAAGACGTTGGCCGGCGGCTCGTCGTTGCCCGTCATGCCCAGTACCGGCAGCGTGGCGCCGGCAAACTGGAGCGGGAACGCAATCTCAAAATTCTGCAATAAGACATTGTAGCCAGCGAGCTGGTGCGCTTCCTGACTGGCCCGTATGATGCGGCCAGTCGTATCGGTGACGACAAGCGCTTCCGCCGCTTGCTCCAGGATGGCACGGGCCAGGGCTTCAGAAGCCAGAATCTCTTCCTGGCGCTTTTGCTCTGAGAGATCAGTGACGACTAAACATATACTCTGAAAGTCGTCGACCTGAAAGCTATTACAGGACACAAATGCCGTTACGAGCGTGCCGTCCACCGCTCGTAGCCCTATCTCTCCCCGGCTGTTACCATGGACCCCGTACTCGAAAAGCGCCTTGAAGGTTTGCAGCTCACGTGGCAGGACGAAGCGCCACACCGATGTTCCGACAATGGACTCGAGAGACGTTCGCATCATATGGGCAAAGGCCAGATTTGCGTACAGAATAAGACCCGAGGACGTCAGTGTAAGAGCACCTTCCTGCATCTCCTGCACCAGGAGACGGTAGGGGTGGTCAGCGCTTTGGAGCGTATAGACCTGAGGGCCAGTCGGACCCGAGACCACCAAGGCATCGACCTCGCCATGGCGAATCGCTTGCAAGGTACCCTCGGCTTCTTCTAGACGCTTTTCGAGCTGCTCGATACGCTGCAGTAACTGTTCTCGCGTCTCCTCTGGGCCATTCATAGAC
Organism: Candidatus Entotheonellaceae bacterium; assembly: GCA_048594805.1. Lineage (GTDB taxonomy): Bacteria > Tectomicrobia > Entotheonellia > Entotheonellales > Entotheonellaceae > SXND01. The sequence continues at coordinate 17,794 of JBMDXC010000447.1, read as the reverse complement.
GTTATCCTCGCCCCATGACCTCCGCGTCTGTTACGCGTCTCCCCTGTCCCCTCCCTTAGGCCAGACTAGTAGCAAGATCCAGGCCAGCCATGAGTTGTTGGGTGTTGGATAGATCGCCTAGCAGCTTCTGCACTGGTAATGGTTGCTTCTTGAGCAACGTTGGCACAGCGATAATATCCTCGCTTTGCGCCAGTGCCGGCTGCTGGTAGATGTCAATCACTTCTAAATCATAGCGCCCTGCCAGGTGCTCCTGGCACAGTTGTATGATGTTGTGGACAGCCCGCGTTGATTTTGGTGTGGTGCCCGTAATATACAGACGTAAAACATAGACAGCTTGCCCAGACTTGTCCGTAGCGGTCTTGGAAGGCTGCCCAGCTGGCTTGTGTTGCGATGGTTCCACATCTGATCCTTTACGCGCGTGGGCGCAGGTCAAGACCAACCAGCACGCGCTCGACGTTCGAAAGATCACCAATGATTTTCCGCATGGGCTCCGGCAATTTACGAATCAGCGTCGGGATCGCCAGGATCTGGTCACTGCTAGCCAGTTGCGGGTTTTCAAGCAGATCAATGATTTCGATATGATATTTGCCGGCCAGATGTTCCTCACAAATGCGCTTGAGGTTGGCAAGGGCGCGTAACGATTTAGGCGTCTGCCCTGCCACGTAGAGCCGCATGTTCCAGAACTCGGTTTCGTCTGCGAATTCTGGCGGTAGATCACCGACAGCCCACGGTATGTTATTCATGGCCGCTTTCCTGTATGTATAGTGTCTCCTGACAGTTCAAGCGCCACCCTGGCGTCTGCACATCGCATCTGCGCCATTGCGGCTCGCTCTCGCTGCCGCCGCGCCCGGCGGAGTTCCTCCTGTCTGATGAGTTGTTGTAGCTCGGCCTCTTCAGTTGCAATGTCGGCCTGCAGTGCGGCGATTTGCGCCTCCAGCGTTTGGCGCTTGCGTTCGCTCTGGCGTTGCTTCCCCTCGAGAGCGTAGTGATGCTGCAGCTCCTCGGCCTCCTCCTGAGCCTCCTGAACCAGCCGGGCAGATCCAGTGAGCACTCCGGCGGGCCCGATATAGACGTCCTGCAGCTCAATGCCGTTTTTAGTCAAAAGGAATTCCCGAATCTGGTTAGAGTGCGCCATGCCCCTGGATTTCAAGACCATCAGGCCGCGGTTGCGTTCGCCCCCGCTCTCCAGGTCGCGGAGTATGAGCCAGGTGTCGATCAGCGAGGAAATGTGCACATCCGTCTGCTCGAGGTGCTCCACCTCAGACGTCAACGTCGTCATGAACGCCGTGATCTGTCGACCCTTGAGAAAATCGATGAGGCGTGTCAGCATACCCTTGACTTCATTGGACGTGCCGCTGCTGAGGAGACTCGTCACCGGGTCGATGACCACCACACTGGGCTGGAAGTCCTCAACCAGCTTGTACATCTTCACCAGATGCATTTCAAGGCCATACACCGTCGGCCGCGTGCCGTGATACTGCAACAGGCCAGTCTGGATCCACGGCGCCAGGTCAATACCCACAGAACGCATGTTACGTGTCACCTGGCCAAGCGATTCCTCGAAGCCGAAATACAGGCAACGTTCACCCTGACCGCACGCGGCGTTGACAAACTGTGCTCCTAGAGTCGTCTTGCCAGTACCAGCCGTCCCCGACACCAGGATACTGCTCCCACGATAGTAGCCGGCCTCCCCCAGCATGGTGTCGAGGCGCGGTACGCCTGTCGAGATGCGTTCATCTGAAGCGGCGTGCTGGAGATCAAGCGACGTAATCGGCAGCACGGAGATGCCCTGCTCATCAATTAGGAATGGGTAGTCATTGGTGCCATGTATGGACCCACGGTACTTCACCACCCGCAGGCGCCGCGTGAAAATCGCGTCTGACACGCGGTGATCGAGCAGAATCACGCAGTCAGAGACATACTCTTCTAACCCGTGCCTGGTCAACTGGCCCTCGCCTCGCTCTCCTGTCACGATGGTGGTGACGCCTTTGTCTTTGAGCCAGCTAAAGAGCCGAGATAACTCGGCCCGCAGGATGCCGGTATTGGAGAGCCCGGCGAACAGGGCCTCAATGGTATCCAGGAGCACACGCTGAGCGCTAATCGCATCAATGGCGTAGCCGAGCCGCACAAACAGCCCCTCAAGGTCATACTCACCCGCTTCTTCGATCTGGCTACGATCAAGCTGGACGTGGTCAAGCCGCAGTTTTTTCTCGGCGATGAGCTGGGGGAGGTCAAATCCGAGCGAGGCGACGTTAGCGATAAGGTCATCAACACGCTCTTCAAAGGAAATACAGACGCCAGGCTCGCCTAACTGTGCGCCGCGTACGAGAAATTCCATGCCGAGCAAGGTCTTCCCGCAGCCGGCACTGCCACAGACCAACGTTGGCCGCCCCTTAGGCAGGCCACCCAAGGTAATCGCGTCCAGTCCTTTGATGCCTGTGGGGGCCTTTGGGAGCTCCCGCGCCAATTGCTGTCTCTCGTGCATGCCTTCGGTCATACGGTAGACTCTATGCTCTTTACTTCGCTATCGCCCATGGTGTAGCTCAAGAGCCACACAGTAGCACAGTGCGCAAATAATCCTCTGCCCCTCATTGCTATCTTAGCCGGGACTGCCCCACGGTATTCAACCCCTTCTGGATTGCTACGCTACACCATTAGGCGGGAATATTACAGGGATAGTAGCACAACGGAGATCTGCTTGTCTATATTCCGACCCCTTGAACATGGAGAGGTATCTTGGTAGGCTTGCGCTACGCTGAGGCATCGGAGGAGATGGTTATGGCAAGGTGGCGTTCGGGGCGTCGAAGCATTGATGAGCTCAACGCCTGGCAGAGGGCTGACGAGTTCTCCACATTGCTCCACAATGTTTGTCGTGAGCTGAACGTGGGCCGCGACAAAGAATGGCTGATCTACCTGCTCAAGCAAGCTGGCCGACTCGTGCGAGATGCCCTGGAAGAGGGCTGGAACCGTACGTATCTTGCCGAATACCTGCTCGGCATTTCTGAAGCCCTGACTTTTGTAGTCCTGATCGATTATTATCTGATCTTCTTACGCCACGAAGGCTACCTGACCGTGGAGCGAGCGCAGGAGGTTGAGGGGAAGCTGAGCGAGGTACAGCATGAACTGACAGCGTTGGCAGGAAGGTTACGGGAAGAGCTCAGGGCAAGCCCTGAAGGCCATCACTCTGCCTTGCCATGGTCCCTGAGCTAGTCCGCCAGGTGCGGTCATCGCAGACAGCGATGCGAGGGAGGATGTTGCATGCTAAGCAAAGAGGACAATGAGCTGCTATGTCGCGTCGGTCCCGGGACGCATATGGGCAATCGCATGCGCCAGTACTGGATTCCAGCCGCCCGGGCGGACGAGCTGCCGGCGCCAAACGGCCCGCCCCTGCGCGTGCGCTTACTGGGCGAGAGCCTCATCGCTTTCCGCGTCACCTCTGGCAAGGTTGGCCTGCTTGCCAACAGCTGCCCGCATCGAGGTGCCTCGCTCTTCTATGGGAGAAACGAGGCAGAAGGCCTGCGCTGCGTGTACCACGGCTGGAAGTTCGACGTGATGGGCGCCTGCGTCGACATGCCCAGCGAGCCACTAGAGAGCAACTTCAAGCATAAGGTACGGGCTGTCGCGTATCCCTGCGTCGAGCGCGGCGGCATCATTTGGACGTACATGGGAGCGCGCGAGACGCCGCCGCCACTCCCGGACCTCGAAGCGAACATGGACCCCCAGTGCCGCGTCACCACGCTGATCCGTGACTGCAACTATATGCAGGCGCTGGAGGGTGACATCGATACCGTGCACTTTGCCTTCCTCCACATGGGCCACCTGACCCTGGAGGATACCTACGAGGGCAACTTCCTGCACTATCAGATCAAGGATCGCGCCCCGCGCTACGCTGTCACTGACACGGAATTCGGCACCTGCTATGGTGCCTACCGTCCAGCCGCAGAGGATACCTACTACTGGCGCCTCGCCAACTTCCTCTTTCCGTTCTACACGCAGATCCCGCCCGGCACGCTGGCAGTGAACCGCGGCTTCCGGGCCTGGGTACCCATGGACGACGAGCACACGATGTTTTTCGGCATCAGTGCCCCACCGGCCGGTGGGGTCACGGTCTTCCCCGAGCGCAGCAAGCGGCAGGACGTGGAGGCACGTCGCGTCAGCAGCCAGCGCCCCGGCCTCGGCAGCACTGAGATGCTGCCGGACACGACCGATTGGTATGGCCGCTCCCGACCGAAGGCCGACGCCAGCAATGACTACCTGCTCGACCGCGAGAAAGTGCAGAAAGGCGAAAGCTACACTGGCCTGCCGAGTGTCGTCCTCGAGGATCAGGCGATCACCGAGAGCATGGGGCCGATCTACGACCGCTCGCAGGAGCACCTCGGCACGAGCGACATCATGATCATCCGCACCCGCCTGCGTCTGATCAGGGCAGCCCAGGTGCTGCGGGACAAGGGCGAAATCCCCCCTGGCGTAGACCATCCGGAAATCTATCGGCAACGCTCCGGCGGTGTAATCCTGCCGCGCTCCGTCGACTGGTTCGAGGCGACGAGAGACTTGCGGAAAGCATTCGTCGAGTACCCTGAGGAGTTCGTGCTCGAAACGATAGGCGAACGGAGGCACACATAGCGCGGCGTGTCCCCTCTCCCCGGGGGAGAGGGCTGTATCACAGGGTGGGGGGCTTGTCTCGCTGTCGCGGGTCCCTCACCCCCGCCATCTTCCGTAGGGCGAGAGAGCTATAAGACCACTGACGGTGCGGGCCTCCCACTCTGCGCATGTCCTCTGCACACCACCATCTGCCTTTTGAGTTGACTACCCCGGTGAGATGGGTTAAGAATAGCGTCTACACGTCCGGGGGACCTTACCCCTTTTATACGTTGTAACTACGCCAAAACAAAGTGATAGCACCATGCGTGACTATGATATTATCGAAGCAGATGAGGCGCTCGCTATTGTCCTCAAACATGCGTTACCACTGGCGCCACGGCCTGTGGCCCTCATGGAGACCCTGGATCTCGTGTTAGCGCAGGACATCAGTGCGCCAGAAGATCTCCCTCCCTTCCCGTGCAGTTCCAAGGATGGCTTTGCCGTTATCGCCGCAGATACCACGAATCCACGCCGTCTTGTAGGCGAGCAGACTGCCGGGTATATCGCGGACTTGCAGGTGACACCGGGCACCTGCGTACGCATTACCACCGGTGCGCCCATGCCGCGTGGTGCCGATGCGGTCATCATGGTCGAGTATACCCAGGAAGCCCATGGCATGATCACCATGCAGGGACAAGTCGCGCCGGGGGCCGATGTCCGTCCCGTTGGCCAGGATATTGCGCGTGGGCAGCGGGTGCTGGAAGCTGGCATGCGTCTTGGACCGCAGGAAATCGGTCTCCTTGCCAGCCTGGGATACACGTCGCTCGTCGCCTATCCTCGCCCCCGCGTGGCCGTACTCTCCACCGGTGATGAAATTGTTGAACCTGACGTGCAACCGCGTCCTGGCCAGATCCGCGACAGTAACCGCTATGCCCTTATGGCCGCGGTGCAGCGGGCTGGCGCACAGCCCGTGTCCCTGGGCATTGGCAGTGACCGTCAGGATGAACTCACCGACAAAATCGAGGAGGGCCTGGTCACCTGTGATGCCGTCATCACGTCAGGCGGGGTCTCCATGGGCGAACTCGATCTGATCAAGCCGATCCTCGAAGGCAGGGGCGAGGTGCACTTTGGGCGAGTCAATCTCAAACCGGGCAAGCCGCTGACGTTCGCAACCGTGGATCACAAACCGGTGTTTGCCCTACCGGGCTTCCCCGTGTCGTCGCTGGTCTCCTTTGAAGTCTTCGTGCGACCAGCGTTACGTCACATGAGCGGACAACGTCTGATCCTGCGCCCCCATGTGCCGGTGACGCTGGCCGAGCCCATCCAGGGCGATGCCTGGCGACCAGAGTTTCATCGTGCTAGATTGACTCAGGAGAACGGTACGTATATGGCGCGCACCACGGGCATGCAGTCGTCGGCACGTCTGCTCTCCATGGTGGGAGCGAATGGGCTGCTCGTGCTCCCGAAGCAGGCCAAGCCATTTAACGCTGGAGAGACGGTTACGGCCATCCTGCTGGAGTATCCTGAGACTGAGCCGTATCCCCCGAGTTGGGGGGCTCCGAAAGTTTGAGGGGAAGAGGCCTTGAAAAATTTCGAGTACTTTGATCCGACGAGTGTCGGGGAGGCGGTCGCCCTCCTGCACCAGCACGCTGGCAGTGTCAAGGTGCTGGCCGGCGGCACGGATTTGTTTCTGCGTATGCATCGACGCCTCGTCATGCCAGATGTGGTCGTTGATCTGAAGCGCATAGCAGAGCTTGCTGACCTGAGCTATAGCGACCAGGATGGCTTGCGTATCGGGGCGACGGTAACGCACAGCGAGGTGGCGGAGCACCCGGCAGTGCAGCAGCACTATGGAGCATTGGTTACTGCCGCGAACTGGGTGGGCTCGCTGCAGACCCGCCACCGCGGCACCGTGGTGGGTAATCTCTGTAATGCCTCACCAGCGGCTGATACGGCTCCGGCCCTCCTGTCCTATGGCGCCATGGTGAGCATCGTTGGTCCGGATGGACAACGCGAGATACCGTTGGAGGCGTTTTTTCAGGGGCCAGGGCGGACAGCCCTGGGACCGGCGGAGATTGTCACGGCGTTGCGCTTGCCGCCGCCGCAAGGCCGCCTAGGTTGGGGGTACGCGCGACGCACACGCACGATGATCGATATTGCTCTGGTGTCGGCATGTGTCGTCATGCAGGCCAACAATGGCGTCTGCGATGAGGTGCGGGTCAGTCTGGGTGCAGTGGGGCCGACCCCGCTACGGGCCACCCGGGCGGAAGCCGTCCTGCGCGGCCAGCAGCCCGGTGCGGCGTTGCTGGTAGAAGCAAGTCGGTTGGCAGCCGAGGAATCCCGCCCGATTTCTGACGTACGCTGTTCTGCCGAATATCGTAAGGACATGGTCGAAGTGCTGAGCAAGCGCTGCATGGAATCGGCCCTCAGTATGCTGCAGATGCTGTAGGAACAGGGCGTTCCACAGATACAGGAGAGGCATGTGAAACGTCTCATGACGCTGACCGTGAATGGCACACCGTATGAAGTAGCGATTGAACCGCGCCAATCGCTGTTACAACTGCTGCGCGAAGAGCTGCACCTGACGGGTACCAAAGAAGGGTGTAGTGAGGGCGAGTGCGGCGCCTGTACGGTCCTGCTCGACGGCAAGACAGTCGATTCCTGCCTGATTTTTGCACTCGAAGCCCAGGGCCGGGAGGTGACGACCATTGAGGGGCTGGCCCAGGGTGACCAGCTGCATCCGGTACAGAAAGCCTTTGCGGAGTATGGGGCGGTGCAGTGTGGGTTCTGCACGCCGGGGATGATTTTAGCGGCAAAGACATTGCTGGACAGCAATCCGCATCCGACCGAGCTGGAGATCCGCCAGGGCATCTCAGGCAATCTCTGTCGCTGCACGGGGTATGTCAAAATCGTCGAGGCGATTCAGGCCGCGGCGCGTGGCTAGGCGGTGCCATGCGCGTTGTAGGTGTCGTATTGGCGGCCGGGGAATCGCGCCGCATGGGGCGCCTCAAGGCCCTCCTCCCCTTTGGGGCGCACACCGTCATTGAGCACGTCCTGCAGCCGCTGTTGCAGGCTGATCTGGCCGCAGTGGCGGTGGTTTTGGGGCACCGCGCCGCCGACATTGCCGCCGTACTCAAAGACTTACCGGTTCACCTCTTACACAATCCGCAGTATCACCATGGCATGACGACCTCCGTGCAGGTCGCCTTGCGTGATATCACCCCGGTACCAGACGCGTATCTGCTGGCGCTGGTGGACCAGCCGCACCTCCACCTGGCGCTCATTCAGGAGCTGCTGGCAGCTTTTGCGCGCACGAGCAAGGGCCTGGTGATCCCGACCTATACCGGCAAACGTGGCCATCCGATTATTCTCTCGGCGACGTATCGCCAGGAAGTGCTGGCACTGGGGCCAGATCAGGGCTTGAACATAGTGACGCGGGGGCATCCGGACGATACGCTGGAGGTGCCAGTGTCGAGTGACAATATCCTGCGGGATATGGACTATCCGGAAGAGTACGAAGCCGAGCTGCAGCGCTGGACTGCCGAGCGCCAGCAGACCGAGTGATGCGCATGCAAGGGAGTAATCATGTCTGACGACGTGCAGGCAAAGATTGCCGATGTGTGGAATAGCATGGATGCGTCGTGGGAAAGCTACGGCAAGATCTTGGAAGATAAAGCGGCCATGAACGCTGGCAGAGTGGCGGTGATCACTGCGCAGGAACAGATCACCTACGCTCAACTCAATGAACGCGTGAACCGAGTCGGCAATGCCCTGGAAGCCATGGGCGTCACCAAGAACGATAAAGTCTGCGTGATGCTGCCCAACATTCCAGAGTTTCTCTACATCTGGTGGGGCAACGCCAAATTGGGTGGCATTACGGTCCCGCTCAACACGGCGCTTAAGGGCGAGGGACTGGCCTATATCATCAATCACTGCGATGCTGAAACGATGATTCTAAGCCACCGCTATCTCGCGGCCCTGGACGAGATCCGCGCTTCCCTGAGCCAGCTCAAGCGCATCATTGTTCTGGGTCCTGAGGGCCAACGCGCTGCCAACCTCCCCGCAGGGGCCATGGACTTTGGTGAACTCTTGACCGCGCCGGCGACCAGCCCACTGCACGAGGTGTGGTCGGATGACATCGATTCTATCATGTATACCTCGGGCACCACGGGCCTCCCCAAAGGTGTGATCCAGCGCCACTCGCGCTGCTACGGCGGATTCGTGCTGCCAATCATGATCGGCTACACAGAGCAGGACGTGGTGTACAACACGCTCCCTCTGTTTCACATCGGTGGCCAGAACATGGTCTGGATGGCCATCGTCTCCGATACCACCGTCGCCCTGGCCGAGCGCTTTAGTGCCAGTCGTTTCTGGCAGGACGTGCGTGCGTACAACGCCACCTTTACGCTGTTTCTGGGGGCCATGATCCCCATCCTGCACAAGCAGCCGCCGCGTCCTGACGATCATGCCAACTCCCTGCGAGTGGCCTTGAGCGCCGCGGCCCCTCGCACCATATGGGAGGAGTTCGAGCGGCGTTTTGACGTCAAGATTGTTGAGCTGTATTCGCAGACCGAAGGCGGCTTCCTGCTCAACGCCGACGCCAGGGCAGCAGGGAAAGTTGGCGCCATGGGCAAGCCCGGTGCTGGCTTCGAGATGAAGGTGGTCGACGAGCAGGACCGTGAGCTCCCGCCAGGGACAGTGGGCGAATTGATCTACAGGCCAGCGGCTGCCTCTGCCCTGACCGAATACTATAAAAACCCCGAAGCGACCGCTGAGAAAACCCGTGGAGGCTGGATTCGCAGTGGCGACCTCGCCTATCAAGATGACGACGGCTACTTCTTTTTCGTAGATCGCAAAAACGACTTTGTACGGCGCCGCGGTGAAAACATCTCCTCCTTTGAGGTCGAGAAGATTATCAATGGCCATCCCCAGGTATTGGAATCGGCAGCTTACGCTGTGCCGTCAGAATTGGGGGAAGACGAGGTCATGGTCGCTGTTGTGCTGCAACCAGGTGCAGAGTTGGATCCGCTGGACCTGATGCAGTACTGCGAAGCCCACATGGCCTATTTTATGATTCCGCGCTATATCCGCATCGTCGACGCATTCCCCAAGACCGGCACAGAGCGCACCATGAAGTATCAGCTCAAATCGCAGGGGGTGACGCTCGATACCTGGGATCGTGAGGCAGTAGGTTATAGGCTCAAGCGTCAGAGGTAATGAAACCAGCGGCCCAGTATACATTTTGCTCCTTGCAAAGAGACAATCCATGACTGGCGACGGCTCTGGCTGTTGAGGCGCCGGGGTACGGCGAGGTAGCATAACTTACTTTGAGGAGATGGTATGCATCCTAACCCTCTGGTAGTCCTCTGGCCCGATTACCAAGAATTTTATCGCTGGCTCTGTCAGGAGGTCGATGGCCTCACGGATGCCGAGATCGACTTTGACTCGCACGATCCAGCGCACGAATGGATGTGGTGGTCTATGAGGCGGCAGGTCAGCCATATGGCGTGGGATTTGCTCATTGTCATGTATCGGCGGTGTCATATGTTCCTCTGGCCAGATGGCAACGCGCCCACACCGATTCGTTGGGAAGACCATCGTCTGGGCACCATGAAATACGATCGTGTCCTCGACGAACGCCTGTTCTGGCGCCTGGAGGTCTTACTGGACAAGGTTAAGCTTGGGGTAGAATGGGCCACCCAGGTCGTGACTACGGTGCCAGTGGAAACCCTGCGTGCGACGACGAGCCGGCACCGTGGAACCCCCTTCTGGCAGCACGTGACCCAGGTGCTGCCCCGGGGCGCTTGGGTGTATGAGCATGACCCGCAGTTTATGCATTACACGCTCGAAGCCTCACTCTGGATGCTGTACTATGAGGTACTCACGCATCTCTACACCATCCAGCGCCTCAAACGCGTCCAAGGTTTGCCGACGCGAGTCGTCCTTCCGCGAGTCGGCTATCTGACCCTGCCGGAGTATACCGGCGAGGTAGCCTCCCCTGCACCGAGTTTTGTGCCGTTACGCTAAGGCTGTCAGGGGCATATACAGAGCCTGGTAGGGCAGAAAGCCTGCGCATCCCTATACCCGGCACTGGTCTCAGTGTTGACCGCAGTAGAGGCGATTTTTATCGAGTATTTGAGGTAATTGCAGAGTTCGCGTATGCAGTATGCATCCATGTGGCTAGAGAACCGACTGGACACGCGAGTTTCTATGGCACACCTTCCCCTGATGCGCTCGCCGTCTGCGGTGTCCTCCAACACCCCGACACGCATGACCGGGCCTACCCTGTCCCCGTTTCTCATGATTGTGTCTGCGAATGCCCAGGAGATGCCTGAGGTGGGAACTGCCGAGATTTGTGACCGTGCTCGACGAGCACACCCTGATGATCCCTGACCGTCCCGACAACACAAAGATCGCCACGCCACTAAACACGCAGACCCGGCGTGGAGTGCACGCCGGGTCCCATGTCGAAGCCCTGATCTGGCTGGAGTGGCAAATCAGGGCTTCTCAGGAGTCGCCTGTGAGGGAGCCACTCACAAGCAAATAAAAGTATAAAGGATACAAAATAATTTTTCAACAATACGTGCAAAATACTAAAAGAATATCCTATAGGTATGGTATATTAGTGCAACTAATGCAATCGGTAACAACAACATTTTTTATCCCCTTCGAGACCCTCAATCTGGGCACGGCTGCAAGGGACAGAATGGGATGGGAGCATGCCTCGGTATCCCTGCTAAACCGTACCCACATTGGCGCGAGATGTGCTGCATCAAGAGGAGCCGGAAGAAGACAGGACGAAGCCCTAGTCTATGTGCATAGACTAGGGCTTGTGTAGAGCAGGACTTATTGAGAAAAAACGACTTTACCCGGTAGAAAAAATTATAAAGGATACAAAATAAAATTGCAACAACTTATGAGGCTATGGCCCGGGAGGCATCATTGCCATCACCCCGCTCACCCCATATACTTGCAGTGGCGACCCATGGGGCTCAGCAGGCGTGATCTGCTCTTGACCCTGCCCATGGTTTCACGCTATCTATAGATGACTAGATGCCTTCGCTTACTCTTCTTCGCTCTTTCCGCCGCTGCGTGAGGGGCAGCGCGCAGCGCGTATGGCCACAGGCCCAGGCGCTGGGCAGGAGGACGGTCATGGATTTGAGCTGGTCACGCGCAGAGGAAGTGTTCCGCCAGGAGATCCGCGATGTCCTGAAGGCAGCACTGCTGCAGGATTGGCATGAAACGTTGGTGCTGGGCAAAGCGTCCGACGAGTATGTCGCCCTCGCCAAGAGCTTTACGCACAAAGCCGGTGCCCAGGGCTGGCTGGCAGCGCATTGGCCCCATGAGTATGGTAGCCTGAGTCTGCCCAGATAAGCGAGGAGACAAGGCATGGACCTCAGTTTGACCGAAGAACAACAGCTCCTCCAGGATAGCGCCCGGGATTTCCTGCGCCAGGAGTGCCCAACGGCGCACGTACGTGCCATGGAAGAGGATCTGACGGGATATAGTCCGGAGCTGTGGCAGAAGATGAGCGAGCTGGGCTGGACGGGCCTGATGTTCCCCGAACAGTACGGCGGTTCAGGCTATACGTTCGTGGAGCTTTGTGTGTTAATGGAAGAATTCGGGCGGGCGTTGTTGCCCAGTCCGTTCCATACGACCGTGCTGACTTTTGGTTTGCCCATACTGTTCAGCGGCAGCGAGGCGCAGAAGGCCCGCTACCTTCCGGCCATTGCCGAGGGCAAGCATCTTGGCACACTGGCGCTGACGGAGCCGAGCGCCAGCTTTGAGCCGTCTGGGATTAACGTACGTGCTGTGGCCCGTAACGGGAGTTTTGTGATCGACGGGACCAAACTGTTTGTCGCCAATGCGCATACGGCCGATACGCTGCTGGTCGCCGTGCGCAGCAGCGATGCTGGGGGACCAGAGGGCGGTATAAGCCTGTTGCTGGTGCCAGGCAACGCGCCTGGCCTTGCGAAGACGCCGTTGCAGACTATCGCTGCGGACCGGCAATTTGAGGTGGAGTTTCATCACGTGGAAGTCGGCGCTGAGGCCCTCCTCGGCCAGCTCCACCAGGGTTGGCCGCTTCTCAAGCAAACCGTGAATTATGCAACGGTGGCGAAGTGCGCCGACATGGTGGGGATAGCGCAGGTGGCTTTTGATATGGCCGTGGACTACGCCAAAAACCGCGTGCAGTTCGGGCGTCCCATCGGCAGCTTTCAGACGATCAAACACAAATGTGCGGATATGGTGATCGACGTCGACGGCTCACGCTTCATTACTTACCGGGCGGCGTGGTGTCTGGCCAATGGGCAAGAGGCCACCAGGGAAATCGCCATGGCCAAGGCCTGGACGAGCGATGCCTGTCGCCGTGTCTGCGCCGCCGCGCACCAGATCCATGGCGGCATCGGTTTCACCAAAGAATACGATCTCCAGCTGTATTTCCGCCGGGCCAAACAGGGTGAAGTGCTCTACGGCGATGCCGATGTCCACCGCGAGGTGGTGGCCCAGGCTATCGGGCTCTAAGTACCGTGCGCAGTAAATACGCCGTGGGTTCCATACGAGGCGTATGCGCTTAGCCAGCCAGGGAAGTGCCCGGCCAAACTGGTGGGGTCATTAGCCATGCACAGCACTAAGAGGGTTGACAAGCGTCCTCCGTCCATGCCAAGCTTTTAACCATATTCTAACCTCCTTTTCTGTGGGTGCCTTGATGACCGTGCAGGAGCATCGCGGTACAATCCGCGACATGTATACGTTTATTAGCGAGCGACTGTATTTCAACCGGCCCGATCTGTCCGTGCAGGGGGAGTCGGCGAATGCTACCTTGTTGCTGAGCTTGCTTACGGCGCTCATCGGTGGAAAAGCGCTGATTATTGGCGAGCCGGGTCTGGGGAAGACGACTGCAGCGGAGTATATTTGCTCGCTGCTGTACTGTCTGCCTTTGGGAGTCATCTGGAGCGGTGAGGTGAGTGGACATCCTGAGCAGACAGAAGAAAAAATCGTCGGGCGGCCGAACCTGGGGAAACTCAACCAGGGAGAAGAGGTCGTCGTGTGGAGCACCTTCGCCCGCCTGCCCGTGAAAATTGTGGATGAGATCAACCGCCTCCCAGAGACCAAACAGAGTCTCATTCTCGATGGCCTGGAACGGGGCAAGTGGGAGTATCTGAATCAGGGCCTGATTAACGACGAATTTTGTCTGTTCGCCACGGCGAACTACCAGGATCAGGGCACCAACACTCTGGTGCCACCTCTGCTCGATCGCTTTGACGTGGTGGTCGAGTCCAAACATCCGGGGGCGAACATTGCCTGCGTGATTGGGCAGTCTGCAGCACGTGAAAACCTCCTGCGGCATCCAGAGAGTGAGGGGGCGTTTCTGGAGGCCTTGCAGCGGCCACGCAATGGCCGCAAGGCCGTGGATATGGAGTCGCTGCACCGACGCTTTGCCAAGGCGGTGCACGAGCGTTATGGTGTCGTGATGCTCAGTCGAGCTGAACGGCAAGCTGTGCGGCAAGAGATTGCCGCCCTGCCCATGACGCTGGAGGCCAATGCCTTGCTACGCATGGTCCTGGCCGAATTGTCGTTCTGCTGCAAGTATGGCCAGAAGCGCTCGAGTGAAGTCTGTGATGAGGGCTGTCACTATACGAATTACCTGTGCTATGAAGTCCGCAATTGTGCCTCCAACCGTCTGCCGGGTTCCGTATATCGTTATGCCCAGGCACTTGCCTGGTGGTGTGGGAGCCCCCACGTAGACGTCGAACATATTCGCACCATTTTGCCCTATACTCTGGCGCATCGGGCCCAATGGCGCGAGTCGTACCTCCTGGCACGCGAGCGTGAGCGGCGTCAGGAGCCTTTGTTACTCCACGCGGCCCGGCATGCCACGGCGGCGGTATTTCACCGTTTCCACGAGCAACGCCATGACATCCTGGCGAGCCTGGGTTGCGCAGCGCGCCTCCTCGATGGGGACGACATCCCTCCGCCACAAGGCGACCATCCGTTATACAGCGAAATTCGGCGTGATTTAGGACTGGAACCAGCATGAACCCCTTCGAGGCATTTCGCTCCTACAGCGCGGTGCGGCGTGAGCTACCATTGGATCGTATCCTGGCGCGGCGCGATCAGGTCCTGCAGCAGCTCTTGCAAAGTTACCAGGCGCTCATTGAAGAAGAAAGCAAGCAGCTCGTCTGGGTGGTTGAGCAAGGGGCGCTGTCCCGCGCCTACACCACCGCCATCGAGGCCCTCCGGGGCATCGATTTCAGCGTCGAAGATCTAGAAGACATGTGCCTGGAACTGGATACAAACGATGGCGTCACCACACCTATGGGGGCACCCTCTGGCCTGTTTATCGCGGCCATGTGTAATCAGGTACCGGCCCACGATATCGCCCTCAATCTCCACATCTTCCGCCATCGCTGGCCGTTTCTGGGCTATCGCTTGCCGCGTGGGCGACGCCTCTATCTGGACGGTGATGCCGGGGATTTTGTCGGTGCGTTGCTCGATGGTGGCGACGTCGTGGTGACAGGCAACGCCGGCAATTACACCGGCATTGGCATGAAAACGGGGACCGTACAGATTGGCTATAGCACCGGCAAGTACACGGGTGAGGGCATGCGTGGTGGGACGTTGCGTGTGGGCGGGCGCATTGCTGCCTTAGGACGTGTGAAACAGGGGCATATCTACGAGGGAGACCTGCAGGTCTTTCCCACCAAAGATGCAGAGCCATCAGCCGCGCTCAAACCCCTCGCCAGCCCGGCACGACACAAATGAACTGGCCACAACTCATTGCCGATCTGTGGCCAGAGGTACGTCGCAAGCACCTCTGGCCCGAATTGCCGATGCCGCAGATGGGTGCTATCGATGCCCCTGTGGCCATGCAGATGCGTGATAAGCAGATTACCCTCAATACGGCAACCTGCGATGAGCTGGCCGAGTCGATGCCCCCAGAGGCCGTGATTGAAGCGCTGCTCGATCATGGTATCAGCCATTACACCCGTTGTCCCTGGGACCTCGCCACACACCTCCAGCTCTATGCCACCGCCAAAGCTGAATTGGGGCGGAAGTCGTTAGCCCGCCTCGCCACCGATAGTTTTATTGATGTGGTCGCCAACACGGCCTGCGTCAAAGAGGTGCCCACCCCTCTCCCCGACGTGTATCGCCATCTCGGCGGGGGGCCATTACAGGGGGCGCTGACGGCCCTGTATACGCAGATCTGGGGCATGCAACTGCATGGCAGTGGCGATCCTGCCCTCGTCCGTCGTCTGGCGCGTATTCCGTACCTCGACCGCCAGCAATGGCCCCACAGTCTGCGCCGCTTTGTGCAGTTGGTGCGCCCGTTGCTCGAGGAGGAGGGGCGGGGGCGTCAGCCTGAGCCACCCGCCTTAGGGCACCACAGTTTGGAGAGTTACTCGTCGGCCGAAGTGACCCTGGGCTTGCAGGCGTTTGCGCAGCAAGCCCAGGACATCGAGCAGTTTTGCGATGTCGTCCAGGATTTCGCCAAGGAACTGGCCGCGTTGGGCTACGGCAAGGCAGCAGGGGAAGGCATCGGGCCACAGGTGGATGCGGAAGCGCTGTACTACATGCAACTGGCACAGAGCTATCACCTGCCGGTGCGGGGTGTGCCCATGGAGCGCAGCGGGGTGCTCGAACCCTATAGCCATGCCCCCTGGGAGGCCAGCCAGCCGGTTCACGATATCGACATCTGGACCAGTTTTGGCAAGCTATTGCCCGGGCTCTCGCAGATCTGGAAACGCCGTCAAGGGCTGGTCTATGGACAGCGCGAAGGCACGCCTGATTGTCTGCTCGTGCTCGATTCCTCCGGCAGCATGCCGAACCCGCGCACGCACCTCTCTGAAGCGGTGCTGGGCGCTGCCTGTGCTGCGGAAGCCTACTTGCGCCATGCCGCACGTGTGGCCGTGTACAACTTTAGCGATGCGCTCATGGGCGGGAAAACTATCGTGCCGTTTACCACCGACCGCCAGACCATCTACGAGGGCCTGTGCGTCTACCATGGTGGCGGCACCTCGCTGCGTCCGCGCGACCTCGATGAGCTGCGCCTCACCGTGCCACGTGCTACCCCTGATCTGCTCTTGATTACCGATATGCAACTCACCAATTTAGAAGATGTCATCACCTACCTGGCCGGCATCGACGGGCGCATCACCGTCATCCACATTGGCGAGAACACCGCCACAGGCCGTTTCCGTACTGCCACGCAACACCATCCGCGCTTGCAGATCTTCACCGTGCTAGAACGTCAGGATATCCCCAAGATTGTGCTGGGACAGGTGCGGCGCTACCTCGGTGGCTTGCAAGGACAGGGGTGAGATATGCGGCGCCTCTGGGGGATACGGTGGCGGTCTGCCCTCTGTTGCTGGGGTCTCTGCGCTTGCGTCCTCACTGTGCCTGCTTTCGCCCAAGAGATTGTGCTCAAAGCCTGGATCATAGGCCCGGACGATCCCTCTGTGTACCGCGCCACCAATCTCCAGACTGCTGCTGAACGCCTGAACGCGGAACTCGCCCAGGCCGGAGCGCCGGAGCGGGTCAAAGTCGATACGGACTTCTGGAGCGGGCCAGCGCAGCAGTACGGGCAGCGCGTCCTGCTGGCGTTTCAGTCAGGGGACATCCCGGATATTGTCCTGAATGGCCATGAGTTTATCGGGCGCTATGCCACGGCGGGCTATATCCGTCCCCTGGACGACCTCCTGGCAGCCCTCAGGCAGCTCTGGCCGATATCTATCCCGTACTGTGGCAGGCGGTGCGCTTTGAAGGTCTGATCTGGGCTCTGCCACAGGACACGGAGGCGCGCATGATGTACGTGCGCACCGATCATCGGCGCACATTGGGCTGGAGTGCGGAGGCCATTGCTGGCCTGCCCCAGCGTGTCGAGCAGGGGGACTTTACGCTCTTTGATCTGGTCGAGCTGGCGCAGCAGGTAAATGAGGCCGGTATTGCCCCCTGGGGGCTGTATTATCACCCTACTGGTGGACTGGATGTCTTCCAGATTTACCTGGCGTTTGGTGGACATCTGACGGATGAGACGGGTGCACAGCTTGTCCTGAACCCCGCGGTCCTGAAGGAAGTGTTGCAATATCACCATAATCTCGTCTATCGATCGTGGAATAACTCACTATGAGACAACGGGCCCTCTCTCGGGGTATAGTTCCCCTTCTCTGCCTGGTCTGGGGTCTTGTCCTGGGGAGCTGTCAGCCCACGGTCA
>JBMDXC010000446.1:0-9736 GCA_048594805.1 Candidatus Entotheonellaceae bacterium | reverse complement strand
CGCCACGAAAAAGGAGACCATGACATAGACCCGTTGGGGCAGCGTCGTGCCCTGGGCCGGCCTGGCCGCTGCGTACTTGGCGAGGCGGTCGATGAGGCGAGGCATAGGCTGACTCAGCGTGGTGCACACGGCGCCAAGCCCCAGGCGCGCTGCATAGGGGAAAGTATCGTTGCTATTGGCCGCGAGCAACAGCGGGGGATGGGGCTGCTGCACGGGCTGGGGTAATACGGGGAGATTATCGGCCTGCCAGTATTTGCCCAGGAAGTGCACGCGCTCCTGCGTCCACGCCAGCCTGATAAGGGCGATGGCTTCGGCGACGCGCGCACGGCTGTGCGTCGGACGACTCCTCAGAGCCAGGGGTTTGCCAGAACAAGCCAAACCGCATAGTAGTCACTCCTCCTACTCCCTCTCCTAGAGGGAGAGGGATGGTCCGTAGTCTTACGCCTGTAGTCTCAGCCTAAGGCTCCCAGCATTGTGCGCTGGCGTGTCAGGCGTTGCGTCCGCTCATTGGCGAAGCGTTGAATACCGGCAAAAATCGACTCGGTATCGAGGTGCGCTTCAGCAATGACATCGGGTTCGAGGCCGCCCGTGAGCCACTGGTTGTCCCAATCAGAGGTCAGGGAGTACTCGTCCGTCAACGGCCCCACGTCTCGGATAGGCCACATGCGGCGTGTCCCCGTGCTCACTACCATGAGGTCGTAACGCGCCTCCGGCGGCAGCACCGACTGGCGATACACCTCGGGTTGCCGGTCGAAGAGCTCTTCGCTGATGGCGGCAATGACTTTGACGTTCACGCCGGCCTGCACCAGACGCGGGAGGGCCCTGACCAGATTGACCGTCGAACTCGACCCCTGTACAACCACATAGCCATGCCTGGGTTGACCTGGAGCAAAATCGCGAATGACATACAGCCCTTTGGCTGCGGCTTTGAGATCGGTATCGGCAAACGTGCTGCGGTCGGCCACCGGGAAATCGGGCCGAGCCACTTCCAGGATGATAATGCCCACCTTGGCCTCTCTGGCGGCGATTTCCGCTGCGGCGAAATAGCCGGGAGCGACGTCGTTATAATCCCAGAAGCTGAGATGAATCGCCTGGCCGCGTGGAAAGAGTTTCCACACCTGCGGCGCAAAGATGCCAAAGTGCGTACGCGCATCCGCGGCGGTCTCTGGACCAGAATGCCCCGCTAAAATATGCAGCACTCCCATACGGAACCGACTGTCCTGATTCTGCTGACTCCAGACACGAGCTGGCAAGTACATGAGGGGGGTAAAGGCTCCATAGGTACCGCTCAAGGCCCATACACCGGCAAATTGTTGTGGGTCGAGCGCGGCACTCTGGCCGACGAGCCCAATGGCCGACGAGGCATTGCCGGCTTCCTGAATGGCGGCTTTGAACCGGGTACCAATTGGATTGGTCTCTGGATCGTAGTGCCCCCAGAGGTGGCCATGTTCCACATTAATGGACTCGGAGAGGTCCGCGGCAAGGGTAATAAACCGGTTGTCCGTCACATAATTCATCCACTTGAGAATTTCCGCAATAGCCCGGCGGGTACCAGCCACGTCCCCGGGCTTACGGAACAGGGTGATGTCGGCGTGCTTCTCCGTACCAGAGACCGGATGGCGCACCGTCACACGTTGCGGCTCAACCGGGAGGTTGGCCACGCGCAGGCGCTCATCCTGGAAGGGATCGCGCTGTGTCTGAATGCGCAGCGGCAGGTCATCCTGCAGGGTCTCAGCGATGGCCACCAGGCGATCGGCCAGCCAATCGCCCAACCCATTCCGGTCGAGCAGGGACATGACGACGTCGATATTGGTCTTGAACTGGATCAGACGCTCACGCTGATCGGTGACGGCGCCCTGGCGAATACCCTGGAACGCCACATCATACTGCTTCTCAAACGTCTCAGCGAGGGCGACAAAATATTCCGAATTCATGCGCAGAGCATACGGGTGGCTGGGATAACTGATAAGCTGATCGCCATATCCCGGGATCTTGCCGTCCACGGCACCGGGCCAGTAGCCCTTTAGCGTGCGGCCAATGACAATCATCGGGCGGCGGTCCGCAGGGTCCCAATCCTCCATAGTTTTGAGGGCGGCGAGGATCTGATCGTAATTATTGCCGTTCTCCAGGGCAAAGACATTCCAGCCATAAGAGGTCCACTGGTCTTCAATCTGGTAGCGATCATACTTCGAGGCAATCACCCCGCCTACGAGTGTGTCATCGATCCCAGCGTTATTGTAGGACAAGAGAATGCGCAGACGTTTGCCCACTTGCAGCGCCAGGGCCTGCGTCTTCAGCTCCTGGGCGTGCCCCTCGGTCATGGCAAATTCGCCTTCGAGGGCCAGCACTTTTAAGGAATGCGGGGCTCCGACAAAATCCCAGAACGCTGCTTTGCCAGCAGCAGTGGCAATGCCAATCCCGGATGGGCCGCCATTCACATCGTTCGTCAGATCCGTGGTCTCCGCATGGCCCGCCAGAGACCGGATGCCACGCACTTTGGCCTGGGCAAAGAGTGGATCCTCTGCCAGCCCGTGCTCCTGCAGCAGGCTCCGCAGGGCTCCAGCGCCACGGCGAAAGCCCAGCGCATCGATGGGCAAGATGGCCACCTGCGGGTCGACATAATAGCGTGGATCGCCAGTGCGCGCATACTTGCGTGCCATAGCCTCGCCCATAATCATCCACAGGGCATATGAGGTGGGGATGTTGTGTCCACCAGCGAGCATGAATTTGTCGCAGAATGGATGTTTGGGCTTGCGGTAGTCATAGCGCAGCCCCCCCAGCTCCGGTCCGGCCAAATGGAGCGCGACGTTATAGGGTGTGTAGGCCAGCGGCCCGCCAAAATGGCCTGTCTGGGCATAGTTCCCGAGCAGCACTAAGGTCATGCAGGTCATATACCCGATGTCCTCAAAGCGCTCGCGGTCGTAGTCCACCTTGAGTGGCTCTACAGGTGATAGTAACGGGTTCATACTAATAGCCAATGTCAAGTCCTCCCGAAATGTGCCCGGCGTCCTCCCGGATCGGCTCTCCCTGTCCATGCTGCCTCGTTATAGTAAAACAAATGAGGCGTGCAGTAAAATGAAACTCGCGCGCCAATGATCAACGCTGTATCTGGCTTCTATGCAGAAGGTATGTCACCAATGTGGATGCCCGGGAAGAAGGGTCATGAACAAAAACGGGCGCCAGCTCCGCCCGTGCGGCTCACTCCTGATGCATGTAGGCGGCACGCCGCCTGCATCCTCTTAGTATTGACTCTGGCCGCGTTCTTGTAGGCTTGACCCATGGGACGTCAACTTTTCTAGCCATAACTCGGCACAGCTTTCCAGCCCCTTGTCAGAGAAATGACAACCATCATACCTGTAGCCCCAGTCCAGTGTGTCTGTATCAGGGCCGGCATAGATGCCCTTGTCTATATCCACCAGTTCTTGTTGCGCCTGGCGTATCTCTTCCTGAGCGCGCACTTTATGACATCGGGTCGCGACCGATACATAGATCGGCGCCCTCACACCGTGTTGTCTGATGCTCGACACCATATCCATAAACATCTGCTTATAGGCATGTTTGCTGGTGTGCAGCATGGCATCTTTTTCTCCCTGATGCCAGAGCACATGCGTAATGGGCAAGCCGTGGCTCTGCACATCTCGAATCGCCTCAACGAGCCTCGGATGCAGGTCCCCGTTGACTGTCCATCGCGCTAGCGCTGCGTCGCCGACCCCCAGCGTCAGAAAGACCACCGCGTCATAGTACTTGGCGGCCATAAGCCGGTCACCCAATCTCGTCCATACACTGCCGCCATCGCCACCGGCTCCCAGCAAGGGATCGTTTGCTGCATAGAGCTTGCCTTGATAAAAATTAAAAACTCCAGCACCTGCACGCCGCGGGTTTTCCCCGAAATTCGCCGCGTTTGATTGGCCAAACGCCAGAGCCACCATCACCCGTTGCGATGCAAGGCGCGTGAGGGGAATCTCGGGGCGCCCGTAGAGGGAGCTGCTGGGAGCGTGAGAAGACGTTCCCCTACTCGTATACACGCCGATATTGTGGAGCAAGCGCCCAACACCGTAATATTTCTGCAATAGGATACCGGCGATCACTCCCAGGGCAAATCCAGTCAATAGCCACATAGCTCCTCGATATCTCATCTCTGCGTCTGGTCCGTAGACCTCGTGTGAGGCAAATCGAGAACGGCATGGTCCCAGGGCATGCCGTTTCTCCGCAGCACTAGCGTGCTTGCCTTGCAATGTTTCCCTATGTCACACGATATCGATGCCTTGACAGTAGGGGCTATGCAGGACTTGGGGAAGCATACGTCCTCGCCATCCTTGGGGAGCGTCATCCTGCTGCCTGCCCCGCATAGAATAGCAGATCCACAATTTTGCAACACCCATCTCTAGAAAACCGCAATGTCCAGCGTGCGATTGACGCTCATCGGGTTTTCTTGCATACTGTCGCCTGAGACCAGGGAACGGGCCGCCGTTAAACTGGCGGCCCTCCGCCGTCGCAGACGCGGGGAACGGGTGCCCCGCAGCGAGGGAAGACACGTATGCAGAGCGTACACCAGACAACCAATTATGGGACAGTTCTACCGCCAGACGATGACATCCTCTATGAGGTGGTGGATGGTAAGCTAGTGGAGCTAGGCCCAATGGGCGCACATGAAATATGGCTTGCGACAGTACTGGCAGGATATCTCACGAACTTTGTCAGACAACACCAACTGGGCAGAGTCGTGCAGGAGCTGCTGTTTGATTTCACGGCGATGGTGCAACGGAAACGCCGCCCGGATGTGGCTTTTGTGTCGTACGAGCGCTGGCCCCGGCAGCGTCCTGTGCCACATGCTGAGTCATGGGGGGTAATACCGAACCTGGTGGTGGAAGTGATCAGCCCCTCGGATAAGGGGAACGACATTCTGGATAAGGTCGCCGAGTACTTTCGCCTTGGGGTTGAATGCGTCTGGGTCATTTTTATTTCTCAAACACAGGTCTATATCTACGAGTCACCCACCCAGGTACGCATCCTCACTCGCGCGGATGAACTGTATGGCGAACCGGTTCTGCCGCACTTCCGTCTCCCCCTGGCCACTCTGTTCGAGGACATCGAGGTGGCCGAAACACCACAGCAGACGGCGTCGTAGCGGAGAGAGGCAACGAGCGGAGACGCCACCTGTACATGTGCACCGTGAAAACATTACTGATCGTGTATCATTCGCAAACCGGGAACACCGAACAATTGGCGCAGGCCGTATATCGTGGAGCCTGTCAAGTACCAGAGACACACACCAGACTGGTACGGGCGTTCGAAGCCACTTTAGAGGATCTGCTCACCTGCCAGGGGATACTGTTTGGCACACCGGAAAATTTTGGCTATATGTCGGGCGCGATCAAAGACTTCTTTGATCGCACTTTTTACCCCGCGCAGCCCTATCGCCTCAATCTTCCCTACGCCCTCTTCATCAGTGCAGGCAATGATGGGACCGGCGCGGTGCGCCAGATCGACCGCATCCTGCTTGGATATCCTATGCGCCAGGTTGCAGAACCCGTGATCTGTCGCGGCGCCGTCACTGCAGAACATCTTGCGCAATGTGAAGAATTGGGAATGCTGCTTGCCACTGGTCTGACTTGCGGCATTTTCTAGGAGAATTACGACGAGGGACTCTGTCGCCATGCGTCATTATTTCGAGAGGGTGCCATGTGTTCCAGACGGTACCATAATGTATGATCTTGATTGAAATGTATTATACGTTTATAAGACTAAATTTCTGTGCTATGATAACGCCCGCGGTTTGGCTTGTCTGATGGTGTATCACCTGGTCAACAATGCATCACACCATACCTATAAAACGCAGTGAGTCTATGCCACCCCAAGCCCTCGACGATGTGTTAGTGTTGGATCTGACGCACTACATTGCCGGCCCCTACTGTACCAAGCTCCTGGCCGACTATGGGGCGCGCGTGATCAAAATCGAGCGCCCGGACGGCGGCGACCCGTGCCGGCGGCTCGGCCCCTTTCCAGATGATGTGCCGCATCCAGAAAAGAGCGGCCTCTTCCTGCACCTCAATACCAATAAGGAGAGCGTCGCCCTCAATCTCAAACTGTTGCGTGGCCGGCAGCTCTTCATGCGGCTGGTGGCCAAGGCGGATGTGGTGGTCGAAAATTTCCACCCACACGTGATGCCCGATCTCGGGCTCGACTACCCGAATCTGCGGCCGGTCAATACACGTCTGCTCATGACCTCTATTTCCAATTTTGGCCAGACTGGCCCCTATCGGGATTGGCGCGCCCAGGATCTGACACTGTACGGGATGGGTGGGGAGATGTATACGAGTGGTGCCGCTGGCCGTGCACCCCTCAAACAGGCGCACAATCTCACCCTCTATCAAGGAGGGGCAGTCGCTGCCACAGCCACCATGGTAGGCTTGATGAGTGTACGCCGCCATGGGGTGGGGCAGCATATTGACGTCTCACTCTTCGAAACGCAGGCTGGCTCCATAGATCGTCGTATGACGTCCCTGGTAGCCTACCAGTATACGGGCGACAACCCGGGCACAGGCGACCCCCAGCCAGTGGGCATTTTACCTGCCGGAATCTTTCGCTGTAAGGATGGGTATGTTGACATCCGCTGCACCATGAACTGGTGGCCACGTCTGCTGGCGATGATGGAGATGCCGGAACTCAACGAGGACCCGCGTTTTGGCACGGAGGAGGCGCGCTTGAACCCGGCGCACCGGACGCCCTTTCTGCAGATCTTTCACGACTGGCTGCAGCATCACACGCGCCAGGAGATTGTACGCAAAGCACAACTGGTCCGGCTGCCTGGAACGGCCGTGAACACGCCAGCGCAGGTCCTCGAGGATCCCCACTTTGTCGAACGCGGTGCCTTTGTCACCGTGATGCACCCGATGGCCGGCACCTGGAAGCTCCCCGGTGCGCCGTCCCACCTCAGTCGCACGCCCTGGCAGATACGCCGGCCAGCGCCACTCCTGGGGCAGGACACGGAGCGGGTGTTACGTGAACTGCTGCAACTGACGGATACAGATGTGCACGAGTTGCGCCAGACGGGTGTGATTGCCTAGAGGATTGCTACCTGTCTGTAGGGAGAACTGGTCCCATGTTTCCATCGCCGCTCGAAGGCATCCGCATCGCCGACTTCACCAATGTCTATGCTGGGCCCTATGCCACAATGATTTTGGCCGATTGTGGCGCCGAGGTCATTCGTGTGGAATCGCTGCACTACTTTCCCAGTGCCACACGCGGCTACACGCCCCGTCCGTCACCCGAACTCATGGCCACCGGCTCTCGCGTGGTCGTGGCCTATGCCGATCGCACGCCTGGTGCGCGTCCGTGGAACCGCCACGCCATGTTTAACTGCCATGCCCGCAATAAGCTGAGTATGACAGTCGACGTGCGCCGGCCAGAGGGGCAGGAGGTGGTGCGGCGTCTGGTGCAGTGTAGCGATGTGGTCATTGATAACTTCTCTGCTGAAGTCATGGACCGCCTGGGGTTCTCGTATGAGGTGCTGCGCAGCTGGAAGCCGGATATTATCGTCATGACGATGCCGGCCTTTGGCCTCTCTGGCCCATATAAAACTACACAGGCGTTTGGCATTGGTGTAGAAGGCTTATGTGGCTTTACGGCGGTACGCGGTTACCCGGACGATGTCGAGCGCCTCCAGGTGCCCTCGGTCGTGCATATGGACGCGGCGAGTGGCCCTGGCGCAGCCCTGGCGTTGCTGGCAGCCCTGCATTATCGTGACCGTACGGGCGAGGGACAGTTCATTGAGTTCGCGCAGTCTGAGAATATGCTGCCCCACCTGAGCGAGTTTTTCCTGGATGCGCAAATGAACCACCGTGATGCCCGCCCTCTGGGCAATCACCATCCCCGCATGGCGCCGCACAACGTTTATCCGTGCGCTGACGGAGGCACCTGGGTCACCATTGCTGTGGCTGATGATGCGGAGTGGCAGCGTTTGTGCGTGGCACTCGGACAGCCAGACTGGGCGATGCAAGCCCATTTTCTGACGACGGCCGGTCGTCTGCAGCACCAGGACGAACTCGATCAGGCGCTGGCGACCTGGACGTGCCAGCGCACACCGACCGAAGTGGCGCATCATCTCCAGGTGCACGGGGTGACCAGCGGCCCGGTGCTCTCGGCTGCAGATGCCTATAAGGACCCGCATCTGCAGGCGCGTGGCTTCTTTACCAGAGTCACGCACCCTGACGCCGGCACGCATGACTATCCAGGAGTCTTATGGCAGATGTCCCATACGCCCGCCACCATTCACCGCCCACCCTGTTGTCTGGGCGAGCATAATGCCTATGTGTACAGCGAACTGTTAGGCTACAGCCCCGAGGAGATAGAACAGCTCAAAGCCGCTGGGCATATCGGCGATACCTATGCCGCAGCTTTGCTGAGCCCTACTCCTTCAGAAACGCCGCAGTAACGGCATGAAACTCCGGCGCATTATCGGCATTCACCGTGTGTGCCGCATGCGCGATGTCTACCGTGCGGCCATTGCGCAGAGCCTGGATCATCGTCTGGGCCACTGCCGGCGTGAGCAGTGGACTCTGCTGTCCGCGGATGAGCAGCGTCGGGCACTGGATGCGCTGGAGATACGTATACAGGTCTCCCGGCGTGCTGCGGTTCCTGCGTCGCCACTGTAACAGGTTGATATCCCAGCGCCAGTGCCACTTGCCGTCAGCCCCCCGATAGAGATTATGGTAATTTGCATGACGCAACTCCGCCTCAGGCGTCAGTGGATACTGTTTGATACCATTCTGTACCACCTCCTCAAAGGTCTCAAACGACTCAGGCTGTGGCGGCGCATCAGTCACCGGCTGCTGGCGGCGCAGGTCTGGGGGAAACTCTGCGGCGGTGTCCACGATCACCACCTTCCTGACCTTCTCAGGATGATCGGCGGCCACCATGGCCGCGTGTCGTCCACCCATGGAATGCCCGATCACGACCGTCGGGGCAAGGCGCAGGGCCGTGATAAAACCGTCGATATCGCTGACCGAGGATTCCGGGGCATAGTTCCCATCGGGCGCCCATGAGGTATCTCCGTGCCCACGTTGATCCAGCGCCAGCACGTGGTACGTGTCAGACATGGCCTGGCTAAAGGTGTCCCAGGTGTGCGCGTTGCTCTGAAAACCGTGTAACAAGACGAGCGAGGGATTTCCTGGGCTGCCCCACTCCACATAGTGAAGTTGCAAGCCATTGATGGCGATAAATTTATCCTGTCCGAAGGGAGTCAGGCCCATAGTGCGCTCCTTTCTCAAGGCATTACCTGTCTGTGTGTATACTATGCTGCTTCCATACCCTGACCAGGGGGTATGTCTCAAGGCGCATGTCGCACGGTGTACATCCAGATCCACAAGGGCTATACTACGGGCCTCTGGCAAGACGGGGCGGTCTGCTGCGGCCTGATGTTTTACTTGCCGCTGACCGTCTGCGCGCTTACGCGGCGCCATGCCAGTGGTTCGTGGTTATGGAAAATAGGCCCTCCCTATGGCAAGATCGGCGCATCCTAGGGCGGCGGCATTTATTCCCCTGCAAGGAGACCGCTATGCCAGTCATCCCGCGTACCACCGTCGAGGAACCGCTCGTACACTGGCCAGAACTGGGCGTCTGCCGGGTGCCCTATCAGGTGTTTATGGATCAGGCCCTGTACGACCTCGAACAACAAAGGATTTTCCGTGGCGACGCCTGGCACTGGGTTGGTTTGGAGGCCGAGACACCCCAGTCG
>JBMDXC010000445.1:0-7296 GCA_048594805.1 Candidatus Entotheonellaceae bacterium | reverse complement strand
GCTGTTGGCTTTCGGTCAGAGGACGCACATATCGCACGATCATCACTCCAGAGGTCAGTGTTGCAGCAGCGCAAGTATTGCATACGATGTCCCTTGTAGGGGGGTAATATTTTACCAAAAAACTTTTGCTCCAGCACTTATCGAGCTCTGCACGCTCATCTATCCGCAGAAGTACGGGAAGCCCGACCTGAGCGCCACAGGATCAGGTAAGAATGGAACCTGGGCTGGGCTTGCCGAAGAGGTGCGCTACTGGGGTGAGTGGGTGCTCAAAGAGGTCAAGACTGAGATTGGTGATCTCTATCCGCTGATACCAGACCCAGCTTTTAAGGGCAACAGTGATACGCATAGTTTGAAGCTTTTTCAAACCAATGACAGTACAGTTCTTCCTGGTTACCTTATGCCTGTCGCGTACCTCTGGACACGCACTGTCGTGTGTAAGAATCCCGGGTGTAAGGCTGAAGTACCGCTTGTGCGCCAGACTTGGCTCTGCAAGAAGAAAGGCCGTTACGTGGCCATTAAGGTGATTGCGCCCAAAGGTGAAAAACGCGTGCATTTCTCTGTCGTCGAGGCAACGACAGAGAAGGCCCTAGGTTTCGACCCCGCAGAAGGCTCCAAGGGTGGTAATGCCACATGTCAGTTCTGCGGTACTATTGCAGATGATGTGTATGTCCGTGAGTTGGGCATGGCGAAACAAACAACGCAGCGGCTCATGGCTGTGGTCTGCACACGCCGTGGCGCTCGTGGCAAGGTGTACTTGGCTGCGGATGATACGCTTGGTGTCGCACTAGACGTTGAAGCAGTCCAGCAGCGGATTGAGTCACTATGCCATCGCACGGGGCTCACAGTTCCAAGTGAGCCAATAAACCCGTTGCGGCCGTCGCCTTGGACGCGGGGCGCTTCGGGGGTCACGCGACATGGCATGTTGACCTGGGGTGACCTTTTTACCCCGCGACAGCTCCTCTGCCTCCTCACCATTGCCGTCGTGGTGCGGGATGCTGAAGCAGCTATGCTCCAACGTGGTTACGATCAAGAAAGAACGTGTGCCATTGAAACCAATCTGGGCGTAATGTTGGATAAGCTTAGTGATTTTTGTTCTACCCTGTGCGTCTGGAACTACACAGGAGGACGGGGTGTCAAGAATACGTTTGGTCGGCAAGCATTGCCAATGACCTGGGACTTCAGTGAGACAAACCCATTTAACAGCGACGGAGCGAGTTGGGTGGCAGTCTGTGAGGATATCCCTGCTGCGATCAAGATGCTTGAGTCGATTAGGGATGGAAATGTCATAGTCTCTCGCGGTTCCGCCACTGCGCTCCCCTGCCCCGATGGGTCTTTTGACGCAGTCATTACTGACCCTCCCTACTATGACAATGTCCCCTACGCAGATATCTCTGACTTTTTCTACGTCTGGCTCAAGCGCACGATTGGACACCACTATCCCGAGCATTTCGCCTCAAGTCTCACACCGAAGAAGTCTGAGGCAACTGCATTATCTTCACGGCATGGCGGTGACATGGAAGCAGCACGCCAAGAATATGAAGAGATGATGGCGCAGTCGTTTCATGAGGCACACCGAGTCCTGAAGCAGAAAGGGGAGATGATAGTGGTCTACGCTCACAAAACAACCTTGGGCTGGGCCACGCTTGTAGATGCGCTACGTAGTGCAGGCTTTACTGTTGTGGAAGCATGGCCCCTCGATACGGAGAGGAGAGGGCGGCTGTTGGCACATGAATCTGCAGCCCTCGCTTCCAGTATTTTTCTCATCGCCCGTAAGCGCGCAGGCAAGGTGTGTGGCTCCTATGAGGAGGTGCGCTCAGAGCTGGCGGCGATTGTTCGTGAGCGAGTCGCGGCGCTATGGGACTACGGCATCTCGGGGGCAGACCTCGTTATTGCCTGTGTTGGAGCAGGTCTGCGCGCTTTTACACGCTTTGTACGGGTCGAATACGCCAACGGCGAGGAGGTACCAGCTGAACGATTCCTCGCCGAGGTAGAGACGGTCGTCCTCGAAAGTATTCTGCAACGCCTCGCGAAAGCAGCGGGCACGGTCGGAGGAACCGGTCTCGCAGGTGTTGATCCCGCAACACGCTTTTATACGCTGTGGCGCTATACCTACCGTACGGCGGAGCTGGAGGCAGGAGAGGCAATCATCTTCGCCCACGGCACACACGTAGAACTCGATGGTCCAGTCGGGCTCTCCACCGGCACACGGGCGCTCATTGAGAAGAAGAAGAACAAGTATCACCTGCGCGACTATACCGAGCGCGGCCACGACGCGAAACTTGGGATGCCAAGGGAGGATGGACATCTGGTCCCAGTGATCGACGTCTTACACCGCACGCTTTGGCTCATGGAGAACCGGCCTGGGGAGCTGGCAGAGTTCCTGCGCGAGGCACAGCCGAATCGCGAACAGATGCGTCTTATAGCCCAGGCGCTGGTTGGCCCCGTCCTCAAAGGTAGCGAACTCGCGGATGTCTCTCCTACAGGAGAGCTGACAGCACTCGCAAAGCTCATCGCGAACTGGCAGAGTGTGGTCGAGGACCCAGCCTTAATATTCTTAGAGCAGCTAGAGCAGCGCACCGGACAGACGTACCTCAACTTCGGGGAGGGAGAACGCTGATGAGCACACCGATCAAACCCTGGGTGGAGGTGGTCACGCTTCATCCTGATGTCCTCTCTGATGAGTTCTCTGAGGACATCTTCGCCCTTGACCTCGGCCCACTGGCAGACCGTCATGCCACTGTGCCAGCAGTCTATCGCGACCCGGAGCACTTCGTCCGTGCTTCCTACCTGACTCAGGGACTACTAGCGCTCCTCCATGACGTGCTGGCTCGCCTTGAGGGTGGTGCTGGTAACAGGGTGTTGAAACTTATTACTCCCTTTGGAGGAGGGAAGTCGCACACCCTTGCAGCCCTCCTCCATGCCGCTGAGAGCCGTGCAGCCTTTGATGCCGTTCCGGAGGGGCGAGGGCTCCCGCGACCGACACAGGAGGTCCACACTGCCGTCTTCGATGGTCAGTTCTTCGATGCTGTCAACGGCAAAGCTATCCCTGGTGCAACCTTCCATGCCCGTACGATGTGGGGCTGGATTGCGTGGCGCCTCGGGGGGAGTCAGGGCTATGAGCTCTTGCGGGCGCAAGACGAGGCGCGAGTTGCACCCGGTGGAGATGTGATCCTTACCCTGCTTGCGGATAACCCCAACGTGATTCTCTTGGATGAAGTGCTGACGTACCTCATCAGTGCGGGGGGCGTGAAGGTGGAACAGACGACCCTGCGTGACGAGACGCTCACCTTTCTCCAGCGCCTCACGGCGGTGGTCGGCAACACGCGTCATACGGCGCTTGTGTTCTCACTCCAAGCCAGTCGACGGGAATCGCTTGAATATGTCAATCTGCTCCAGACTGTGGACCACCTCGCAGCCCGCAAAGACCAGCTCCGTGAGCCAGTGGAAGGCAACGAGATTCTTGCCGTCATCCAGCGGCGGCTCCTGGGAAAACTTCCAGGCGCAGCCGAGGCAGCCCCAGCAGCGACAGCCTATCAGGAAATCGTCACACAAATGCGCCGGGCGTACGCTAGAAGTGCTGCTGAACGACAGCAAGCCGAAGAAGAAGGTTTCGCCCTCCGTGATCGGGTACGTGCTGCCTACCCCTTCCATCCGGCGCTTATTGACCTTATGCGTGAGCGCTGGGCAGCGATCCCTGACTTTCAACGGACACGCGGTGCCCTCCGCTTCCTGGCAGCATGCCTCCGGGCTGCCCATCGGGAGGGCAAGAGCCGTGCGGTGCTTGGCCCAGGCGATGTGCTCATCCATGACCCAGAAGTGCGGCTCGCCTTCTTTAAGGAAGTGGGGCAGCAGACAGACTTCCAGCCCGTACTCGAGCATGACTTCATAGGGGCCAATGCCCGTGCACGCCGTATCGATGAGCGCCGTGCAAAAGAACAGCCTACGGAGGCCCTGCGGCGTCCTGCAACACGCCTGGCGACTGCTATCCTCATGTATTCCTTCGGTGGTCTGCGCCGAGATAGCGGCCAGGACGGCGAGATGCTACCACCTGGGATCAGTGAGGCTGACTTGCTTGCGGTCTGTGTTGGCCCTGACCTCGATAGCACCACAGCACTTGCCTGCCTGAAGGAATTGAAAGAACAATGCCTCTACCTGCACTTTGACGGGGTCCACTATTGTTTTAAGAAGGATCCCAACGTGACGTTGCTCCTCGAACAGGAGGCGGACGCGGTGGCTCGGGACGAGGGACGAGTGCGAGCACGGATCAAGGAGCTGCTCGAAGCACGCCTTGCTGGACATCATGAGGCTATCATTTGGCCCGAAGACCCTGGAGGTATCCCGGACCACGAACCGGTATTTCTCATCGCGTATTTGCCACTGGAATTCGGGACTAGACCACGAACAGCGCAGCAGACAGCCGCAAAGGACCTACTAGAAAAGTATGGAGACAGGCTCCGGCAATACCGTAATGGTCTTGGGCTCGCCATTCCGTCATTCGACCAAGTCGAGATTCTCCGGCGTGCCGTGCGCTACCTCATCGCTGCTGAGCAGATCAAGACCAAAGCCAGGCAATTCAATCTTACTGACGAGCAGAGGAGTCAACTCCGTGAGCGCGAGGGGACCGAGCAGAGTGCTGCTGAAGCGGCGCTGCTCAAACTCTACATGGAGGTGTGGCTCCCACGCGTCGAGGGCGGAGAGCTGAGTTTTGAGCAGGTTGCTGTCGGGGGACGTCCTCTCCAAACGACGCTAAACTCTAAGAAGCAGGCGATGATCCACGAGCGAGTCATTGAGCTCATCACAGCAGTGCAGCCACGAGTTTTTAGTTCGCTCACACCTGCCAAACTCGTCGAGATCTTCAGGCTTGGTGAGGGCCAACCTCCCACGCTCGGCATCCGTACGAAGGAGGTTGTGGACGGCGTATACTCCTTCCTCGGTTTTCCTCGCTTGATCAATAGTGCAGTTATCCGTAGGGCTATTACGCGTGGGGTGCAGGAGGGTACGTTTGGGTACACGTCCGGTGGGACTCCTACCCTCGGGCCAGACGGAACCTACCAGGTTTCGCATACGAAGGTTCGGTGCGGTACAGCGGTATCAGATGACGAGATTGACTTGGAGTCGGGATTTGTGATGCTGCCACAAGCGATCCCGCAACCAGTTCCCGTGCCAGCGCCACAGCCACCAATGCCGGTCCCTAGTGGCCAGTCTATACCAGTTCCTGGTCCAGCACCGTCTAGCTCTGTCCCACTGCCAGGAAGACCAGCTGCCGAAACAGCGGTAGAACTTGCATTCACAGCAGATCGGAATCAGCTGTACACAGCATGGAACGCTATTGCCAACTTGGCTGACTTGGCTGGGAAAGTGACGATCATTGTGCGTGCAGAGTCCGCAGCAGGTCTGGACCGCAGCAGGCTTCAGAACGGAGTTCTTGAGCCGTTGCGGGAAGCAGAGCTACTCGAATAAGTGTGCTGATCCGTGGGTAAACACTGGCGGGGTAAATCGGGCGAAACCGTAGCCACTGCGAGGTAGTTATCGACAGCCCCCCCTGCTCGCTCGACAGCGAGATGCGTTGTTTTTTGAACGGAATTGCCGCTTGTGCTGCCAGTGAAGGAGTAGAGCATAAATTCAATGCCCGGTTATTGGCGGGGAGAAGTCTATCTATTCCTCTAATTGAATATCACGATATAAATATCTGTTGTTTTTTGGATTGTAGACGACAGTAACTATTACTCTTCGGTTTACCATGGGTCCAACAATGTCATCAATAACTTCTCCTGTTTGATATACGCGAGTATTTGGGCCATCATCCAACTTTATTTCGAGCCAATCCCTTTCCAAGTGCAATGCACGAAGAACACCAATAATCTGTTCATCTTGCGCTTCCTCGCCGGTGTTCTCCCATTCACTATGAAGAATGCTATTAAGCAACTCACGAGAGTCTGGATAGAGAATTATAGGAAATGTATCTAAGTCACTTGTAGATTCTATCTCTAATCTGTTAAACGTCTTCCCTGTCGGAGCCAAATTCCGTGACATCTTTAAAAAACCGCTACGATATTCAGGATTAGGAACAATTTGTCTAAGATATTCTGGTGATTCAGAAGTTGTAGTGCGGACAATTTGCATAAATTTGCGAGTAATGTCGTCAATTTCGGGAGTCATTTCAAACAAGGTCATTTGTGTAGATTTTTGTAGACGAACGGCAAACCGATAACTTCGTGGAGGTGCTTGCAGAAGCCAAGGTCGGAAATGTTCTAGAATAGATGGGCTGGGAGAGCCCCGCTTTCGAAAAGGACGATCCAACATCATTTCGATAATTCGGTAGAAAAAATTACAAACCTCATTGGCTTTATGGTGTACAAGCCATAACGGAGCGGCTCCTACACTCACCTCGCCACCATCAAGAGAAAGAGTTACTTGCCCTTGTACAAAGTCGATTCCGGCCTGCTGAAAATTTCGTTCATGCCATACTGTTTGTAATAGTTCCTGAAGTTTTGCGCTGGCAAAATCTGGCAGAAGATTCGAAGCAAGCCAGTGATATGCTATCTGCTCGGCTTGTTTAAATTCTTTAGCTTTAAACCAAAGTGATGAAGCACTGATAATAGTAATACCAAGTGTGCGAGTTTTGCTATGATCTAATTCGTTTAATGCGCGTTCTTCCTCTTCAGCGGAAAGCCGATAGAGCTCAATCGCGCGCGCCCTATCACCTTTCTTTAGGGCAGCTTCGGCTTGACTTGCAAACTTTTCACTCTGCGAGTGATGTGTTGCCCAACTCATAGCAATTCTTCAACCGATTGCATGGAAATCAGTTTTACTCTAAATCCAACAACGATCGCTATAGCAGGAAGATTACTCCGGCCGCGTTGAGTTTGAACTACCTTAGCACGTAATCGTCGATTCACCTCGTATTCATCCAGGCTAGTTCCTGAGACTTCGAGGCGGTAACAATCTTCCAAATCTTCAGCAGCGTGATGCAATGGCGCAACATAATAATCTGCTCCTGTGAGGGTTTCAGCACGTCTTATAGCAAACAATCCAAAATCCACTTCCGTTGCAGCAATGGCACAGGCATAAGCGCCATTTGCCGTAGCATCGTCTGTATTTGCCCATGCTCCACGACAGCGAGCGTCAGGTGGCTCCCAATGAACCAAGACAATGATTTTTTCATTAGCGCCCTGAGAAACCTTTTGTAGCGTAAATTCCTGCGGTGGCACATGATGACGGTCAAGACTTACGCGAGCAGCTTCGAGGTAGTTTTCTGCTATGGCTCTTGTAAGACCCCGATGACGGTCAGACATA
>JBMDXC010000444.1:0-4781 GCA_048594805.1 Candidatus Entotheonellaceae bacterium | reverse complement strand
GACAGACTATCACAGTACAGGCAGGCTACGCCAAGAATGGGGAGAGTCGTAGTGTACCGATGAACACGGTGTTGACCATGACGCTAAAGGCAGTTAGAATGAACACGTCCGAAGCAGGTTCGGTCTTCTGCAATCGGCAGGGGACACCGTACCGCTCGTTTCGTACTACGTTTGAGCGAGCCGTGAAGAAGGCTGGCTTGGAGGATTTTACCTTTCACGATTTGCGCCATACTTTTGCGAGTCGGTTGGTTATGAGCGGTGTAGACCTACCGACAGTGCAAGCCTTGATGGGACACAAGGACATTAGTATGACCCTGCGCTATACGCACCTCTCCAGCGATCACAAGCAGCGTGCTGTGCGTGCACTGGAGCAGTTCAGTGAAAAGTCCCAGCAATTTTCACAACAGGCGAGAGGGCAGGGGACAGTGAGGGCGCACAAGTCTTTGAAAAATCAACCTGCTCCCGTAGCTCAGGTGGATAGAGCGGTGGATTCCTAATCCGCAGGCCGCAGGTTCAAGTCCTGCCGGGAGCACTTTGAGAAATTTTGTAAAGATGCGATGCAAGATATGAAGGAAGGTTTATAATACGAGTTAATTAAGCTTTTGTTTTGACTTAGCGGTTGTTTTGTAAAGGTGTACATAGAACACTATTTGTATTGCATTGCTGAGTTAGCCTCATGCTTCATGGCATCATGAACGGCCTTTGAAGGCGATCTCATAGGCCAAGCATGGGGAGGCAGGGTGAGTTTGGTGTATTGTTGACACTACAATAGATTTCAACTCCAAGAGTGTGCTTGAGGGGTATGAGGAGGTCATAGTGGCCAGTCATAAGGGAGAGGCAATTCGGAATGTAGCTCTAGTAGGGCACTCTGGTAGTGGTAAGACCATGCTGGCTGAGGCTGTGCTTTTCAAGGGAGCGGAATTAAGTCGGCTTGGCAGGGTCAGTGATGGAACCACGGCAAGTGATTTTGATCTCGATGAGAAAGAGGGGAAGAAATCTTTCTATTCTGCATTACTCCACACTACGTGGAAAGGTCGAGATATTAACATTATTGATACTCCTGGATCTGCCGACTTCATCGGACAAGTGTATGGTGCGCTTTCAGTAGTGGAATTGGCACTCGTTACTGTCAATGCGGCTGCTGGTATTGAGGTTGGAACGCGTAAAGCATGGGAAATCGTGAAGCAGCAGGGCTGTGCATGTATATTTGTGATTACACGTATGGACGCTGAGAACGCACGATTTGATGAGGTCGTCGCGGCATTGCAGGAGACGTTTGGACCAGCGTGCACACCCATGATGTTGCCGGTGGGAAGCGGCAGTAATTTTCGAGGCGTTGTGAACCTGCTGCACCCTGATGAAGTTCCTGATTCCATGCAAGAGCTTGTTGAAACACAACGCGGTATACTCATGGAGTCCGTGATCTCAGGTGATGACGCGCTGCTTGAACGCTATCTCGAGGGTGAAACCATACCGCCCGCGGAGCTTGAACGAGTATTGACGCCGGTGCTCGTTGAGAGAAGCGTCATGCCTATTCTCTGTTGTGCCGCGGAGCAGGATATGGGAGTCGCTCAACTCTTGGACATCATTGCTGCCTATGCCCCCTCACCGGCATATGCGAGAAAACAGGTTATGAATGACCAGGGGGGTAGGGAGGATCATAGCATAGAGTTGGAAGGTCCTCTTGAAGCGCAGGTTTTTAAGATTATGTCCGACGAGTTTGTGGGTAAAGTAAGCTTTATACGTATTTTTGAGGGTGTATTGAAAGGCGGGGACACGGTGGTGGTCGCTAATTCCGGCAGAACTGTCAAAATCCCCAAGCTATTTCGTCCCCAGGGGAAAGACCAGAAGGATGTCAACGAGGCGGAGGCCGGAGCTATCGTTGCGACGGCCAAGGTCGAGGAACTCCACGTTGGTGATACGCTGGTGGCTACGAAGGACCAGCGCCCATTCGTGATGCCGCACTATCCGCTCCCGATGGTCGCGAGAGCCGTAGAGCCAAAGACGCGTGGAGATGAAGCCAAGATCTCTGAAGGACTGCGCCGCCTTGCTGAGGCAGACCCAACATTTCAGATTGAAATGAATCCACAAACGAAGGAGCTAGTTATCTCCGGTATCGGTGAGCAGCATATTGGCTTGATGCTCAATCGGTTGCAACGTCGTGGGGTCCAGGTGACCACCAAACTTCCCAAAATTGCCTATCGCGAAACCATTAGTGGCAAGGCTGATGTACGTTATCGACATAAAAAGCAAACGGGTGGGGCAGGGCAATTTGCCGAATGTGCTATTCGTGTTGAGCCAAATGAGCGCGGAGCTGGATATGCATTCGTTGATAAAATCTTTGGGGGGGTGATCAGTCAACCATTCCGTCAAAGTGTGGACAAAGGTGTTCAGGACAAGATGACCGAGGGGATCATTGCTGGCTATCCGGTTGTGGATTTGAAGGTTGAACTCTACGATGGCAAAGAGCATCCGGTGGACAGTAAAGACATTGCGTTCCAGATAGCTGGCCGTGAGGCTGTGAAAGAGGCAGTCATGAAAGCCACACCGGTCCTGCTCGAGCCCATTGTCAAGATGGAGGTCATTGTCCCAGCGAAGTACATGGGTGATGTCACCGGCGATATTAGTAGTCGACGTGGTCGCGTCAGTGGCATGGAGAGTTTGGGAGATTTACAAGTTGTGAGGGCTGAAGTCCCTCTGGCGGAAATTCAACAGTATAGCGCCTTTCTGCAGTCCGTCACCGGTGGCGAAGGTTCATATGCCATAGAATTTTTACGCTATGAGGTTCTTCCGCAGCATCTCATGCAGGCTGTTATGGCGAGTAGCAAGCACGAGGAAGCATAATCCCCACCGAAGTCTCTCTTTCATACGGGCAGGCCAGGCCTGCCCGTATGTCTTTTGGCGACAAAACGGCCTGATATCGCCATCTTGTAAATTTGCTACCTGAGATGTCATAGTGCTGGAGAGTCACGAAAGGGCAATGGAGTGGCTGAACAACGTTTGTCCCGCAAGGAAATCAGGCAGCCGGATCAGTTTGTTTCTTTGAGTGTACAGATCGCTAGTTGGATAAAAGCACATATAAGCTTTCTCATTTATGGTGTTGTAGCACTGGTCGTAGTGGCAACGCTGATTACTGGCTGGATGGCTTGGCAGAGGCAACGTGAGCAGCAGGCGGCCACAGCACTTTACGAGGCAACAAAGCGCATAGATTCACGCTCTGTCAGTCGGCCACAAGCTATAGAGCAGTTACAAAAGCTCGTAAACAACTATGGGAGCACAGACGCTGCTGCCTTGGCCTATTGGCATCTCGGGCACCTGTATTTCGAAGGTGAGGATTATCCTGCTGCGCTCAAAGCCTATAGGCAGACACAACAACGCTTGAGCAAAACTGCTCAACCGTTGCTGCTGGCATTGGTGACTCTAGACATCGCCTATGCACAGGAAGCCAGCGGCGTCTGTGACCCAGACGCCATCGCGAGCTTTGAATCTGTCCTGCAATTGCCGGCGCACTGGCTGCGTGGGGAAGCTTATCTAGGTATAGGCCGATGCCATGAACAAACTGGAGCATCGCAAAAAGCCGTGGCTATTTATGAACGCGCACTCTCTGATCAGGGCATCAGTGCAGACACACGGCAAACGATCTCTGAACGTGCAGCGTCTTTACAGCCGTCTCTCAAGAAGCAAGGATAAGGCTACACCAGAATTCTTACCAAGGCAAAGTATGCATCGCAACTTTACTTCTGATAAGAAAGATTATGTAAACTTTGGTGCACTGCACCACACAATTCCTACCTGTAGCCTTTCCTTCCCCTGGACTCTAGCTAATCTTCGCCGCTTCACGCTCGCGGATGGCTTCCTTGTGGCTGAGACGTATGCGTCCATTGCGATCGACTTCTAGAACCTTTACGAGGAGTTGATCGCCTTCTTGGAACTCATCTGTTACCTTGTTGACACGCTTATCAGATATTTGGGAAATATGCAGAAGACCGTCGGTGCCGGGGAAAATTTCAATGAAAGCTCCAAAATCCATGATTTTTCGTACAGTCCCCAGATAGATCTGACCAATTTCAGCCTCTTGCGTCAACTCGCGGACCATACGCACGGCTGCCTGTGAGGCGGTTTCGTCGGCAGCAGCAATAACCACGGTACCGCTATCATCGACATCAATAGTGACCCCTGTGGCCTCGATAATGCCGCGAATAGTTTTTCCGCCGGGCCCTATCACCTCACGCACCTTATCTTTGTGAATTTTGATCGTCACAATGCGTGGTGCATACGTCGAAGTCTGTTGGCGTGGCGCCTGCAGGATAGTTTCCATAGCCTGCAAAATGTGCATCCGGCCCTGGCGAGATTGCTCCAACGCCTGCCCCATAATCGCCTGGGAGACGCCAATTGTTTTGATATCCATCTGAATAGCGGTCACACCTTGGGCTGTACCCGCGACTTTGAAATCCATATCGCCCAGATGGTCTTCCAGGCCCATAATGTCAGATAAAATGGCTACTTTATCACCCTGAGCAATAAGCCCCATCGCAATGCCGGCCACAGAGGCTTTGATGGGTACCCCTGCATCCATGAGTGCTAGCGTACTCCCACACACTGTTGCCATAGACGACGAACCATTGGATTCCATAATGTCCGACACCACCCGTACCGTATAGGGAAAAGCTTCCCGCGAGGGCAAGACAGGGCGCAAAGCGCGTTCGGCTAAGGCACCATGGCCAATCTCTCGCCGTCCAGGTCCGGTGAAGCGTCCGACTTCTCCCACACTGAAGGGAGGA
>JBMDXC010000443.1:0-4025 GCA_048594805.1 Candidatus Entotheonellaceae bacterium | reverse complement strand
CCCCTGACCACTTCTTCAAGGGCGTAATCTTTATCAAGCTCTGGCTCACCGTCAGCGCTCAGGCCAACCACCTTGCGGTTTTTCTTGAGATAGATGACCCACATACAAATCTCCCCAAGAATAACTGTCGACGAACAATCCGGGTGCAAGTGCGGTGTAGGTACTCATCCTCCTATGCACAACAGGGTCAGTGTGATTTTAAATTGGGAAAACACCTCAAAATCCCCACCGATTGTTCGGCTCAGCATCGTCTTAAACCCGCTCTCCGACACGTCCACGATGGTGACTTCTAATCTTTCTGATACCTCCGGGTCGGTAATAATAGTAGATTGGCTGTAAAAAAGCGCAGAGTGCTGGGATGCATTACTACTCCAATCGGTAGCGGACAATATTACGTAATTGATTGCAGGGCATTCTTGCACTATTGTTGGGCTTGGCCCATCCCACAGGATGAACGCAAAAGCCATTATTTCTACGCCAAAAGAAGCAATGGAGAGGGGGAGAAGAGATACACTCCAAGTGCCGAGCATCAGCACGAGGCGCGGTCGGAAGTCAAGGCGGACTGTTTGCTGTGTGCCGCTAGGATTCTCCTCGGTGAATCGTATGGTCTTCAGCGCGCTCTGGCGCAGATCGTAATCGCGCACCAGCAATAGTCCCTGGGTGGCAATCGTGATGCTGTGATTAGGCTGGTTTGGGTCGATGGTGATTCCCGTCCCCGGGACCAGGTTAACGTTGCCGCGCGGATGGCGCACCTCGTTCACACTCACCAGCCCCTGCTCGTTGCGCGGCCTCACGATCTCGCGCACGTCACCATCTAAAAGGTCGCCGGGATCGCCCGGCACGTTGCCATTGGCCTCCAGCGTAAAGTGCGCCAGGGGCACCACCGGGTCTTCTTCCTCCGTCGGAAGAGCCATAACGGCCCGGAAGACGGGCTGCTCGGTGACGCGGGGGTCGCCGGGGACGCCAGTTGTGGCCGGATCGCTTTTCCGTTCCTCGTAAGCGATGATGATGAAAACGGATGTGCCCCCAGGGAAAGAACTCAAGTCAACTCTTTGATCCGACTCCGGCTCCAAAAACATCTCCCGTCCGAGACGATCTATCGCGGCGCCGGGGCTGACGACGGTCACCTGCTTGTCTCCGCTCTTGGTGACCTCCAATCCGTCCACGATGCCTGGAGTATACAACCGCTGGTTCAAGCGACGGCGCATGTCTACATGGTATGTCTGCTCAGCGGTGAAATCTGCTTCGACGAGAAACTGATGGTTAAAATAATGCAGTCGTTTGATCTCCCGTTTGATCTCCATGGCGGCTCTCCTCTGCGTCAGGTGGGGGGAGGCTTCCTAGCAGCGTGTCTACGCCGATTGTGGAACGAACTCCGATCTGTATAGTATCGTGTAAAATCTCTAGCGTATAATCCGTGTGCGCCGGCTTTTGCAGGTCGATGAGCGCTGTAGCGATTTGCTCCTGGCGCTTCAAGGTAGCAGGATCGAGAAAGGTAGCAGGATCGGGATTAGGAATGGTCACGCTGACGCGGAAGAAATGTGGTTCATCCTCTACCACGGTCACCGGATCGACGAGATCGAGGCCGGTGTAGATGCGCAGCAACTCTGCCAGATTCTCTTTGGTGCCCCGCCGGCGATAGAGCGGCACAATGTTGGCCAGGAAGTTCCGCTGCTGGGGCACAGTCCAGTCGGCGCGCAGGCCGAGCGCCACCCAATTGGCCAACCACGGCAGAAACTCCTCGCGCGTCTCCTTCGGATCGAATAGCGTGGCCAGCGTGGCGATGATCTCTTCCAGGCCACGCGACGGCGGAGGGTCGTGACCTTCTTCCAACCCCGGCAGACCGGTCAAGACCTGCTCGAAGGCCAGCAAGAAGCGGCCGAGAAAAGGAACCTCCTCACCGAAGGTCTCACCGAAGATCGCGGGTAAGTTTTGCAGGTAGC
Organism: Candidatus Entotheonellaceae bacterium; assembly: GCA_048594805.1. GTDB lineage: Bacteria > Tectomicrobia > Entotheonellia > Entotheonellales > Entotheonellaceae > SXND01. The sequence goes on along the minus strand of JBMDXC010000443.1, from coordinate 2,082 downwards.
TACTCGTAGCTTTCGGATCAATTGGCATAACATTCCCCTGAAGTCGTGCTACCGGCTACGGTGTCGGCTCTACTGTCACATCAGTCGAGGCAATCTTCACCAGCTCGTAAGGCTTCACGTCAATGCCGATCAACTCACCCGCCGGGTTGCTGAGCAGGCGACCAGGCGTGGCAGTCGTCAAGTCAATTGCCTTGACGTAATCAACGCCCGGGAGTTGATCGAGCAGGCTGTACATTTCCGAGACAAACACATTCCGGCCAAAGGGCCAGCCCCGCTCGTCCTCTCCGCCAGTGTGTGTATCGAGGAAATGCTCCACCGCAGCTACAACCTTCTGTTTCAGGTCATCTTCCTCCGCATCAGGGAGGGGAACAACAGTGGCTTTAATTTCCACCCTTAAAAATTGCGGCCCAACGACGTGTAGTTGTGTCGTCAGCAGCAGCTTCGGCGTCAGATAGTTTTCGATGATCGTAATTAGCCCTGACGGCAGCTCAGGCCCCGGTGCCGAAGGATCTGGATCTTCTGCCCGTGGTAGAATGATGACACTCACATGGCCAGGCTTCTCTTGCTCGGGGTCCTCATGCATATTGCGGCGCGGCAGGCAGCGCGCTCGCTCCACCCGGGGATCAGCTTCCAGCGCCAGGGTCTCGAAATCGCTGCATGAGACGGCGCGCTCCAGCCGCCGTAACTTCAGCACCGTCTTTGGTAATTGCTGCGCAATCAACTGCGCGAGTTCCGCCGCAGAAAGCTGCTTGAGCCGTGCAGCAATCTGCGCCTTCTCACTCTCTGTCAGCTTTCTCTCCGCCTCCTCGAACGGGTTCCAATCAGTCCCATTCAGCAGCTTAAGGAAAGAAAGGATGTTGGCTGCGGTAACGCGATTGAGCCGGTAGAGCAGCATCTCGCTCAAAAAAGCGAACAGCTCAACGAGCGTGATGCCAGGGTCTGAAGGGTTATGGTTGGTCCACTCCGGCGCATAGGTCGGAATCAGACTACGTGCCTCTTCGACCAGGTCGGCATAACGGCGGTCATCGAGATTGGGTAGTTGCAGTGGCATAACGAGCCTTCTTACATTCCCATAGGAACGGATTGAGGCATGCAGCTCAGGCCTCTTCAAAGACCAGGCTGATTGTGTGCGTGCCGGAGAAGACCAGGAACCGGCCAGTGGCGCTCACGCCAGGTTGGTCATCTTTCGGATCAATGACGAGTGAATTGAGATGATCAACGCCAGGCACGGCTTCGATCAACGCATACACATCCGAAGGATGCGGTTTGCGGCCGAAATCCCAGCCAGTACCATCCAGCCCACCGGTCAGCGGATGCAAAAAGCTGGCGAGTTTCTGTCGCACGGCCTGCTCCACTGCGCTCGCGCCTTCGAGGGACACCAGTGCAATATCCGCTTGCACATCAACGCGGACATAGAGCGGCCCAACCACCGATACGTGTGCCGTCGGCACGCTGTGCGCTTCCAGGTACTCCTGCACCCGGCTTAGTAACTCCAAACTCGGCAGCGGCTTGGCTTCGCGTGAGCGCGGCACGATGATGACGCTGACTTCGCCCCGCACCTTTTGCGTGTCGAGCGCGAGCGGGTCGGCACGCAGATTGTGCAAGGGGATGCACCGGGCGCGCGCCACTTCCGGCGAGGCCAGCATCGCCAGGTCTTCATAATCCTCCACGGTCACGGCACGGTTGCCATGGCGGAGCGTGCGCGGGGCGCGCACGAGCAAGGAGTCGAGGGCTTCTGCGTCTGCGCCGCCGGCCGCGGCTTCCGTGTTCGTGACCTTATCTACGTAAGGAACCGTCGTTTTCAACTGCACAATCGTCCCTGCCGGTTTATTGCCCGTGTTCCCCCCACCGGTTTGATAACGCGCCAGCCGCAGGTTGCCGCGGCCGAGCGGCGGGATCAGGCCATGCAAGCCGTCGCCGGTGCGCACCTCACCCGTGAGATGCTCCAGCATGTAGTGCCGGTCGCGCGGCCCTGAGCCGTAAAAGTCCGATACCTCGTGCCAGCGCACCCAGATCTCTCTGGGGCGCCCAGCGGCATCCGGCACGAGCGTGATGCCAGGGTCTGAAGGGTTATGGTTGGTC
>JBMDXC010000442.1:0-13262 GCA_048594805.1 Candidatus Entotheonellaceae bacterium | reverse complement strand
GAGCGCATCCGGCAGGCAGCCCTGCGCGCAGGCCGTGACCCGGCGAGCGTGCGTCTGGTGGCGGCGAGCAAGACTGTGGACACCGCACGCATCCGGGCTGCCATCGCGGCCGGGGTGACGATTCTCGGCGAAAACTATCTGCAAGAGGCCCGGGACAAAATTGGCCAGCTCGGACGGCACGGGGTGGAATGGCATCTCATTGGCACCCTGCAGCGCAACAAAGTCCGTTATATGTTTGATCTTTTTGACATGATGCATTCCCTCGACTCGCTGTCCTTGGCTGAAGAGATCAACCGTCGCGGCGAGCGCCTGGGACGCCGCATGGCCGTGCTGCTCGAAGTGAACGTTGGAGGGGAGCTGACGAAGAGCGGTTTTGACGCGCAGACGCTCCTGGCAGACGCTCATAAACTGTCCCAGCTCAAACATCTCCAGGTGCGGGGGTTGATGACCATCCCGCCACCGACGGTGCATGCCGAAGGAGCCAGGCCGTTTTATCGCCAGGTGCGTGAGCTGCGTGAGCGTCTGGTCCAACAGGAGATTGAGGGGCTCGAGTGGCAGGAGTTGTCCATGGGCATGACGGCGGATTTTGAGGTGGCCATCGAAGAAGGCGCCACGCTGGTGCGCGTTGGCACAGCCATCTTTGGCGCGCGTCCACCAGCTGCGCCGCATGGCTGAGATGAAGGAGCGACCCATGCTCGAACAGGTGCGCTTTGCCTTTATTGGCGGAGGAAACATGGCTGAGGCCATGATCAAGGGGCTGCTCAGTGGTCTCGGCGTCAAACCCCAGCAGATCATGGCGACGGATGTGGTGCCAGAGCGTCGTACCTACATGCAGACGACGTATGGCATCACGGCCTCAGCCGATAATAAGCACGCCGTGCAGGAGAGCACTGTGGTGATCCTGGCGGTAAAGCCGCAGATTATGCCCACTATCCTGGAGGAAATTGCTCCGGTCGTGAACAGTGAGAAGCTGGTCATTTCGATAGCCGCGGGCATCACCTTGCAGACGCTGCAGCGTGCCCTGGGTGACAGCCGCCGGGTGGTGCGCGTCATGCCCAACACCCCAGCCCTGGTGCTGGCTGGCGCCGCCGGCATTTCCCCAGGCAAGGCTGCGACGGCGCAGGACATTGCCCTGGTCGAGCGCATTTTTAACGCTGTGGGGCGCGCCATAGTGGTGAGCGACGAGATGATGGACGTGGTTACGGGCCTCAGTGGCAGTGGTCCAGCGTTCATTTTTGCGCTCATTGAAGGGCTCTCCGATGGTGGTGTGCTGATGGGCTTAGCACGGCAGACAGCGACTCTCTTGGCGGCGCAAACTGTGCTCGGGGCGGCAAAAATGGTTTTGGAGACTGGCAAGCACCCCGGTGAGCTGAAAGACATGGTGACTTCCCCTGCTGGTACGACTATCGCTGGGATGCACGCGCTGGAAAGCGGTGGCTTGCGTGGCCTGATGATGGAAGCCGTGCGCCGGGCTTCAGAGCGCTCAGAAGCCCTTGGCCGTAGTCCAGGACATTAACTGCACTATGGAGGCCATCACTGCTACGCCAACTGGGACTCTCATACGCCTGCGAGTACAGCCGCGGGCAAGGATTGAACGCCTGGATGGCCTGAGTAACGGGTGTATACGTCTACGCTTGACCGCCCCGCCTGTGGAGGGGGCAGCCAATGCTGCCTGTATAGCCTTCCTCGCCAAGACCCTGGGTATCAGCCGTGCGCAGCTGCATCTGCAGGCCGGTGTGAGAAGTCGCGACAAACTCGTGCATATTACTGGCCTGACCCCGGCCCAGGTGGCAGCGGCGTTGGGCCTGGTAGCCTCATGAATTGAGACATGTATGGAATCCATCATCCGAGCTATTGAGATCTACCCTGACCGTGTACGACTGCTCGACCAGCGCAAACTCCCGCTAGTGGAAGAGTACGTTGAGTGCCGCACGTACCAGGAAGTGGCGGAAGCGATCCGTACCATGGTAGTGCGTGGCGCGCCTGCCATTGGCGTGGCCGCTGCGGGCGGGATTGCTCTAGGGGTCCAGCACCTGCAGTCGAGTTCTACCGAGGAAATCGCAGTACAGTTTGAAAAGATTTGCTCTGCTCTGGCCCAGACGCGTCCTACAGCGGTGAATCTCTTCTGGGCCATCGACCGCATGCGGGCGTGCGCGCGTCAGTACCACGGTGTGCCGCTATCTCAGCTGCAGCAGGCGTTGCAGGCCGAAGCCCAGCGTTTGTTGCAGGAGGATATCGACATTAACCGGCGCATTGGTGTGTACGGCCTGCCGCTGGTGCCGCCAGGCAGCACCATCCTGACGCACTGTAATGCCGGGGCCCTCGCCACTGGCGGGTATGGTACGGCGTTAGGAGTGATCCGGGCAGCGCACTTTGCCGGTCGTCATATCCAGGTGTTTGCCGATGAAACCCGGCCATTTCTGCAGGGAGCGCGGCTCACCACCTGGGAATTGCAGCGTGACAGCATCCCCGTGACGCTGATCACGGACAATATGGCTGGCTATTTCATGCACGCCGGCAAGATTGACCTGGTCATCGTAGGTGCTGATCGCATTGCTGCCAATGGCGATACCGCCAACAAGATCGGCACCTACAGCCTGGCGGTGCTGGCCAAAGAGCACCACATTCCCTTTTACGTGGCCGCGCCGCTTTCTACGATTGACTGCGCCACCCCGACAGGCGCGGATATTCCCATCGAACAGCGCCCTGGGGATGAGGTCCGGCTGGTCGGTTCCCAGCGCATTGCCTCGCCCGATGTTGAAGTGGCTAACCCGGCGTTTGACGTCACGCCAGCGCATTACATTCGCGGCGTCATCACCGAAGTGGGGGTAGCCATGCCGCCGAACGAGGCGACGATCGCGGCGCTGTTCGCTGGCAGGTGACATGGCCTTGTCGCTGGGTTTACTTATGACTGACATGCTCGCCGTGCTCCACATGCGAGACGGTGGGGGCACGGAGCGTCAGAAACTGCACGAGGTCCTTGGCGAACACCAGGTCCAGGGTCCAGTCCATCATGACGCGGAGTTTCTTTTCGAGCCGCGGCAGCTTGCTCAGGTAAATGGTCCGCCACAACCACCAGGCAATGAAGCCGGAGAAGTGTATGCCCAGGATATTGGCGACCCCGGTGCGCTTACCAATGGCGGCCAGTTGCCCCAGGGTCTTAAAGATGAAAGGCTTTTTCTGCCTACCACGCAGGGTCGCGGTGATGTTGTGCGCCAGCACCTTGCCTTGGCGCAGGGCGTGCTGCGCCGTCGGGGGATAGGACGTGCCAGTCTTGCGATCCGGCACCAGGGCGCAGTCGCCGAGCGCCCACACCCCGGGCCACTCCGGCACTTCCATGTACTCGTTGACCACCACGCGGCCGCGCTCTCTGGCACACGGCAGAGCGGCCAGCACGGGGTTAGGGGTCGTCCCGGCGGTCCAGATCACGGTACAGCTTGGGATCGTGCTGCCATCGCTGAGGGTGACCCCATGCTCTGTCGCCCCGGTCACGCGCGTGTTGGTGCGAATGTCCACCCCGCGCTGGGACAGCTTTTTCTGTGCGTAGGCGCCGAGCTTGGGTCCCAATTCAGGCAAAATAACCTCTCCAGGATGTACCAGCACAATGCGCAGCAACTCCTCACTGAGGTTGGCATAGCACGCGATGGATTCCCGCAGAAAATCGTTGATACCGGCGATGGTCTCCACTCCGGCAAACCCGCCACCTGCCACCACCACGCTGAGCAACGACGCCCGCCCCTGCACGGCGCACTCGGAACTGGCTTCTTCCAGATTGGCGATCAGGCGATTGCGCACCTGGATGGCATCTCCCAGAGACTTCATCGTCAGAGCGTGATCCTCCAGGCCTGGGAGATGGAAAAAATTGGTGATCGAGCCCAGCGCCAGTACCAGATGGTCGTATGGTAACTCGTGCTGGTGTGGTGCATAGCCGTGCGACACCCCGACGCACTTGTTGGGCAGATCGATGTACTCCACATCTCCTTCAAAGAAGTTGGTGCGGTGCAGCAGTTTGCGGATGGGATTGACGATGTGTGTGATGTCCAGGTCACTCGCGGCCACTTCATGCAGCATCGGCGTGAACAGGAAAAAATTTTCACGATTCACCAGCGTGATGTTTACATCAGGCGCATGGGCCAGTTGTTTTTCCAGGTGCATAGCGGTATATATGCCGCCGAACCCGCCCCCCAGAATGACAATCTGTGTTCGTCCGTTGGTACTCATATGCCCTCCTTGATGTCCTGTGTGTGAGGGGGAAGCGCGGCATGGGCGCTCCATCGGTCTCCAGCCCTACCCCAGCTCCCCCGTCTCAGGGGGAGGAAGACAAGAATGACTGTCCAGGTACTTTAGATGTCCTAAGTGTCTGAAGGATGCAGAGCGGCCGTGCGGTGTGAGCGGCGTGTCCCTGCATCCTTTGTGTTGCAATTGCATCCAACGAATGGACAGGATGACCTGCGATCTGCCGACGCATCGTCTGCCAGGAGAGAAGGACAAGACACCTATGGCGCACGAAGCCATACGACAATCAACAAGTCGCCTACTCATTGGTCTCGCGTATGTCGGCTTTATCAGTCTAGGCTTGCCCGATGGCTTGTTGGGTGTTGCCTGGCCGTCTATACGCACGTTTTTCCATCTCCCGCTCGACGCACTCGGTGCGCTGCTGGTGATGTTTACCGCGGGCTATTTGGGGGCTAGCGTCAGCAGTGGTTATCTGCTGGCGCGCCTGAACGTTGGCGCACTCCTGGCACTCAGTTGTGTTGTGACCGCGATAAGTCTGCTGGGCTATGCGCTGACGCCACAGTGGTGGATCATGGTCGGGTTGGGTGTCCTATGCGGGCTCGGTGCTGGCGCCATCGATGCTGGGATCAACACGTATGCCGCGACCCACTATAGTGCACGGACAGTGAATTGGTTGCACGCGTGCTACGGCATCGGTGCGACCGGTGGCCCCGTCATCATGACCAGTGTGCTCAGTGCCGGCTATCCCTGGCAGTGGGGCTATGGGATCGTCGGCGTTGGACAGATAGCCTTAGCCGTGTGTTTCGGTCTGACACGCACCTGGTGGCAGCCAGCGGCTCGTACGGCTTTGCTCGCGAGCGCATCTATCGCCATGGACGCATCGCCCAGTCGGAGCGTGCTCCGACTGCCTATTATGTGGCTTAGTATGGCCGTGTTCTTCGTGTACACGGGTCTGGAAGCCGCTGCTGGGACCTGGGTCTTTAGCCTGTTCACAGAAGCACGAGCGCTCACGAGCAGCACGGCTGGCATGTGGGTCAGTGTCTACTGGGGCAGTCTGACGATTGGACGTCTCGCCTCGGGTGTGGTTGTCGGCTTCGTGCCGGTGTCCCTGCTCTTACGCCTCTGCCTCATCACGGCGACCCTGGGTGCTGTCCTGATCTGGTCCCATTTCACCACGCTCAGCAGCTTTCTCGGACTGGCATTGCTGGGCGTAGTGTTGGCGCCCATCTTCCCGTCACTCATCGCGACGACCCCGGCACGGCTCGGCGCTGTGCACACAGCGCATGGTGTTGGCTTGCAGATCGCGGCAGCCGCGCTGGGCCAGTCCCTGCTGCCAGCTCTGGTGGGGGTTCTCGCACGCTATCTCGGCTTAGAGATCGTCGGTCCGGCGCTGTGCACCGTAGCGATTGTGCTTCTCGTCCTCCATGAGCTGCTGGCCCTCCCTCTGCAGCGTGTGCACCTGATACCGTACATAAGAAGATGAGAGGCGATGACACTGACGGCCATTAGCATCATCTACTCGCCGTGGGGTAAACCATCAGGGGCACACCTGCATCCGTCTGTCACCCTGACGTTCTTCCGTCTCGGGAAAGTCGCTCCTTGGGACGCCCTGGGGTACGTCCTGGCGCAATGCGTGGGCGGCATTCGGGGGTAGGGCTTGCGGTCCTACTGCTGCGGCACTACGTTGCGGATCCCACTGTCAAGTATGTTGTCACCGTGCCGGAGAGGTTTGGACCATGGGTGGCATTTGTGACGGTAGCTAGGCAGGGGCATTACAGCAAGTGCCTACGATGCATTGGAGCGTTGATTCGGATACCGATGTCGTGTTCGGCTGCACTACCCAGGCGTACTCTCGGAGAGCAGATCAAGTATACTGTGGGTCATGTCTTTTGTCTTCCTGTGGCTTCTCAAGGGGCGTGGCAGTTTTGGCTAACACCCGTCGTATTGCACAACGGACCGAACACAGAACGCGGCGACCAACACAGATCGACCAATTGTTTCAGGACAAAGGGAACTCTCATGCCGCACGATATCACGCTCATCTCCACAATCGCCGTCGGTTTCGCCCTGGCGTTCCTCTTTGGATTTATTGCCACTCGTCTGGGCTCGTCACCACTGGTCGGTTATCTTGTCGCAGGGGTGGCAGTAGGCCCATTCACCCCCGGCTTCGTTGCCGATCGTGCCATAGCCGGACAGTTGGCCGAGATCGGCGTCATGCTGCTGATGTTTGGGGTGGGCCTGCATTTCTCCGTAGCCGATCTCATGGCCGTGCGGCGGGTGGTGGTTCCCGGCGCCGTCGGCCAGATCGTTATTGCTACTGGCATCGGCATCGGCATTGCGATGGCGTGGGGCTGGAGCATGGGGGCAGGGGTGGTGCTGGGCCTCAGCCTGTCGGTTGCCAGTACCGTGGTGCTGCTGAAGACGCTGGAGGAACGCAACGTTATCACGACCGTCAACGGCCGTATCGCCATCGGCTGGTTAATCGTCGAGGATCTGGCCATGGTCCTGGTTCTGGTGCTGCTACCAGCGTTCGCCGAAGCACTAGGGGGGCAGGTGGCCGCCGCTGCGCATGCAGCGGGCAGCCAGGGATTACTCATGACGCTTGGGCTTACGCTGGCCAAAGTGTCGGCATTCGTCGCAGTCGCATTGCTGGTCGGACCGCGTGTGATGCCCTGGTTGCTACGCCAGGTGGCGCGGACGGGATCGCGTGAGCTGTTCACGCTCTGCGTCCTGACACTCGCGATCAGCATCGCCTTTGGCTCGGCTGCACTCTTCAGTGTCTCCTTCGCGCTCGGGGCCTTTTTCGCGGGCGTAGTGTTGAGCGAGTCGGAGCTCAGCCACAAGGCGGCTGCGAACTCGCTGCCTCTGCAAGACGCCTTTGCGGTACTCTTCTTCGTGTCAGTGGGCATGCTGTTTGATCCGTCGATCGTGTGGCGTGAGCCGTTGATGGTCTTGGCCGTACTGCTGCTCATTCTGGTCGGCAAATCGCTGGTAGCGATGGGGATCGTGTTGCTGATGGGCTATCCGCTCAGCACCGCACTGTTCGCCTCCGCCTCGCTGGCGCAGATCGGGGAGTTCTCCTTTATCCTGGCGGGACTCGGTGCCACTTACGGCTTGTTGCCGCCGGAAGGGATCAATATGATCCTGGCCGGAGCGCTGCTGTCGACGACGCTGAACCCCCTCGTCTTCCGTCTGGTGGATGGGGTGATGGGATTTGTGCGCACGCGACCACGGCTAATGCGGCGCTTTGAGGAGCAGCGTGGCGAGCGCTTTGCCGTCGTGCAAGGCGACCTGGAAGCGGCCCGCGCACAGGCAGAGCGCAAAGCTGCCGCCCACAAGACCTTTACGCCACAGGAGCTCGCCGATCGCTTCCCACTCTTCGCCGGCTTGACGCTCGGGCAACGCGAAGTGCTGCTCTTGCACTTCAAACCGCAGACGGCGGAGCCAGGGGAACGCATTTTCCGCGCCGGCGACGAAGCCGATGGCGTCTATTTCATCTCGCAAGGCGAGGTCGAGGTCGCGGTAGCCGGACGGCAGATCAAGCTGGGGGCGGGCGAGGTCTTCGGAGAGATGGCGCTGATCAGCGGCCAGCCACGCTCGGCCGATGTCACTGCGCTGGACTACAGCGAGTTTGCGGTGCTCAGCGGACGCGACTTCCGTCAGCTTCTGCGCAAGTATCCTGACATCCGCTCGCAGGTCGTCAGCCTGGCCGCGCAGCGCGAGGAAACCGACCGCCAGTTGCTCGCTGAGGGACTGTCGCCCGAGGCGCCACAGCCACGATGAACTCGCCGAGAAGGTGAAAAAATCTCCTTAGACGATATCGAGCACCGTATCTTACGACCTATCTGGAAGGATAACCGTCTGCATGACGCCCTCAACTGCGCCAGCCTGGGTTGCCCCAATCTCATGTCAGTTGCCTATACATCAACCAGCCTTGAACAGCTCCTGGAGCAGGGAGCGCGGGCCTATATCAATCATCCACGTGGCGTGTTCTGCCAGGACGGCACCTGCACCTTCTCCAGCATCTACGTCTGGTTCCAGGAGGATTTTGGTGGAGATATGGCAGGGGTGGTACAGCACCTCCTGCGCTATGCCGACGCGCCCCTTGCGGCGCAGTTACAGGCCTACCGTGGTAAGGCGAAGCATGACTATGATTGGCGCCTGAACGCGCCATAAAATCGGCGGCGATGTGGGCCCATGCCCCCTCCACGCCTTCACAGAAAGCCTCTAGCTCATGGCATGGGCCTGCCGCAGCGCCTCCAGCATGGCGGGCAGGTGCAGGTCAGAAACGAGGCCACAGAAGAGCGTGCCGTCTTGCCAGAAGATCGTCGTATAGCCCTTGTAGGTCTGGACATACACTGTCCGTTTCCCCACCCGCATGGGCGACAGGGTCGACAGGGTCAGGCCTGGATCGGTAAACATCACAAACGAGAGGACATGGCCCTCAGACGCATAGGCTATTTCCGCTACTCGCCGATTGAGAAAGTAGTTCAGCCGAATCCCGACAAACGGGTAGCGTGCCTGCGGTAAAACGGGGACGAGGACAGCAAAGTCGACTTTGTCGTCGAACCAGTGCCGAATGGCCTCGGGGGTCGCTGGCATCGGGGTATATGGTACTCTCATGAGGCGCGCGCGAATTTGACTGTCGACCACCTCCTGGACCACCAGCGGGACCGCCGGAGTGAGCCAGAGACGTACCGCCAGGGCAACCACTAGCAGTGCGGCGAGAGACCCGAGACTGAGCCAGAAGCGGTGCCGTGGTCGTCTCGCTGGCGGTGGATCTGTAGTCCGTACCTCCTGGACGAGACGCTGGTGAATGGCTGGCCACAGCTGCTCAGGGACCTCGTCCTCAGACAGGGGAGTGCGGAGCAATCCCTGGAGGCGCTGGTGGACTGCCACCTCCGCCTGACACGCGTAGCAGGTGTGGAGATGCTGGGCCATCTCGTCGGCCTCCGGGGGTGCGAGCTCCCCATCGAGGTAGAGATAAAGCTGTGAGAGTGGCCTCTCGCACGACATAGCTTAATCCTCAAGCACCGCCTGTAACGTCGTACGTAACAGGTGGCGCGCACGATACAACCGCGACATCACCGTGCCAATCGGACAACCCATGATGTCCGCAATCTCTCTATACGTAAATTCTTCCACATCAGCAAGGAGCACAGTCATCCGAAACTCGGGAGACAAATCGTCCAACGCCAGACGGACCATACGTCCCACTTCCGCTTGTCCTGCGGCTTGTTCTGGGGTGGTGACACGCGCTAGCTCTGTAGTGACCTGCTGAGACAGCGCAGTGAGATCGTCCAGGCTCAGTGTCTCAGGCTGGCGCAGCGTTTTTCGAGCCCAATCGCGAGCGGTATTGAGCAGGATGGTCACGAGCCAGGCACGCGCATCGGTTCCGGGCTGGAGTTGATGCCATGCCCGAAAGGCTTTGAGGCATGTCTCCTGCACCAGATCTTCCGCCTCGTCTCCGGTCCGCACCAGGCGGCGGGCACAACGCCACAGCAGAGGCAAGTAGGGTTTAGCTACGCTCTCAAAGGCCTCTGGCCTGTGATCCAGCTCGGTCATGAGCGTCCTCAGAACAGATGCAAATGGATCGTCTCAAAAAAGAACGCCTACCTGGGCAAAGTATTCCCTGTTCTCGTAGGGTGCGGATACCCCGGCCCATCTGGCTCGACAGGGATAGCGTACGGGCCGGCAGGTCACCCCACGGCCTATTTGGTTTCAATGGGGAATTGCGCCCGGTGCCACTCGTGCCAGCCGCCCTTGAGCGCATAGACGTTGGTAAAACCCTTGTCGATCAGCTTCTGTGCCCCACGGGCACTGGTAAACTCATCCGGTCAGGCACAGTACAAGACCAGGGTGGTGTCTTTGGGATACTGGGCGGCTAAACTTTCGACCGCCTCAGGTTCCACGCGAATGGCGCCCTTAATTTTCTCCTCACTGGCCTTCCAGTCCTTCCCAAGCCGCATGTCCACAATGACCACACCTGGACTGCCGAGCTTCGCACGGAGCTCTTCTTTGGTCATTTTCGCGACCGCGCCCTGGACCACTGACGCCTGGAACAGCAGGCCGACAAAAGTAAAACTCACCGTGACGATGAGCATGGCGAGCCTTTGTCGTATCGTCATATCGTATCTCCTTTGCGTTATGAGTGTTTCCCTGTCGAGGTGGCGTCATCACACGTCGACGCTGCGGCCCGCCACCGATGCCAGCAACGCTGCCAGCCTCGCCAGGCGAGGCTCAGTATGCTCGCGCTAGCACCAGCGAAGCCCATAAACACGACCAGATGAGTGGCCTCATGGTCGATCCACACGAGACCCAGCAGGCCCAGGCCAAGAGCTACCAGGCAAAGCAGTGACACAACGGCTGGCGCAATATCCCAGCCCCGTGCCGTTTGGGGTGCCTGACGATGTGCCCCTACCAGGACTACCAGGTGCATGGCGGCATAATGGAAAAGCCAGAACAGCATCCCAGCTCTGGTATACACCTCGGTCTCCGGTTCGCCAGCCATGCCCATGGCCAGCATCATCGCCGGCCCCGCGGCCAGCACGAGCAGCGCCGGCCGTGCCTGACACCACCTGAGCCAGGCCGGGAGTAAGCCGTGCTCGGCCATCCCCGCTAGCATGTGTGCCCCTGCACTGAGTAACGCGTGTACGGTAGCGCAGGTCCCTGCCAGGACGACCACGCCCATCACCATCCGACCACTGGCGCCGCCGATCGCCCGGGCAGCGACCATATGAGGCACCGTGCTCTCAGCCAGCCTGGCTGGAGCAACAAAACGCATGGATACTCCCCCCCAGAGACACCAGACGAGAGCAGCCAGGACAATGCCCAGGACCATGAGTCGGCCCGAAGGTGAAGTGACTCTTGCCGTATATGGTGTAGTGAAAAGCGCTAGCTCAAACCCCACGAAGAGCAGTAGACCCGCCAGCAGACTCCGCACGGTCACGAAGGAGGACAATGTGACCTCGAACCTTGACGGAGTCTGCCCAGCCTCCAGGAGCCCCAGGCCAGCCAGGCTGAGCACGCCGCCCAGGGCAAGCGCCACGTAACTGAGTTGCGCCAGCGTGGCCACACGCGACCCCGCTAGGTTGAGTCCAACCACCATGCCCAGGAGGCAAAACGAAAACCCCAGATTGGGAAACCAGTAGACGAACACCTCGTTAAACACATACCCAGCAATGGCGAGGATGCCCGTCGCGGCACTGACGGTATAGATGACTCGGGCGCACAGCGGCAGCACGGTGGCCACGAGCGGCCCAAACGTCGCATGCAGGAGCTGGCTTTCCCCCTCGCGCGCGGCGGGGTGCAGGCCGAGTCGCCCATAGGTGCGCGCCGTCAGCATGTGGAGGCCGCCAGCAACGAGTAGACTGCTGAGCGCCGCGCGGCCCTCATGCCCCAGCGTATTCCCCAACAGAATCAGCGTATCGGGTGACAGCATCACACCAAAGGTGAATGCCAGGAATATCATAGTGTGCATAGGTTTTGTCTCACCGCCAGACCCGTGCCTTACCACTTGCTAGCATAGGGATTGGCCGCTTGTGCGATGGCCGCCCGGGGTGCATCATGGCATGCATGGGGTTCCTCTTCCCTCTCCAGACCCCTGGTCATCGGCTCACAGTGCCTCATCCTGTGGGGAAGAACGACATCATGCCTGTTTTATTCCACCGTGTCTATCACACGGAGCTGAGTCTCAGCACCTCGATGGCACTCCGCTTCTACCCCTCTCTCGACTGTCCCCGGGAATAATGTGAGAGCGCAGACGTTCTTTCTCGGGCAAAGGGGCCATGTGCCGTGAGCTGTCTCCCTCTAAAAGGAAAGCAGCAAGCATCCCAGAGCGCAGCAAGCCGGGAAAGGTGTCCTGGTGATGCCCTGTCATGGCCCATGATGCCTCCGAGTTCTACTGTCATACAGCAAAGGAGAGACCGATGAAGAAGTCCCAGTTGCTCGTGGCGTCCGCTATGGCGGCTGTCCTCAGCATGCCGCTAGGGCTCAATGCACAAAGCGGCCCCACTCCCAAGCCCAAGTTTGAAGCTGAGAAGTGTTATGGGGTTGCCAGGGCAGGCAAGAACGACTGCCAGACGGCGAATTCGTCGTGCGCTGGTACCTCCAAGCGTGATGGGCAGGCGGATGCGTGGCTCTACGTCCCGGCAGGCTCGTGTAGTAGGATTGTTGGCGGTCAGCTCGAGGCCAAGAAATAACCACCGTTGCTTGGAGCGCAGCGAGCGAGGGCCTGACCATAAGTGATAGCTGTGCGATCCCAAGATGTAGTGTGGATATTGGACGGCAGGCACCGCGCCTCGCTGAGGTCTAATGGTGCGTCCTGCCATTGATTGGCTGGAGGGACACGCCGAAAACTATATGGAAAGAGGTCCTGGCCTCGCTGCGTTCACGCACCTGCGATGGGATACGCCTATCCCTGCACTGGCCGTCCTGCTGTGCGAAGCGCAGACGGCCGAACGGTATCTTTGTGCGCTTGAAGCTTCTCACTATGCCGACATGACGTGAGCTGCAATTGTTGTTGCTCGGTACAGCAGTCGCGGCGGTGCTGGCGGTTGAGGAGGACTTTGACGTTGGAGGATGTATGCCGCCGCACGAAACAATGGAGAGCAGATTATGCTACCACCTGTAAAGCCTATGGTCACAGGGTCTTCGCGATTTCGGGCTGGCATTGTCTCCATGATGAAGAGCGTCTTATCCGTCGTGGCCCAGCCATGATGGCTAAGACGCTCTTCATTACGAGCGCGTGGGGCTACTTGCGCCAGCAGGACGTGCCCACAATAAGTGCCGCTTTTATACTCAAGACACCCTGCAGATTATCCGTTTCATTTGCGCGGCGCAAGCCACAGGGTTTACTCTCGAGGATGTGCGCACTCTCTTGACTCTGTGGGATGGGCAGAGTGCCTTGTGTAAAGACGTCCAGCCCCTGATTGCCAAAAGCCTCGCAGAGGTGACCCAACGCTTGCAGGATATACGGCATATGCAGCGTATCCTCACGTCGATGCTCACCATGTGCCATGCCCGAG
>JBMDXC010000441.1:0-17064 GCA_048594805.1 Candidatus Entotheonellaceae bacterium | reverse complement strand
CGCCATGTGCAGACCTGGCACGACAGGGTCGTCGTGTTTGACAACGTCCCTGCTGAGGTGTGCAGCCAGTGTGGGGAGACCCTCTTTGCCGGACCGGTGGTGGACAAGTTGAACAGCCTTCTCTGGTCCATGGCACCAGCCACACGGACCATTCAGGCAGCCGTGTATGACCTTTCGATAGCATGAAGGAGAAGCTCGCCCGCTGTGCCTGCTACGATACGCCATGACTGCGCACTCGGTATGCCGGTCACCCTACTGCGGAAAGCGCTGTAGTACCGGCTGAGCAGCATGAGCGTTGAGGCCGCTTGAGCTTGCTCTAGGGAATGATAACGATCTTGATCGGGTCATCAATGCGCTCGCGCATGACCCGAAACGCCTCCGCAATGTCCTCTAGCGGGAACTCGTGGGTCACCAGGTCAGCCCCATGCAACCGCCCCTGGGCCGCCAACGAGACGGCGCGTTTGACATTATTGCCACCTTCGCCACGAGTGGTGTAGATAGTAATATCGCTTCGGACCACGTGACTTAAGTCCAGGGTCACTGGTTGTGGGTAGAAGGCCACTACGAGTATTTTGCCGCCGCGCTTGGTCACCTGCGCACACTGTTGCGGGGTCTCCACGGCACCAGAGCACTCGATGGCCAGGTCGACTCCGAGACCGCTGGTCAGTTCCTGAATAGCCATGACCGGGTCCTGCTCGCGGGCATTAATGATATGGTCTGCGCCGAGTCGGTGTCCCATTTCGAGACGGCTGGGGCGCGTTCCCACCAGGATGACTCTGGCAGCGCCGAGCTGCTTGCAGGCCTGGACGGTCATGAGGCCCACCGGGCCGGGGCCAAAGATGGCAATATCATACCCCGCAATATAGCCTCCGGCAGCGTCGAGACCGTACAAACCCGTTCCAGCGGTGGTAATCAGCACTGCATCTTTGAACGACACCTGCGCCGGCATTTTGTAGAGAGAGCCGACATGGTGCAGGACATATTCGGCAAATCCGCCATCAGCGGTCATGCCGGTAGCGCGATGGCCCTTCTTGGCATTGCCATAGTGCAGGCAGGCGGTGTATTTGCCAATGAGACAGTTATCACACCGGCCGCAGCCGTGATGCGCTTCAATACAGACCCGGTCACCCACGGCGAATTCATCGACGGTCTCCCCCAGGGCCACAACCGTCCCCGTCCACTCGTGTCCAGGGGTAAAGGCGCCAAACGGCAGGGTGAGTGGAAAATGCCCATCGTAGATCTTGAGATCGCTCCCACAGGTCCCACACATAGCCACTTGCACCAATACCTCGCCAGGACCGGGCTGCGGCACGGGGCGATCGATGACGCGGATATCGCGTGGGCCAAAGAGTACAGCAGAACGCATTGTCTCAGGGATGGTGTACTGTTCTACACGAGTAGGGAATGTCGCCGCCATGCCGTCCTCCGGATATTGATGTTAAGGAAGGAGCAAAGTGTCTTGATTGAACTCTATTTCCTGATCGCCAGCACCGCCATGAAGAGCAGTGTCGCGCATAGGACAATACTGGCTCCAGAGGCCATGTTCACGTAGTAGCTGAGATACATCCCGCCGACGGCCGTCACGCCGCCCAGAGCCGTTGACAGCACCAGCATGGTGGAAAAACTGTGCGTGAGCGAACGTGCTGTTGCCGCCGGGATGACGATGGTAGCGGCAATCAGCGTGACGCCCAGAACTTGCATCGAAGCAAGAATGGCCAGGGCTAAAATGCAGGCAAAGATCAGGTACACCAGCCGGGTTGGGACACCAGCCACCTGGGCGACCGCCTCGTCAAAGGCGCTGAAGAGCAGTTGTTTGTAGAGGGCTGTCACCACCAGCCCGGTGAGGCCGGTGACGACGGCAATGAGCAACAGGTCGTGCACTGACACGCCTAACACATTTCCGAACAGTACCGCCTCAAAATCCTGCGTAAAGTGGTGCACCCGGCTCATCAGGGCCACGCCCACAGCGAAACTCGCCGTCGTGACGATACCGATCACGGCGTCAGCATGCAGATGATGCCTGGTGGTCAAGCGATGGATCAGCACGGCGGCGCCAAAGCCCCAGAGCCCGGCGCCCACGTAGATATTCACGCCGAGCAGGTGGCTGACCACGGCGCCGCCGAACACCGCGTGCGACAGTCCGTGGCCGATATAGCTCATCTGGCGCAGCACAATATAGACGCCCAGGAGCCCACACAGACATCCCACCAGCACGGCCGCTACCAGGCCATGGACAAAAAACTGGTACTGCAGCGGCTCAACGAAGAATGCCATCGGGCACTCTCCGTGGGCGATGGGCCAGGGTGCCTTGCTGGGCCACGTGTGGGTGGGCCAGAGAACGGTTGGCGATAAACGTCATGCCGTCCTGACGCAGCACTACCATGTCTGCATGGTACGTCTGGCGCAAGATATCCGGGGTGAACACGGTCTCCGGCGGGCCCTCGGCAATGACCCCATGCTGAAAGCAGATGACCCACGGGACATGGCTGGCAATGGTGTTGAGATCATGCGTGGCCAGGAGGATCGTCATGCCCTCTCGGTTGAGCTCATGCAGGAGATGCAAAACGTCATGTTGCGTCTTCAGGTCCACACCAGTGGTGGGTTCATCAAGCAACAGGAGCTGGGGTCTGGCCACTAACGCGCGGGCGAGGAAGATGCGCTGTTGTTGTCCGCCAGAGAGCTGGCTAATATGCCGCCTGGCATAGGGTGCCAGTCCAAGGCGCTCAAGGAGTGCGGCCACCTCCCGGCGGTCGGCGCGCGTGGCCCAGGGCCAGTAGCTGGTGTGCCGATACCGCCCCATGAGCACCACCTGTTCGGCGGTCACCGGAAAGCGCCAGTCAATCATCGCGCGCTGTGGCACATAGCCCATGGTCACCTGTGGCAGACGCTGCACGCTGCCCTGCGTACAGGGCAACAGCCCCAGGATGAGTTTTAACAGGGTGCTTTTGCCGCCACCGGTTGGGCCCACAAGCGCGGCAAACTGCCCTGGGATGAGGCACACATCCAGGTCGGTAAACACCGGTTGGCTGGCATAGGCAGCACTGACGCGCCGCAGCGTAAGCAAAGCGTGGGACATGGCTACCTCGTCGCGGGCTCCTGGAGGCAGGTGGCAAAGGTTGCCGGGGTACCTCCCAGCGCCTCTAGCATGGTTGTCACATTGTGCCGCATCATGCCTGTGTAACTATGGTCCGTCTCACCTGGGGCTCCTGGGAGGACATCGTCCCGCAAGGTCGTCACATAGCGCACACCGGCTTCAGAAGCAATTTTGTGCAGGACTTTGCTCGGGAACACTTCCGAGCCAAAGACTGCAGGGACCTTTTCGCGTCGCAGTTGGTCAATGAGACGCGCCACTTCACGGGGGGAAGGCTCAGAGAAATTGGCCGGTTGTACAACGCCAACGATGGTCAGGCCGTAGCGGCGGGCAAAGTACGGCCAGGAATCGTGATACGTGAGCAGCTTGCGCTGGTGTGGTGCCAGGGTGCGCATGGCCGCCGTAATGCAGCGGTCCAGGTGCGCGAGCTGGGTGAGATAGCGGGCGGCATTCTGGTGATACACGGCGGCATGGTCGCGATCCAGGGCGCTCACGTGATCGCGGATCAAGGTCACATAATGCATGGC
This sequence comes from Candidatus Entotheonellaceae bacterium, assembly GCA_048594805.1. Classification (GTDB taxonomy): domain Bacteria; phylum Tectomicrobia; class Entotheonellia; order Entotheonellales; family Entotheonellaceae; genus SXND01. The sequence goes on along the minus strand of JBMDXC010000441.1, from coordinate 13,446 downwards.
ATAGTCAACGTTGAGCCAGAGGTGGGGATTGGGCAGTCCCTGGGTTTTGGGGAAGCTTGCATCAAAGACCCACTCGGCCTGGCTCACGGTGTGCTCACCGAGTTTGAGGACGGTAACGCCTGGTTTGCCACTGCTCCGGATGAGCTGTTCGATAGGAATTTCCAGGTGTAAGCCGTTGAGGATCACGAGATCCGCCCGGGCGAGATACTGCACATCACCAGGCGCAGGCTGAAAGGTGTGGGCATTCATGCCTTCGGGGACTAGACCATGTACATGCAGCAGGTCCCCACCCACCTGTTGGACCATATCCGTCAGGGGGGCGACTGTTGTGACCACGTGCAGCGCTGCTACAGCGCCATGTGGCAATGTCGCAGACGTAAGTACCAGGAGGGTGAGAAGGAAAACGCGCCAGCGAGCCACGAGTTTCTTTCGCATGAGGGTAATACAAATGTAAAAATCTTCATACGCTCGGTGGCCTACAATAGCACAGGCATACGGTGGGAGCAACCCTGATGTGGTAGGATATGCTGGGTGTCAGGTCCATTATGTTTGTTCCACTTCAGCGCGCAAACCAATGTCCCGTAGGATACGCACGACACGTTCACACTCGGCCTTCTCCCCAAAATAGACCGAGGCCCGACCGTGGTGATCTACGATCCACGCCAACTCATAGGCCTGGTCACGGGAGCAGCCAATAGCCAACATTAATTGTTGGATAACCTGGGCATAGGTATGGCAATCACAGTTATAGAGGACAGCTTGCCAGGGATTGTCAAGACTACCATCATCGATGTCCGTCTCCACGTCCTCTACGGTCGACACGTCTGGGAGGTCCACAGTCGCCACAGTATGCTTCCTTCTCACTTACCCTTTAATGGGAGAGGCAGCCTGTTCTTGCTCAAGTTTGAGCTTCAGTTTCTTCACAAGCGCTTCGTACGACTCACGACTAATGATATTATTGAATTGGGTGCGGTAATTGTTGACCAGGCTCACACCCTCAATGACCACGTCGTACACTTGCCAGTTCCCATCACGTCGTAACAGCTGGTACACGACCTCCACATTCGCATCGCGCTGGACCACGATCTCGGTACGCACGGAGGCATAGTCTTTATCGATGGATTCTTTAGTATACAGTACCTGTTGTTCACCGGTATAGCTCTCAATTTTAGTAATATAGGAGCGTTCGAGCAGATCACTAAAGAGGGTGACAAACTCCTTTTTTTCCGCTGGCGTACGCTTCGGCCAGTACTGCCCGAGGGCGCGTTGAGCCATTTCATCAAACCCAAAGCGCTGAAACACCGCCTGGCGCATTTTTGCTCGGCGCTTCTCTGCGTTTGCCTCGCCTTGCATGGACTTATCCTGCAGCACCGCCAGCACCGCATCAACCGTCTCGCGCACTTTCTCCTGGGGCTCCCCAGCCTGCGCTGGGCTCGGAGTGCTGAGGAGCAACAGACCGCTCAGCAGTACTCCCACACCCACCCATTTGTAGGCTCTGTACATATATGTTCCTTCGCTATTCCTAGCGTTTGCGAGGTGGCGGGGGCAGCAATGGCTGGACTATGGCTACGTCCCGCCCGGCGACATGATCGAGTTTGGCTAATCCAAGGTTGTAATTGTAGATTGCCTGAAAATACTCGGCACGTAATTTTGCATAGGCGACAGCGGCATCGGCCACGTCCTTGCCTGGCCCCACCCCAAGATCAAAGTTCGCCACCGCTGCCACGAGCCACTGCCGACCACTGCGAAAGCCTTTACGGGTGGCTTCGATATTCGCCTGGTGCTGCTGCACTTCGAGGTATGCCTGGCGCACTTGAAACGGAATACCCTGTTCTGCCAGAGCCTGTTTTTGCTGGATCTTGCCGAGTTCCGCTTCAGCCTCCTCGACCTTCCCAGCGGTGATGCCGAGGTTAAATTTCCACTGCACGCCCAGCACCGGTGCTATGGCGGTATCCTTCAAGCGGTCATACACAAAGGGATTGCGGATGCGGTCACGGTTTGTGGCATCGGCCACACTGCCGAATACCCCAAAGAAGATCACCGGATAATAGTCAGCTTTGGTGGCATCGACCAGCTTCTCGAATGCTTTTACGCCTTCACGCGCCTGGGTGAATTCCGGGCGCATCTGGCGGGCGTCAGTGATATATTGCTCCAGCGACCCGGTCTCACGCACCTGGGGCTCAAGGACCTTGTCAGCAAGCTCAATAGGCTCCATGGGATCCAGAAAGAGCAGGGTGCGCAGGCCAGTCAGCGCCAGCTCTTTCCCCTCACGAATATCATTGAGTTGCTTCTCCAGCTCGCCCTGAAAGGTCTCCAGTTTGAAGGCATCGATGTTGTCCACGCCAGGAGCGCCGGCTTCAAGTTGACGACGGACCTTGTCCAGCGAGCTGGTGAGCTGGTCGCCAACTTCGAGCCCGAGATTTTCCAGGGAGACGGCGAGGAGATAGCCATAATATGCCTCATAGACCAGCATGGCGACCTTGGTGGCCCGCTCATTGACTTGCGCCTGGCTCACCGCAATGCCGTGTGCTGCGGCCTCACGCAGGCTATCGATTTTCCCAAAGGTGTACAACGGTTGTACCAGGCTTATAGTCCCCAGCCCAAACACCCCGGTGATGGCAGGATCAGTTTTCGAGTCCGGCGAGTTAATCTGATTGCCGCGCGCCCGCGGTGATGGCCCCATCACCGCCGTAATTTCGAGCTGCGCAAAGCGTGCCGCATCGGCCTGCGCCCGCTGGCTCTGGCGTTTGATCACACCAAACTGCTCCTCTTTGATCTGCGGACTGAGCTGCACCGCTAGCGCGAGTGATTCGTTCAGAGACAAGACACGCGGTGCCGGGCGCTGCTGCGCCGTCACGCCTGTCACGCTCCCAGTCAGCAGCATACTGAGTATGACGAGGCCCAGATGTATCCCCACCCGCCAGGCGACGTTTTGATGGTGTGCTGGCGGCCTCTTCTTGCTGTCTCGCGGTTGTACATGCCGCACGTTCCGACCCTTTCTTGTCGATGGCTGCTGTCTGGCAACTGCTCGGGTTACAGTTTCCCCTGGATAAAGTGCCCAATAAGCGTCTCGATGTCGATAGGGGGTTCGACCTCACGGATGCGTCCGCCAGTGGTCAGCAGGTGGTCTGAGCCGCCTGGAGTCACGCTGACGTATTTCTCCCCAATCAGTCCACGTGTGCGAATAGACGCAATCGCATCTTCTTGCAATTGCACCTGGTTATCAATGCGGAGGGTCACGGCGGCCGCATACTCGGCGAGCTTAATGCTCTGCACCCGTCCGATCTGGACCCCAGCGATCTCAACGGTGGCACCCTCGCGGAGACCCGCCACGGTGGGGAACACTGCGATGAGATCGTAGGTACTCCCTCGGCCTATCTGGAGCTGGCCGAGACGCACTGAAAGATACGCCAGGGCACAGAGACCGAGCACGACAAACAGACCAACTGCAACCTCGAGGTTGAAGCGTTTCATGGTGCCTTCTTGCTGTCGTTGCCGCAGAGCATCATGTTGATGTGAGTGGCCCCTCAAGGCGGCCAGCAATGAATTGTTGGACAGCGGGATTGCTCGAGCACTGAAAACGGGCCGCCGTGTCTATCTCCAAAATCCTGCCCTGATGCAGCATAGCGACCCGCGTGGCGATATCGAAAATTTGTGGAATTTCATGGCTGACGATCACGGCAGTGTAATGAAAGTGGGCCTGCGTGTCGGCAATGAGGTGATGAATAGATCGCACCAGAATAGGGTCGAGCCCTGTAGTGGGTTCATCGAATAAGACAATTTCCGGCTTCAGTACCAGGGCGCGCGCCAGCGCCACGCGTTTGCGCATGCCGCCACTGAGTTGATCCGGGAATTTGCCTTCGACGCCTTCGAGTCCGACACCCTTGAGCATTTCTGCTACCGCAGCCTGGATCTCTGCAGCCGACATGCGGGTCTTTTCCTGCAGCGGAAAGGCGACATTATCTTCGACGCTCAGCGAGTCAAACAGCGCCCCTCCCTGAAAGAGCATGCCGAAGCGCTCCCGCACCTGCGCCAGATGGCGGCTGCCGCCCTGATGAATGTCCTGTCCTTCCAGCAGAATCTGCCCCCTATCAGGCCGCAGGAGCCCGATGAGGTGCTTGAGGAACACACTTTTCCCTGAACCGCTACGCCCAACGACCGCCAGGATTTCGCCCCGCATGATATCCAGGCTCAAGCCCTTGAACACCTCCTGGCGACCGAAACGTTTATAGAGCCCATGGACCTGAATAAGGGGCATCTCAGCCATCACAGCAGCACCGAGTTGAGGAAATAATCCAACACCAGGATGGCCACCGACGACCACACCACCGCCTCCGTCGTCGCATGGCTCACGCCCTCGGCCCCATAGCCCGTATGATAGCCCTTGAAACAACACAGAAACGTAATGACCACTCCAAACGCGAGTGACTTGTAGAGGCCGTTGCGAACATCGGTCAGCGATACAAAGTCCGTCATACTGCCAAAATACGTACCGCTGCTGACCCCCAGCAGTTGCACCCCCACGAGGTAGCCGCCGTAAATGCCGATCACCGAGAACAGTGCCCCTAAGAGCGGTAGGGCAATAATGCCCCCGACAATATTAGGGACCACGAGGTAGCGGATGGGATTCAAGGCCATGACTTCGAGCGCATCGATCTGCTCCGTAATCCGCATGATGCCAATTTCAGCAGCGATGGCGGAGCCGGCCCGCCCGGTGACCATGAGCGCCGAGAGCACCGGCCCTAATTCGGTGATCAGGCTAATGGCCACCGCTGGTCCCAGATACGCCTCTGAGCCAAAACGCGTCAGAGTATAGTACCCTTGCAGCCCCAGGACCATGCCGGTGAAAAGCCCGGTCAGGGCAATCACTAAGAGGGAGCGTGCCCCAATAAATTGCACCTGCCGCATGACCCGGCGAATTTTGAGCGGGGGAATAAAGGTCAGGCCTACAGACTGGCCCAGGAAGAACCCTATACGCCCCAGATAGGCCAGCAAGCCGAGCATTGCAGCACCGAGTTGCGCGAGCAGGAAGCGCACTCCATGTATACTGGCGTCACTCTCCGCCCAGAGAGGCGGTCTGCGTCGGGCCATAGAACACTTCCCTCTGTTGCATCGCTATCGACGTGGCTTGCTTGGCATTGTCACATATTGTCCCCAAAATGCCGGGCACTCGCAAGCGCCTGCCCCGGCGTTTCCCCTAGACTGAGGCTGGCAACCCATATTCCTTTTGCAGGGCCGTAATCTGGTTCCAGGTCTCATCCTCAATATAGATGCCATCACGCCGACGCTGTTGCGCAGTGCGATATTCTAACTCACCGGGATAGAGCACTTCCGTAAACCCGGCAGCCGGTGGCGTCGCCTTGAGGTAGTCGACAAACTCGGCAATATCCCGCTTGAACTTCTCCAACGGCAGAAAGGCATTGACGTCAAACACCGCCAGAAACGTCCCGTCATTATGGCGCCCGGTCGGCGATACGCCAAATCCCAGGCCCGTTAAAATACCCGACAGCGTCTCGACCATGAAGGAGAGTACGTACCCTTTATGGGCCTGATCCCCGCCCATCGGCAGAATCGCCCCACCAGCATAGTAGGCTTCCACATCGGTGGTCGGATTGCCGTCCTTATCCACAATCCAGCCCGGTGGGGCCGGTTGACGGCGGTTGCGCTGGACTGACAGCTTGCCAGCCGCCACAGCACTCGTCGCCATATCCAGGAAAATAGGCCCCTCCAGGTCGCTGGGGAAGGCCACCGAGATGGGGTTTGTGCCGAGACGAGCCTGACGGCCACCGAAGGGCACCACGGCCTTGGGCCCGCGGCCCGAGTCACAGGTCATCAGCCCAATCATGCCAGCGCGCGCCGCCATCAGTGGATAGTCGGCTACGCGCCCAACGTGGCTCTGCTGGTAGATGGTCATGGCCGCCACCTGGTGCGCCTTGGCCTTGGCAATGGCCATCTCCATCGCCCGCGTGGTGACGACGTAGCCAAACCCCCAGTTCCCATTGATGCGCGCGCTCGTCGGCGTCTCCTGCTCGATGGTCATGGGCGCGCCAGGGACAATATCCCCCCGTTTCATACGCGCGATGTACGTGGGCAGTAAAATCATGCCGTGGGAGTCATGTCCAGCCAGGTTCGCTCCCACCAGGTGCTCCACGATGATCTGCGCTTCCTCTGCGGAAGCTCCGGCGGCACGGAACAATGCCACGCCGGTGTGGTGTAGCTGCTCAGGGGTGAAAATTGGCATGTGCTTATCCTCCTGGGCGTCTGCGCCCGTCTGCACGTGCAACCTGCGTTAGCGCTGGTGCTGTTCCCAGGCCGCTTTGATTTTCTGATGTGCGTCGTTCAGTTGCTGCGTAAGAAAGGTGGCGTCCGCCTGTTTGGCCGGATCATTGGCATAGCGGTCCGGATGACATTGCTTCAGATATGTTTTCCACTGTCTGGTCACCTGCGCCATCGGAGCACCAAACGGCAGATCGAGCATGCGATAACAACGCGCCAGCTCGGCACTGTGTGGCAGGCCATGGCCGGCTGAGGCAGATTCCTCAAAAGGGGGCGAGGCGTGGTAAAAGTCGTCGTCATGCGGGTGCTCATGCGTCTTAAAGTCCGTCTCCCAGGCGGGGGAAGAGGAGGCTCCAGGCCAATGCTGGTTAAGGAAATCATGCACATGCGCCCGCCCAAGTTGCAAAAGACGCTGGACAATACTCGCCATAGAGACCCCTTTGCTCACCGATGCTCTGGTCTGTTGCGTGTGCTAAGGCAGGAAAGCGGCCCAATGCAGATCGCCAACCCTGCTCTGTATGGTAGCAGATCAGGCGGGGCTTTGACAGCCTATCTCGCCCAACGCCTTGGTCGGACCACGGAACGGTGACGGCTTGGACCCACCGTTTGAGATGTGCTATGCTGCTATGACTCCACTCTCTGCCGCGCGTTCGAGCCCGTTGCACAAGGAGCAGGCATGCAGGTCAGCAGCTTTGATCAGTTTACCGGTACCGAGAAATACATCGTCTCCTCGGATTTGCGCGATGCGGTCAATGTGGCGATTGCCTTGCAGCGCCCTCTCCTCGTGAAGGGAGAGCCTGGCACTGGCAAGACGTTGCTCGCGCACAACATTGCTCGGGCGCTTGGCAAGCCGCTCCTGGTATGGAATATCAAATCAACGACCAAGGCCAAAGACGGGCTGTACATCTACGATACGGTGCAACGCCTCAACGATGCACGCTTTGGCGATGGTGATGTGTCGGATATGAAACGGTATATCCGGCTCGGCTGTCTGGGGCAGGCGTTTACGGCGGACGAACAGATGGTATTGCTCATCGACGAAATTGATAAAGCCGATATCGAGTTTCCCAACGATCTGCTCAATGAACTCGACGAGATGCATTTTTACATTCTTGAGACGGATGAGCGCATCGTAGCGAAACATCGGCCTATCGTCATTATCACATCCAATGCGGAAAAAGAACTCCCCGATGCTTTCCTGCGGCGTTGCGTCTTTCACTACATCGCTTTTCCCGGGCGCGACTTGATGGCCGAGATCGTGCATGTGCATCACCCCAGGCTGGAAGACGATCTGTTGGAGCAAGCGCTGGAGCGTTTTTACGAGCTACGCCAGGGACCTGCGCTGCGCAAAAAGCCGTCCACCTCTGAACTCATTGACTGGCTGCAAGCCCTTGTTGCCGGCGGGGTCTCGGCCGAGCAATTGACCACGAAACTGCCGTTCCTGGGGGTGTTGCTGAAAAAGGAAAGTGATGTCGAAGTGATGCTGAAAAAAGGCATAAACTCTACGTATGCGCGGGCCTGAGGCTCCATACGTATGTTCCTCGACTTTTTCTACACACTCCGACGCCATAAAATTCCCGTCGCCCTCACCGAGTGGCGCGTCTTGATGCAGGCTCTCAGCATGGGGTTTGCACAGACTTCGCTGGAGCGCTTCTACACGCTGGCACGCGCGCTCCTGGTCAAGGATGTGAGCTATTATGAGGCATACGACCAGGCCTTCCAAGAGGCGTTCCACGGTATCGTGACCCCGGATGCCATTATCGATGAGATTGTGGCGTGGTTGCAGGACCCCAACACGCTTGCGCACCTGATGCCAGAACAGCTCACCGTGCTGCAACAGCTTGACCTGGAGGCGCTCCGCGAACTCTTTGCGCAGCGTCTCCGGGAGCAGCAAGAGCGGCACGACCGCGGTGACCGCATGCTCGGTACGGGTGGCACGTCGCCCTTTGGCCAGCATGGCAGGCATCCCAAGGGCATGCGCGTGGAGGGCGAAGGGGGACAGCGCAGCGCTGTGCAGGTGGCGGCAGAGCGCCGCTATGAGAACTACCGTCGGGATCGTACCCTGGACATTCGTCAGATCCAGGTGGCCCTCAAACAACTCCGTCATCTCAAACGCCTCGGGGCGGAGGAGGAGTTAGACCTGGAAGAAACTATTGACCAGACGTGCCGGAACGGCGGCGAGATCGAACTCATTTTCTGTCCACCGCGGAAGAACCATGCCAAGGTGCTCTTGCTCATGGATGCCGGAGGCTCGATGATGCCCTACACCACCCTGGTCGAGGGCCTCTTTTCCGCGGCGCACAAAGCCACGCACTTCAAAGATTTTCAGTACTACTATTTTCACAACTGCATCTACGAGCAGCTCTACTCTGATATGCGCCTGCACACAAGCGTGTCCACGTCCTCCCTGCTGCACATCCTGGATGCGGACTACAGAGTGATTCTGGTTGGAGATGCATACATGGCTCCTGAGGAGCTGATTGATCCCGGTGGCGCTTTGTATTATTACCACCATAATAACACGCCCGGTATTACCTGGCTACGCCGCATCCAGGAGCACTTTCGTGCCTGCATCTGGCTGAATCCTCTCCCGGAAGGGCAGTGGAATCGCACCACCATCAACCTCGTGCGCCAGGTGTTTCCGATGTATGAGCTGACCCTCGATGGGCTAGAGAAGGGCATTAAGCAGCTGGTGCGCAAGGTGGCGTAAGACAAGTGGAGATGACCCTCCCCCTGTGATCCAACCCTCTCCCAAAGAGAGAAGGGGTGAGAGGGAGAGGGTTGGAGCGTTAGGCACCAACTTGTTCGGGCTTCTCCACTTCGACGGTCGGTTTCGAAATGGGCACGCCCTTGCCTGAAGGGTTGGTGAATTTATCGTTCAGATCCTGGACATAGCGGTTGGCCTCAATGAGCACTTCTCTCAGGCGTCGCTGCGCGCGCCTGCCCCAGCCAACCGGGCGTTTATGCAAGACGCTGTGCCAGATACTGGTATTCCTGCGAAAGGCGGCGATGAAGTTGTCCAGGAGATCCTGCTCCCGCATATCATTGGTCTCACGCCGAAGTTTGGCGGTGACCGATCTGGCAGCGAAGTGGCGAACAGCCAGGTGGATACCTCCGGCCACGACAACGACGACGCCCAGCGCCACCCAGCGCCACACCGGTTCGCTGAGGAGTGTCGACCAGAAAGGATGCGTGAAGGACAGCCCCCACCATTGGCCCGTTGCCAAGGTCCAGACCAGTATCCCGGCGAGAATAGCACCAAACACGATGCCATCAGTCCAGAGGACACGCTGGCGCCACTGCTTCAGCATGCTCTGGAGCTTCGGCACGACCTTCTCCGTAATATCGTGGACGGTCTGTTCCAGGATGCCGACGATGCGATAGGCCCGGTCGACTTCGACTTGCTGCATGCGGGCATAGATTTCGGCCATATCCTCATCGCGTTTCGTCTCGAAGCGCGCCCGGAGTGCCTCGTCGTCGATCGGAATGGCCGCATCCTTGTCATAGATGCGATAAAAGCGCCCGGCAGTGAGACCGGCCTGGGCCAGGGCACGCTGCCAGGAGGCAACGACGTCTTCGGGATTGTCCTCCTTAGCGGTGGCATCGATTTGGTTGAGTATGTACAGGAACTTGTTGGAGTCAGGACGGACGATGGTCTGCGACACCAGGTGATCAAGGGTATCGTGCATGGTGCCCACTTCGGGGTGTCGGGCATCGAAAAATACCAGCACGAGATCGGACAGATCGACGATGTGATTGGTGATACGCAGCGTTGAGGTGCGCTGGGCATCGGCATCGAAGCCTGGCGAATCGATGAGAATCTTGGCGCGTACAGCCTCACTGGGGCAGGTTTTTAACTGTAAGTAGGCATCGATGCGACGTCCCTCACCGGGGGCGGTCTCTTCAATGGCACGGCTGATCTGATAAAACGGGAACCGTGGATCAGCATCGAGCGCCAGACCAGGTAAGACACGGACACCCTCTTCATTGCTGAAACAGACCACAGTAAACTTATCATCGACCGCCTGGTTGCCGGTGAGCTGCAGTTTGTAGCCTAGATAGGTATTGAGAAAAGTCGATTTCCCGGCCGAATAGGTGCCGAGAACGGCGATGAGCGGCCACCACGGCACACGCGTGGCATACGACTCCTCCTGGTTGAAAAACCCGAGACGGCGCGCCACGGTATCGAGATCACGAAAACTCTTGACAGCGCGCAGCAACACCGGGTTTTCCTGGGCCAGATGCACTTCAAGGTTGGCCAGGCGCTTTTCGAGCTGGGTGGGTTGAGCCATAACATCCCTTTTGACACTAGAGTAATATGCGGGTGCTTGTTCATGCTACACCACGCGAACTGTCTTTGGTAGACTCGTTTGACGGAAATACTAACAAGCCGTGCTACAAAAAACCACTGGCTTCATGTATGTGGGGTGCGGAATGCGGCGTACGGAATGGATGAGTAAGGAAGCAGGAGAGGAGAAAAGGCCGGCCATGCCACGGCCTTATCAGTATTGTCCGTGCTGTGGAACCGCCTTCAGGCGCCAGGGGTTGCACGGGCGTGAACGCCTGGTGTGTCCAGCGTGTCAGTTTATTTTCTGGCAAAATCCTGTGGTTGGGGTTGCCGTCATCGTCCTGCAGGACAATCATATTGTGCTGGCACGGCGCGCGCGTGGGGTGTATAAGGGTGCCTGGTGCATCCCCTGCGGGTATGTGGAATATGACGAGGACGTACGACAAGCGGCCCAGCGCGAGTTTCAGGAAGAGACGGGGCTGCTAGTCGACGTCGGCGAGGTCTACGCCGTGCACTCGAATTTTCACAATCCGGCGTCGCATTCCGTTGGCATCTGGTTTCGTGGTATAGTGCTCAGTGGCACCTTGCGGCCAGATGACGATGTCGACCAGGTGGCGTATAGGTCTCTGCATCATTTGCCGGACAATTTGGCGTTTCCGACCGATCGTCTCGTGCTGGCACAATTACAACGGGAATTGTTTGCTTAACAGAAAGGCACGGCCTTGGCCAAAACCCTCTGGCTCATTTGGGACGGCGCATCCCATGCCCTCGTGGTGGACCTCTTGCAGCGCGGCGCTTTACCGCACCTGCAACGCGTCGTCACACGCGGCAGCCTGACGGCCATGGCACCACCCGGACCTAACTGTGAGACGCCACCGGGACTCATGACGCTGTTTACGGGCTGCGAAGAAGCAGACCATGGCACTCCGGGTTTTACAGCTCCTCTTCCATCTACGCCACAGCATAGTGTAGTGGAATCAGTGAGTGGCTTCGATAGCCGCTGGCTGCGCCGCCCTCCGGTATGGGTCGAGGCCGCCGCAGCGAGGCGGACAGTGTCTCTCGTCTGTACAGCCTTTGCCCCTGATCCCTTGCAACGCGTGCCCTATCCCTGGCCATACCCCACAGCCTCCTATCACTGTATCATAGATGGCTATAACCAGGAGATTGCCCGGCCTCAGCTCGTGCGTCTGCAGGCAGGCACGACCACGCTCACCCTGGCAGAGCAGACATATCACGTCCACCGGGAGAAGCATGGCTATACGGTGTATAGCCGAAGCGGCACCGCCGTGCCATTAGTGCCATTTCATCAGCCTGAGGACCTGCTGCCGCTATGGCTCGACCGCACGGCCGGCATTGGCGCGTATGTGGCGTGGCTCCGCGCCTCTGGAAGGCCTGAGACCGACTGGCTGTGGTGTTCGGCGGTACATCAGTTCGCCGCCTATCCACACCAGTCCTGGCCCCATGACGTAGGCCCGTTCCTCGGAGCCGGCATTGGCTGGTTTTTTAGTCGCGGCTGCATAGGGAAAGGTCCGCGCCTCACCGTGTCCACCCTCCAGTCTTTGACCTGCCGCGTGGCCCGCTTCTTTGGGGAAATTGCGGTGCAAGCCCTGGCGCGCCATCCGGCCGATCTTATGCTGTTCTACCAGCCGGCCATTGATGAAATCTCGCATCAAATGCTGCGTGATGCCCTGGCTGATTGGCCATACGGCGCCGCCGCCCAGGCGATGCTCGCGGTGCATCAAGAAGTCGATTACCAACTTGGCCGCCTTCTCGATGGCCTTGAGGATGACGACACCTTGCTCATCTCCTCAGATCATGGGCACGAGCCGATCCACCGTGCCATACGGCCCAATGTCCTGCTCCGGCACGCTGGCTTGCTGGCCATCAAAGGCGACAAGATTAACCTGGCCCATACCCGTGCCGTGTTTCACAGCAGTGGCTGGGTGCTTGTTAATACGACAGACCGTGCTGGCGGCATCGTGCCACGTTGGGAATATGAGGCGGCCCTCCGGGAGGTTGAGCAGTGCCTGGATGCTGCCGTAGAGCCGACGACTGGCCGGCCGCTCGGTCTGCGGCATAGTCGGAATCTCTGGCAGGGTGCCGCCCCACCGCCAGGCGATCTGTTCATCTGGGCACCACCACACATAGAACTGCGTCCGTACCTCTTTGGTCCCGTCTGTACACCACCCGAAATTGGCGGCAATCATCAGACCTCGTTGCATGATTCGCCGTACCTCCAGGCGCTGCTGGCTGGTTGTGGCCCGGGTCTGCGTGGCGCTCCACTACCCACGCGGAATAGTGGCGTCGCAACGCTCATTCGGCGTGCGTTATGTCTACCGCAAGACCAGGGTAAAGATGGGCTGCATAGGGCGGACCAATGTCGTGGGGGCATTGCCTAAGTGCCAGGCACAGGAATCTCCTGTGGAGCTGATCCTTACTATGTCAGATGTGTGTTGACAAGCCAGCGAGTAGGAAGAGCTTTCATGGGGTACCGGCCGGAAATACATGCCTATGCTCATTGAAACCAAGGATCAGAAACATCAGGAACGTTCTATGGAGGCAGTATACGACGAAATCGGCCGTAGCTATAGCGTCACCCGCCAGCCAGACCCCAGGATCGCCCAGGTCATCCGCGCCGCACTGGGCGAAGCGCACACGGTACTTAATGTGGGTGCTGGCACAGGCTCCTATGAGCCCGCCGACCTGCAGGTGGTGGCAGTGGAACCCTCTCGCGCGATGATTCAGCAGCGGCCTGCCGGGGCAGCGCCCGTTGTGCAGGCCATGGCCGAATACCTGCCGTGGGCGGACGCAGCCTTTGACGCGACCCTCGCCATCCTGACCATACACCACTGGCACGATCGCGCTGCCGGACTCGCCGAACT
>JBMDXC010000440.1:0-10465 GCA_048594805.1 Candidatus Entotheonellaceae bacterium | reverse complement strand
GAGGTGATCACGGTGTCACCTGAAGCAGATATCGTGCAGGGAACGCGCCGCTTACTTGAGGGGCCATATGGCTGTCTACCGGTGCTGAGCAGTGGACAGCTTGTCGGTCTGGTCACAGCGATTGATTTACTCCGAAGTTTCCTGATGGACCTGGGGGGCGTGGCTGCCCACCTGCCGGTGCGCACCTATATGAATTTTGCCCCCCTGACTGGCCACAAGGACGACCTGGTGAGTCAAGCGCAGCAACGCCTGCATAGTGCTACGATTCGTCATTTACCCATCGTGACAGAGGACGGCAAGCTCCTTGGCCTCCTGACCGATCGTGATCTCCGGCAGGCTGGCGCTTCCTCAGTGCCGCTGCTGACAAGTTATGAAGCGCCCTTGCTATTAATGACCATGATGGTCAAGGACATTATGACCACGAACGTGCATACCGTGACAGAGGAGACCAGCGTTGCCGCTGCCGGGCAGCTCTTTCTCGACCACAAACTGGGCTGCCTGCCGGTGATAGCCGCAGACCACAGACTCGCTGGTATTCTGACTGTGACTGATCTGTTGCGCGCCTATGTCGCCATACAGCAGACTCGGGTGGCAATGACTTGATACCCACAACGTCGCGCGTGGTCTCCTAGGCGATGTGTGCGTAGGTGCTGGAGGCGCAGTTTCCCGACACCCGTGAGGCCCAGCCCGAGTTGCTGGCCCAGCGCTACACGGAGGCGGGCCTTGGGGCACAGGCCGTAGGGTACTGGCAGCGGGCAGGCGAGTGCAGCAGTGCCCAATCCCCCTATGTGGCAGCCGTGGCGCACTGCGGCAAGGGGCTGGAGGTGCTCAAGAACTTGCCAGAGACTCCCGAGCGCATTCAGCACGAGCTGCTCCGGCAGACCACTCTGGGCCCGGTATTGATAGCCACCAGGGGCTATGCGACTCTGGACGTGGAAGCCGTCTAGAGCCGGGCGCTGACGCTGTGTCGACAGGTAGGAGAGACGCCAGAGCTCTTTGTGGCGCTGATGACTCCCCTTCAAGGGGTAAGTACGACACCCGGGCAGTATCAATCGATCTTGACCGCTGACCGGTGGAAGCGGGTAATAATATTTGGGTCAGGGTACAACGACGTGCAGGCCGATTCTTTCCCGGTGTAATCCAGCGTGGCCAGTACGTAACGCATACTTTCCAGCCTGGCCTTACGCTTGTTGTTCGCTTTCACCACAATCCACGGGCTGAAGGTGGTGTGTGTTTTGCTGAACATCCATTCTTTGTATGTGGTGTACTCGTCCCATAGCTCCTGGGCTCGGTCATCCAGCGGGCTGAGCTTCCATTGTTTGAGCGGATTTTTCGCTCGGGATTTAAACCGTTGGAGTTGTTCCTCCTTGGAGATGGAAAACCAGAACTTGATTAACGTCACACCGTCTTCAAAGAGCATGTGCTCATATTCGGGGACCTGACGCATGAACAGTGTATAGTGCTCCGGCGTGCAAAAACCGTTGACCGGCTCCACAACGGCACGGTTGTACCAGCTCCGATCAAAAAATACCATTTCGCCACGATTCGGCAATTGTTTCATATAGCGCTGAAAGTACCATTGCCCTCTTTCTTCCTCAGTCGGCTTTGGCAACGCCACAACCCGCATGGCACGCGGGTTGAGATGCTCGGTGAAACGCCGAATCGCTCCTCCCTTGCCGGCAGCATCACGCCCTTCGAACAGAATGGCAAGCCGCCGGCCGGTCTGCTGGATCCAGCGCTGCATCTTCACCAGTTCGACCTGCAGGCGCTCCAGCTCAACCTCATACTTGAGCAGTTCGGCAATCTTTTTGGTGTCCGCGTGCTTCGTCCTGAGCGCCTGCACAAATTGCCGGGGCGACTTGATCCCGAGCAGATCCTCTAACAGCAGAACGCCTGACCGATCATCCTGACTAAAATCCGATTCTACTGGAGACGCACGGTACATTTCGGTATCCAGAGCAACGTTGGCTGGCGCCGATACTAGACCATTGGCTGGCTCCCACGGCGTGGTAAGGCTTTCGCTGGTCCTGTTGTTCATGACTCCCCCCCTCAGTCGTGGCCCATAGTGCAGGCGTGCTTCCGACTCTTGCGGAGCATGCCTACCGGCCCGGCCGTCTCGCTGCCCATGCTTGTAGCAATTCTATCGCTCTTTTCTCAGAGACACAATACGTTAGATCATGTCCCTGGCTGATGCGGATAAAGAGCTCGAACCTCTCCCAAGCCGTCTGCCTGGTGTGCATCAGCCGGTTATAAGCTCTTGAATCGGGTGTGCAGGACCTCATTCCGCTCTCGTTGCCTGGTTGCCGGCGAACTTGAGCCACTCGGCTTCACGATCATCCTCTGGCCCAACCTCTTATACCACTTGTGGCTGCGGCCACGGTGGTACCCGAAAGAGCAGCACTTCTCTCAAGGTCCAGACATGGTCGGCCAATCCCGCCATTATGGCCGGTGTACAAGACTGCTACAGCTTGACTGACCCCGTGCCGCTGGGGGCCTCAGGCACCCCCAAACCTTGCACACCCGTGTGGCGGTAATCTGCTTTATGTGCGCACGCGTGCGGGCATTGTCGGTGACAATGCCGCCCTGGGTTCCCGTAAAGGAGGCAGCCGGACACCAGGCGTTCTGCAGGGCCATGGCCAGCAACGCGATGGGCACCATCTCCTCGGTCGACAGTAGCATGTCCAGCTCGCGCCCCTCTGGTAGGGTAGAGGCCTCATGCGCCAAGTGTAGTAGGCTGTGTCGCTGCGCGCACTGTTACGTTATAGTGACAGTGTGTCCCCTGCACAGACAGATTGTCCGGCGTCCAGAGAAGCTGGCACGCGTGTATTCCGTACAACGCCCTGTATCACCGCGCCCCAACACTATACTCTGCCATTGGTATGCATGTTGCACCCTCCCAGCGGGTGTTTGTCAGGGAGGGAACACGGCTCAGTCCACTGCACCCAACATTCAAAGGAAGATGAGATGAAAAAGAGTGCTCTCGCTTGGGACAGCTGCGGCGTAGGGAGCGTCTTACGTCTTGGGCTCATTTTGCTCGTAGGGCTGGTGATCGGGGAAGCCTCCACCAGGGCACAGAGCCCCAAGCCGGGTGGGGCACCAGCCACGCATACTGAGGTCACGGGACAAGAAATTGCGGTGTTAACAGATGCCCCCCTGGTTCCCCCACCCATCACCCGCGACCATCCCACCAAAGTCATCGTCAATCTGGAAGTGCGGGAAGTAGTCCACCGCCTCGCTGATGGTGTGGACTATGTCTTCTGGACCTTTGGCGGCCGCGTCCCGGGGAAATTTATCCGCGTCAAACATGGGGATGTGGTAGAGTTTCACCTCAACAATCACCCCAGTAGCAAACTACCACACAATATTGATCTGCACGCCGTCACTGGCCCTGGGGGTGGAGCGACCTCGACGTTCACCGCGCCTGGCCACAGCTCGCAGTTTTCGTTCACGGCGCTTAACCCCGGGCTGTATGTCTATCACTGCGCCACGGCACCTGTAGGGATGCACGTGGCCAATGGCATGTATGGCCTGATTCTGGTAGAGCCACGGGAAGGCTTGCCGGCGGTCGACCGTGAATACTACGTCATGCAGAGCGAGTTCTATACCAGAGGGCGCCATGGGGCAGAGGGGTTACAGCCCTTTGACATGGAAAAAGCCATTGAAGAACGCCCAACGTATGTGGTATTCAACGGCGCTATCAATGCCCTGGTGGGCGACAATGCCCTGATGGCGAATGTGGGGGAAACCGTCCGCCTCTTCGTAGGCAATGGCGGCCCAAACCTGGTGTCGTCGTTCCATGTTATTGGGGAGATTTTTGACAGGGTCTACGCTGAAGGCGGCACCGCGATACGGCAGGAAAATGTCCAGACGACCCTGGTCCCGGCCGGTGGGTCAGCCATTGTAGAGTTTAAGCTCGAGGTGCCAGGGACCTACGTGCTCGTCGACCATTCCATCTTTCGCGCCTTCAACAAGGGCGCCCTGGCTATGCTGAAAGTCGATGGGCCAGAGAACACACTTGTGTATTCCGGCAAGGAGGTTGATGAAACGTACCTTGGAGAGCAGGCACCAGAAGGCTATGCGGCAGCCCAGAGAATCGCCACGCTCGAGAAAAAGGTCGAGGAAGCGATCAAGCAGACCCCGGAGATCGTCACCATGACCAAAGAGATCCAGATGGAGAAAGGCAAGCTGGTCTTCATGCAAACCTGTGCAGTCTGCCATCAGACGAATGGCCAGGGCCTGCCGCAGGTCTTTCCGCCTCTCGCGAGCTCCGACTTCCTGATGGCCGATAAGGCGCGGAGTATTCGCATCGTGCTACGCGGCATGTCTGGACCCATCATGGTCAACGGGACCAAATACGACAGCGTGATGCCCCCCGTCGTGCAATTGACCGATGAACAGGTAGCCAACGTGCTCACCTATGTCCGCAATAGCTGGGGGAATACAGGGGAGGCCGTCTCTCCAGACGAGGTGAGGCTGGAGCGTGAAGACCATAATTAAGAAGTTGCGGGTACGTATGGTTTTCCTGGTTGTCCTGGGATGCTACGGTCTCCTGGAGCTAGTGTGGACCTCCTGGACAGCGCCAGCCGCGGGTGAGGTCCCAGAGCCACCGTTGGGCATGCGATTTATCGTCGGAGGGGTCTACACTCCCCTGTTCAAAGCAGAGGGAGTGGAGCAAGCGACGACGGTGGCCCCATTTTATCTCGACATATATCCGGTGACGAATGCGCAGTATGTGGCCTTCGTCCAGGCCAATCCGCGCTGGCAGCGCTCGCAGGTCTCCCCCCTGCTGGCAGATGCGACGTACCTGCACCATTGGCAGGCTGACTTCCCACTGCCGGAGGTGGCCGCTACTCTCGCGCCGCGCCCTGTGACGTATGTGTCCTGGTTTGCCGCACGCGCCTACTGCCGATGGCAGCAGAAGCGACTGCCCAGCAGCGCGGAGTGGGAATACGTTGCGCTGGCCAGTGAGACGGCGCCAGATGGGCGTATGGACCCTGGCTATCAGACGCGTCTCCTGGAATGGTATACGCTCCCTGCTCCCTCAGTGCCCCCCCTGATTGGCAGTGGACAGAGAAACTACTGGGGGATCTATGACCTGCACGGCAGTATCTGGGAGTGGGTTGCCGACTTCCAGGCTACTTTCGCCACTGGTGCCGCACGCGGTGACAAGGAGGCCGAAGGGGATCGCTTTTGCGGCTTCGGGGCGTTTGCCGTGTCGGAGCAAGAACGGGTCAATTACCCTGCCTTCATGCGCGACGCCTATCGGAGTAGTCTGCGTGGGACCTATACTCTCCATAATCTGGGCTTTCGGTGTGCAAAGGATCTGCCATGAGGCTATACCAACGGTTGAGTGTTCTTGCTGTGCTCATAGGATGCCTGCTCCTCGGCGTGTGGTCCGTCGCTCCGGCCGTGACCGATCACACAGGCCACGCTGGTCACCCAGAACTCCCGGCTGCAGAGTATAGCGCCAGGTCCATCTATCAGTTAGAGTCTGTGTGGACGACGGCGACGGAACAGCCACTGCGTTTAGGGCAGTTGCAGGGCAAGGTGCAGGTGCTCGCCATGGTGTATACGACCTGTGAAACTGCCTGCCCGATTATCGTCAGCCGCATGCAAGGCATGGAAGCAGCACTGCCCCCAGAACTCCGCCCCCATGTTGGTTTTGTGCTGGTCAGCTTTGATCCAGTACGGGATACACCTGGTGTCCTCAGCGCGTATAGCGCCAAGATGCATCTCGATCCAATGTCCTGGGTGCTCCTCACTGGGCATCCTGATGACGTGCTGGAACTCGCAACGCTCCTCGGCATCAAGTACAAACGCGACCAGAGTGGCGGCTTCATCCATTCGAATGTGATCACCGTGTTGAACAAGGCCGGCGAGATTGTGCACCGCCAGGAGGGACTGCAACAGGACATGGCGTCAACTCTCGAAGTGATTCGCCGGGCAGTGCAGGACTGACCCCAAGGCGCGAGGAGGAATACTATGCTCTCGAAATCAGCCGCCCGGACCTTCTTTCTCCTGGGTACTATCGGCTTTTCAGCCGTGTTTCTGCTCCTCACCATCGACACGATACGCCGCGTCCCGGCGCAGACGAACCAGCAGAACCTGACAGAGCAAGTAGTGCACGGCAAGCAGCTGTGGGAGCAGAACAACTGTATGGGGTGTCACACCCTGTTAGGCGAAGGCGCCTACTATGCCCCTGAGCTTACCAAGGTCTATGAGCGACGCGGGCCAGAGTTCATCAAGGCGATGTTACGCGATCCGCAGGCGCTGTATCCCGGACAGCGTCGCATGGTCAAATACAACTTTACGGACACCGAAATCGAAGCCCTGGTGGCCTTTCTGCAATGGATTGGCAATATAGATCTGAATGGCTTTCCCGCCAGACCAACCTTGCTCCCCGTGGCCGTACCAGCCCCGGCAACCGGTGAAGTCGTTGCTAGCCCTGAGCGGCCCAAAATCTATAACCAGATGTGCATTGCCTGCCACAGCCTGGAAGGGCAGGGCGGTGTGGTCGGCCCTGCCCTTGATGGTGTCGGCGATCGCCGGTCGTATGACAACCTGGTGGCCTGGATTACCGATCCACAGCAACTGAAACCTGGCACGCTCATGCCAAAATTACCCCTCACCGAGGCGGACGTCGTCGAGCTGGCTTCATTCCTCTCGAAAATGAAGCAGCGCTAACCATCTACACCATTGTCCCCGAGGCTGCCCTCTGCCCCATCGCTTCGGTGGGCAGTAAGAGGTTGGGAGGGAAGGAGAGCCATATGAGATATCAATCACAAAGGATTGCCTACTATTTTTTTGCGGTAGCCCTGCTGCTGCTGTGCCTGCAAATTGTCTACGGCTTTATCATGGCCTTTGCCCATATGGGGTATGACGTCCTGCACGACTACATCCCATTCAACGCGGCCAGGGCCAGCCACAATAATCTGCTGGTCGTGTGGCTCCTGTGCGGCTTTATGGGGGCTGCGTACTTCATTATTCCTGACGAAACCGGACGCGAACTGTTTTCGCCCACGCTTGCCCTGATCCAGCTCGCTGGCCTGGTCGTCGTGGGTGTGATTGCCCTCACCGGCTTTCACGTGAACTGGTGGGAAGGCCGTAAATTTCTCGAAATCCCGCGCCCACTGGACTACCTGGTGGTGGTCGATGTGCTACTGTTTATCTTCAACATTGGCATGACCCTCTTCAGGAGTCCGCGACGCACGACTACCAGCCTGATCTTGTTTTTCGGCCTGTTCTCCGCTGCTCTCCTCTATCTGCCCGGCATGATCGATACCACCAACCAGACGATGGATTCCTACTGGCGCTGGTGGGTGGTGCATCTCTGGGTGGAAGGCGTCTGGGAACTCATCATGGGAGGGCTCCTGTCGTATTTGTTGATTAAGCTCACGGGGGTCGATCGTGAGGTGGTGGAAAAGTGGTTGTACGTTATCGTCGGCCTCACGTTTCTCTCTGGTATTTTGGGCACCGGTCATCACTACTATTTTATCGGGACACCACGTTACTGGCTGTGGATCGGCGGCATCTTCAGCGCCCTGGAACCACTTGCCTTCCTGGGTATGGCCATGTATGCCGTCGCCATGGTGAAGCGTGGTGGACGTCAGCACCCCAATACGATAGCGCTGAACTGGACCGTTGGTTGTGCCATTATGTCGGCGGTTGGGGCAGGATTCCTCGGCTTTGCCCATACCTTGCCACAGGTCAACCTGTACACGCACGGCACCCTGGTCACGGCGATGCACGGCCACCTGGCCTTCTGGGGGGCCTATGCCATGATTGTCCTAGCCATGATCTCGTATAGTCTGCCCCTCCTGACCGGGCGCAAGCTCTACGATACTGGGGCAGTCGCATTCGCCTTCTGGACTGCAAACGTTGGCATGGTGAGTATGACAGGAGCCTTTGCCGTGGCCGGCGTGACGCAAGTCTATCTCGAACGCCGGGTCGGTATGGACTTCCTGGCTGTACAAAACGAGCTGGCCATACACTTCTTCGGCCTCATCCTGGCTGCCGGCCTGTTTACACTCGGCATCCTGACGTTTGTCTATACGTTTGTGAAATCGGGTCTGCCAGTGGGCGAGATCGATACCCTGGCGGCAGCCGAGGTGGCCTGATGACCAGACCTTACTATCGACCGATCCATCATGAAGTGGAGGTGTTTCAGCATGCCTATCGTAACCAGCTCGCCCTCATGCTGAAAGGCCCCACGGGTTGCGGCAAATCCCGCTTTGTCGAGGCCATGGCAGCTGACGTTGAGCGCCCCCTTATCACGGTGGCCTGTCATGATGACACCTCCGCCACCGATCTCCTGGGTCGCTATCTCGTCGAGGGCGGTGACACGGTGTGGCAGGACGGTCCACTGACCCGGGCGGTACGCGAGGGCGCCATTCTCTACCTGGACGAGGTGACGGAAGCGCGAGAAGATATCGTCGTGGTCTTGCACTCGTTGACCGATCATCGGCGGCAGATTTTTCTGGATCGCTGCAACGAGACGCTCACCGCCCCGCCAGAGTTCATGCTGGTGATCAGCTTCAACCCCGGCTACCAGCGGAGCTGGAAAGAATTAAAATCGTCGACACGGCAGCGCTTCGTTGGGCTGAGCTTCCATTATCCTGCTCCGCCCATCGAAGCCGAAATCGTGGCGCATGAAAGCGGTGTAGAGATGGCCATGGCCAGGCGGCTGGTGACCTTTGCCACGAAGGTACGCCATCTGCAGGAACTCGGCCTCGCTGCCTCCGCGTCGACACGCTTGCTCATCCATGCCGGGCAGCTCATGCGTGCCGGCATGCCGCCTAGAGCGGCCTGCCACGTCGGTGTCATTGAACCTTTAACGGACGATAGCGAGACCATTACGGCCTTGCAAGATACTGCGGCGCTCATCTTATGAGTCTCGACGAAACCCTGTTTACACTCGTCTTGCGCCTGAAACGCGCCGTCTGGCGTGATAGGACGCATATGGCTGAGCTGGCACGCGGGGTGTGCCTGGCTGATCTCCGGGCACACTTAACGCTGGTCGCCCGCGCCCTGAGCGGGGCACCTCTGGACATTCAGGAAGCGGAACATGCCGGCGGCTTTGCCGGTGACGTGCTCTACCTGCCGCGTACCATGAGCCTCGCAGAGGACCCTGAGTCCAATGCGCTGGCCTATCTCTATCGTGTGGCCTACACGGTGACCTCACGCCAGCTCGGGTGTGTCCTGTCCGCAGAGCATACTCACGCCGACGCCTTGACCACCCTATCTACGCTCCTCGCTGTGCCACCCACACTCGCGGCGCTGGAAGCTGAACTCCCCATGACCAGAGCACTCCGCCAGTGCTTCTTTCCACTCGTGCTGCGTGGTCGTCCCCCCTGCCTGACCCTACACACCCCTGCCGCCCTCCTTGAGGCGTTCACGCAGGTACTTTTAGGACTTAATCTGGAGGTCTGGTGCAATCAGAAGCGGGAGCACAAGGCCGGCTGGGAGTGGTTACAGCGCAGTGTGACGCTCGCCCGGCAAGGTCATGGTAGGGCAGCAGCACGCACCCTGTATGCCAGCCTGTGTCGGAGTCCTAGACAGAAGGAGGCCGCGTCCGTCGCTCCTGTCATGCTATGGGGACAACTCATGCCTGTACCAGCATGGCAGGCGTCAAAAGAGCCTGGCGATACCGTACCCCAGACGCCCTTACCCACTGGCACGGAGCAGCGTAGCAAAGCGAAAGAACAGGTGCGCCGGGTCGAACTCAACCAGCAAGACATCGACAATGACGTGCTCGTGCATACCTTCGAAAAGATTGAAACTGCCGAAGAGTTCTGCGGCGTGACGCGCACCCCGGATGGGGCGGATGAACTCGCCCAGCATGCTGAAGCGCTCGACGCACTGGACCTGCGTGACGTCGTGCGGAGCCATACGCAGACACGCTCCATTTACCGGGCCGACGTAACCCTGGACGTGGCGGTCGGAGACGTCGAAGCAGCCGAAACGCCCGACACCATCAGGTTTCTCTACGATGAGTGGGACGCCAAGGCGCGTCGATACAAGCAAGCCTGGTGTAGTGTCTATGTGACCCGTCCCACACGGCGCGCCGCGTCATCTCCCGACAGTACCTATGCGGCAGCAGTGTTGCACAAACATGCCAAACACGTGCGTGACCTGCGTGCAGCTTTCAACCGTCTGCGGGCTGTGCGCGTGCACAAGAACCGCCAGCCCGATGGCGCGGACGTGGATATTGACGCCCTCATCGACCGCTACGCCACAACGCGTAGTGGTCATCAACCGGACGACAAGCTCTATCTCGTACGGCGACGCCAGCGGCGCGATCTTGTCACCTTACTTCTCGTAGACTTCAGCTCTTCAACTGACTCCTGGATCAAAGGCCATCGTGTGCTCGATGTGGCCAAGGAATCGCTGCTGGTGTTGGGAGAAGTGTTGTCCGCGTACCATGATCAAGTCGGTATTGGCGGTTTCTACAGTTACACGCGACGGG